>NZ_JBLIZW010000127.1:0-18543 GCF_048860245.1 Aquabacterium sp. | reverse complement strand
GGATCAGTTGATCGCCGGAGCCCGCGCCCCAAATTAAAACGGAGCCTCAAGGGCTCCGTTTTTCATGGGCGACAACCGCCATCGAAGGCGTTCAATCGTCCAGCGCAATCGCTTGCATGTAGAGCTTGGTCGAGCGCGCACCACTGCGGCAGAACATCAACAAAGGTCGCGGCAACGTCTTCAAAAGCGCCGCACACTGCGCAATTTCTTCTGGTGACTGATACCCGCCTTGCACCGGCAGGTGTGCATACGCCAAACCGGCAGCCTGAGCGGCCTGCTCAATGGCCGCGCTCGTAGGCTGATCGGGGCCACCTTCCATATCAGGGCGATTGTTCAACACCGCCTTGAACCCAGCCTCAGCCACGGCCGCCATGGCTTCAGGCGTGAGCTGAGGGGCGGCAAAAACTTCCGGGGCAATCGGTTGCAGCGTCACAGATTCGCTCATGGTCAAAACCCTTGAATGTGAAAGTCTGGATTGTGTCGCAATCAACCGGCCAGTGCTGCCTTGACCGCAGCAGACACCAAGCCCATGTCGGCCTGCCCAGCCAAGCGCTGCTTGACCACACCCATCACCTTACCCATGTCGCCTGGACCCGCCGCGCCCAACTCGACCACGATGGCCTTCACGGCATCCGAGATTTCTTCCGCCGTCAAGCGCTTGGGCAGGTAGCCCTCCAGGACAACGATCTCGGCCTTTTCCTTGTCGGCCAAATCTGCACGGCCTGCGGCGTCGTACTGCTGCGCAGCGTCCTTGCGCTGCTTGATGAGCTTGTCCACGATCGCAACGATCATGGCATCGTCCAGTTCGACGCGCTCATCCACTTCCTTCTGCTTCATGGCGGCCAACAGCATGCGGATGGTACCCAGACGGTCGGCTTCCTTGGCACGCATTGCGGCCTTCATGTCGTCAGAGATGGTTTGTTTGAGGCTCATGGTCTGCTCTTGAAAAAAACAGTTCAGAAAAAGACAAAGCCCGCATGGGCGTCCCCGCGCGGGCTTGTGGTCTGGTTGACGACGCCGGTCAGCGAAGCCAATCCGACAACCGAAGAAGCAATTAGTACAGCTTCTTGGGCAGCTGCATGCTGCGCACGCGCTTGTAGTGACGCTTGACGGCAGCAGCCTTCTTGCGCTTACGCTCAGCGGTGGGCTTTTCGTAGAACTCGCGAGCGCGCAGTTCGGTCAGCAGGCCCAGCTTTTCGATGGTGCGCTTGAAGCGGCGCAGGGCAACGTCGAACGGCTCGTTCTCTTTGACACGGATGGTCGTCATTACTAATTCGCTTTCAGTGTGAATGCATTCAACAGGGCCCGAACATGGCCACCAACCGCACATCTTCAGGTCGCCACACAAGCCCGTAAGGGTCTGCATACTGCTGCCACCAGGGTCTGGGCCCGCCCCCGTTTACCACGTCCGGAATTCGCGGCTGGAAAACGGGCTGACCTGTCTCGGTGTGCACAGCGATGACTGAACACGCTTGGCCAGTGGACTTCTTTGCAAACATGCACGAAGCCCCACCAACAAAGCCTGAGATTCTACCCCGATTTCAACAAATATTCCAGATTTACCCGCAAGAATCTGGACAGATGAACTCAAAAAGGCTGATCCAGGCGCTCAATACCCTGCTCTTGCGCCAAGATCGCGCGCCGGCCCGCGTCCGGAAGGTTTTCCGCCATCAACACAGGGAACAACCCGTCAAGCCTTGAAGGCTGACACCGCAATGTCTGCACGACATCCCAAAGTGGCTCCAGCACGAAGGCTCGCTGCAACATGCGGGGATGAGGCAAATGCAGTGGATCGGCCTCGCGCTGCAAGCCGCCGTGCCACAACACGTCCAGATCCAGCGTGCGCGGCGCATTCACATACGGGCGCTGACGATCATGGTGAATCTCCAGGGCCTGGAGGCAACTCAGTAATTCCAAGGGGCCCAAGGGCGTGCGCAAAGCAATCACCGCGTTGATGTAATCCGGTCCTGTGGCATCGACTGGCTTGGTGCGATACAGCGGAGATGAGGCCAATACCGCCGTGGACGGGAACAGACTCATCCCATCTCGGGCCTGTCGCAACCGGGTGTGAACATCCCCGAGATTGCCGCCCAAGCCGATGTAGGCGATGAAATGCGGCGCAGCCGACAACGCCGCGCCACTCGACTGCATCAAGATGCGTCTCCACCACCCTGGCCCGACGCCCCACCCTCGCCTGCAGGCTTACGGCGACGACGACGGCGCTTCTTGGCGGCAGCGCCCGCATCATCCCCAGCGACGCTGGAGCCGCCCTTTGCGGAGGCGGAACGGGGGGCTTGCTGCCGCTTGCTGATTTCCTGCTGGCGCGCGGCATCCATCAAGTCCCGCTGCTCAGCCTCATCGGCCAGCGAGAACGCCTCCCACCAGCGAGCCAGTTCGGGATCCGCTTCACCAGCCTGGGCACGCAAACGGAGGAAATCAAATCCTGCGCGGAATCGAGGCTGCGCCACCAGCGTGTATGGGCCATTGCCGACGCGACGATCGAAGCGCGGCTGCATGGTCCAGATCTCACGCATGTCGGCGGCAAGCTTGCCGCGACCAGAGATGTCGCCAATGCGCGCATCAAAAACCTGATCCGTCGCCGTCTGCAAGGCTGGGAACACAGGCTCGCCCTGCGCCTGGTTGCGCTTCCAATGATCCAGCACATCGTGCCAAAGCAAGCAAGCCAGCAAGAAGCTGGGCGCCACCGGCTTGCCCTCACCAACACGGCGATCGGTGTCCGCCAGCGCCAATTGAACAAACTGTTCACGACCAGGATGTCGACGCGCCTCGTCAAAGACAGCATCCAGAATCGGGAACACGCCGCTATCCAGACCTTGGTGCCTCAATTGCGCCAACGACGCTTCGGCATGCCCGGTCTGAAGCAGCTTGATCATTTCGTCAAACAGGCGAGACTGCGGCACGTTGGAGAGCAGTTCAGACATCTCCTGCAAAGGCTCACGGGTCTTGGGCTCAATATCGAAGCCCAATTTCGCGGCAAAACGCACCACGCGAATGATGCGAACCGGATCCTCCCGATAACGCACCACCGGGTCACCAATCATGCGCAGCACGCGCTTTTTGGCGTCCTTGATGCCACCGTGGTAATCGACCACGACACCCGTGCGGGGGTCGTAATACATCGCGTTGACAGTGAAGTCGCGACGCGCGGCATCCTGATCCTGCGGCCCCCAGACGTTATCGCGCAACACACGACCGCTGGCATCCACCACATGTGACTTGTCGCCCAACTCCTTGCGCGACGTCTTCTCATTCCCGGTGACCTGCTCGGCCGCGTTCGGGTCGAGGTAGGCACGGAAAGTCGAGACTTCAATCACCTCGTGCTCACGGCCACGTCCATACACCACATGAACGATGCGGAAACGACGCCCGATGATGAACGCACGACGGAACAAGGACTTGACCTGCTCAGGCGTGGCGTTGGTGGCCACGTCAAAGTCTTTCGGACGATGCCCCAGCAGCAGATCGCGCACGGCACCGCCCACGATGTAGGCCTCGTAGCCCGCGTCTTGCAGTGTTTCCACCACGCGACGCGCACGATCATCCACCAAGTCCGGATCAATGCCGTGCTCGGACTGCGGCACATCGACGCGCTTGCCTGTCGGGATACGCGAAGCCTTCGCCCCCGTGCGGCCACCTTTGGTGCCAGGGTGCTTGCGGGCTTGGTCTTTACCCAGGATTTTGTCTATCAGGCTTTTGATCATTCAAACAACTTCAGGATGCGCCAGCCACGTTCGCGGGCAACGCTCTCCAGCGCGGGGCTGGGATTGGTTGCGACCGGATCGCTGGCTCGCTCCAGCAGAGGCAGGTCGTTGGGGGAGTCACTGTAGAAACTGACGCGATCAAAATCGCCCAGTTGCCGGCCTTGACCGGCAAGCCATTGTTCCACACGTGCGATTTTGCCTTCTCTGAAGGAAGGAATGCCGGCAATTTCCCCTGTCACGCGGCCTTCTGTATCCCTCACCAACTCCACGGCCAACAGGTCATCGACATTGAAGGCGTCGGCGATGGGGCGCGTCACAAACTCATTGGTGGCCGTCACGATGGCAATCAGATCTCCCTGATGGCGATGTTGCTCGACCAATTCCAAAGCCTGCGGCTTCATCGCAGGATAAATGACCTCTTCCATGAATCCCTGCTGCAGGGCTTCTTGCGCCTTGGCATCCATTTGACGCCAGACACTGGTGGTGAAACGGATGTAGTCAGCGAGCACCAACGTGCCCTCACAGTACTGCTGATAGAAACCGTCGTTGGTGGCACGGTACGCCGCAGCATCCACCAGCCCTCGCCGAATGATGAATTCGCCAAACTCGTGATCCGAGTCAAATGGCAGCAACGTGTGGTCGAGGTCAAACAAGCAAAGGTTCATGCGGTCTCCGAGGCCAGCATCTGTTTCAGCAAAGGGACGGTGAGCATGCGCTGCTCGGCCAGAGCGTAGCGATCCAGGCGGTCCAGCAGGTTCATCAGGAAGCCCAGGTCACGGCTGTAGCGCGTCAACAAGTAAGACAGCAACTCGTCACCGAGCGTCATGCCACGGCGGGCAGCTTCGTGTGTCAAGGCTGCCTTGAGTCCGTCCTCGGGCAGAGTATGCAAGACGAATGTCAGCCCCCAGCCCAGTCGGGTGCGCAAATCGTCGCGCACTGCCAGATCGATCGCTGGGGTCGCGCCGGCCGCGATGATGTACAGCGGCCCCACCGAAGCGTCCACCCGCTCACCACCGGCTAACGCGGCAGCCCCGGCGGCAGACTCGATGAAAAGATTGAACGCAAGGTGCTGGTGATTGGCATCCAGCTGCTCGCACTCGTCGATCAGTGCCAGTGTCGGTGCCCCAAGGTCTGGCGCATCCCACATCTGACAAGTCTGCGCATTGAGCCAGATGACACCAAACCCCGCCTGCAATGCGCGCTCGATCATGGCACGCAACAGATGGGTTTTGCCGGCGCCTTTCGGGCCCCACAAATAGACATGGGTTCCCAGCCGCTCGACAGCAGGCCACGCCTTGAGCCAGGCCAACAGTTCGTGGTTATCGCCTTCGATGAACTCTTCCAGTCCGGGCACGCTGACAGGCCCCAGATCCAAGGGGATCTGGCGCATCGACGGCTGGCCGGAATGGGCAACAGGAGTGAGCGAAAGGCTGCTGATCATGTGGGCGGAGATTCTATCGATCTCCTGCCCTCCCTTTCGCAACAGGCGGCTTAATTCTTGCCGCCGTACACCGCGACGCGGGCAGCCTCCAATGCTTCCTCCAACTTGGCCTGACTGCGGTCGTGCTCTGGCTTCGCCTGATAGTCGGCCACGATCGCGGCCTCGCGTCGCTTGTATTCAGCCAGGCGGGCGCTTTCGTCTGCTTGCTTCTTGGGGTCGGGTTGTGGCGCAACGGCCTTCAACTCAGCAGACAGCAACTCGAACTTCTGTTTGCGCAACGTCTCATCGGGCTCGATGTCCCCCAGAAGGGCTTGCTGGAGCATCACGGCTTCGCCAGACGTGATTTCGCCCTGCTTCAATCGGTCAGGAACCTGATCCAACAGGCGTTGGGCCAATTGGTGTCGCATACCGACATCAGAGCTGTCGCGCAGGGATTGCCACTGACTGAATCCTTTTTGAAAGCGCAAATAGGCCACCAGCCGATCAAGCTCCATTTGGGGGCTGTCTGCGGTCGACGCGGCATCTTTCAGCGCCCGCCAATCTTCTGCAGAAAAATCTGATGGGCGCCCGTCAGGCATCACGGAAGGTGGCACCAAAAGGGCCGACGGCACCTCACTGCCGGTTTGAGCCATGTGCGCCTCCAGCCCTCGCAGGGAGTGGCCATCAGATACCCCTGCGCCTTGCGCAGAAGCGTCTGCCCTCGCCTCCCAAAACCAATAGCTCAAGCCAATCAAAATACCGGCTGCTGCTGCCAGAAACCAGGGGCGCTGGTACCAACCTGAACGCTCATAAGAAATCATGCGGGCTCGACCTGTATTTGTCTGAATTGCCGCGATTTTCTGAATAACGAACAACGATATGAGATAGTAAAAACCCCCTCGAACAATGGATCGCCCCTTAATTGGAGGGGGGTTGAGCCACTACACTGGCGGCCTGTCAAGATTCTGTCTGTCCTGGTATGAACCTGTCTTCTCTGGATCCTGTTGTGCTGGCCGCTGGCGGTGCAGTGATTGCTTACCTGATCGGCTCTTTGTCTTTTGCCGTGATCGTGAGCCGCCTCTTTGGCTTGGCCGATCCACGCAGTTACGGCTCGGGCAACCCGGGCGCGACCAACGTTTTGCGCTCGGGCAACAAGGCTGCAGCCATCCTGACCTTGGTGTTTGATGCGTTGAAGGGTTACATCCCCGTCGCGATCGCGGTGCAAATGGGTCTGGACGTGACCGTGGTGACGGCCATCGGTTTGGGCGCTTTCCTGGGGCACCTGTGGCCG
Organism: Aquabacterium sp.; assembly: GCF_048860245.1. Lineage (GTDB taxonomy): Bacteria > Pseudomonadota > Gammaproteobacteria > Burkholderiales > Burkholderiaceae_C > Aquabacterium. The sequence goes on along the minus strand of NZ_JBLIZW010000127.1, from coordinate 12,110 downwards.
GTGTTCTTCAAATTTGAAGGCGGCAAAGGCGTCGCAACCGCCGCCGGCGTGCTGCTGGGTTTTGCCGGCGGGCTGGGTGGCCTGGTCTTGCTGACGTGGTTGGCCGTGGCCGTGATCACGCGTTACTCGTCACTGGCCGCACTGATTGCTTCGCTGGCGGCGCCGGCCATTCAGGTGCTCGGCTGGGGACTGAGTGTGCAGACCATCGGCGTTGTGGTCATGAGCGCGCTGCTGATTTGGCGCCATGAAGCCAACATCCGCAAGCTGATTGCCGGGCAAGAAAGCAAGATTGGTCAAAAGGCCAGCGCGCCTCCTGTATCCAAGGCCTGACACGATGAGGCCATCACACACGCCATGGGGCCGATCGCTGTGGGCACTGGCATTGCTGCTGGCCGTTGTTTCAGGGGGCTTTCAAGCCTATCACTGGTGGCAGCGCGAGCAGTTGTCTGCCTCGATCCAGTCACGTGCGCAAAGTGTGCCCATCACCCTGTACACGACGTCGACGTGCCCCTATTGCGCACAGGCCAAGGTCTGGCTGGATGGGCACCAAGTCCGCTGGACTGAGTGCAACATTGAGCTCGACCAGGCGTGTCAGGCAGCCTTCAATCGGCAGGGAGCACCTGGTGTGCCGCTGATGCGTGTGGGCGATCAATGGCACCTTGGCTTTGATGTAGCCTGGCTTGACCAAGCCCTTCAGTCCGTCACGCCAGACCGAGTACGCTGAGGTCGCCCCGTCCCTCGCGGACCACTTCCACACTGCCTTTACTGAGGTCAATCACGGTGGTCGGCGCCATCGGGCACGCACCAGCATCGACCACTGCCTGAATGCGCTTTTCGAGCGCATCGCGGATCTCATCTGCATCGTTGAGCGGCTCGTCGTGATCAGGCAGGATCAAGGTGGTCGCCAGCAAGGGCTGCCCCATCAACTCCAGCAACGATTGCGTGACCCGATGATCCGGCACGCGCAGCCCAATGGTGCGCCGCGATGGATGAGACACCCGGCGAGGCACTTCTTTCGTGGCTTCGAGAATGAAGGTGTAGGGCCCCGGCGTCGCAGCCTTCAGCATACGGTATTGCGCGTTGTCGACTCTGGCGTAGTTGGCCAACTCAGAGAGGTCGCGACAGAGCAGCGTCAGATGGTGCCGCTCATCCACACCGCGCACACGACGCAAAGCGTCAACGGCTGCTTTGTCATCGAGGTGGCACACCAAGGCATAGCTGGAGTCTGTGGGAATGGCCACAACGCCACCTTGATGCAGGATATCTGCCGCCTGCTTGAGCAGACGGGGCTGAGGGTGTTCCGGATGAACTTCAAACAACTGGGCCATAACTGTTCAGCCTACCGCACCCGCACCACGCAAGCAAATGGGATCAAGCGCGCACGATGCGATGCGACAACGCTTCCCAAACCGGCGTGAGCCTGGACGGCAAGTCTGGCAAGGCGCCCAGATCAATGTGACTCTCGGACGGATCATGAAAGTCCGAGCCGCGCGATGCCAACAGATCGAACGACCGGGCCATGTCTGCGTACTTGACGTATTCATCGGGCGTGTGGCTACCGGTGACCACTTCCACCCCTTCGCCGCCCAGTGCCTTGAACTCGGTGAACAACGCGTGCTCTTCGTTGGGCGTGAAGTCATAACGACCCGGATGGGCGATCACTGCCACACCGCCGGCCTGCGTGATCCAGCGGACCGCGTTACTCAAAGTCGCCCAACGGTGCCCCACGTAGCCCGGCTTGCCTTCAACGAGATAGCGTCGAAACACTTCATGCGAATCGGCGCACAGCCCGATCTCGACGAGATAACGCGCAAAGTGCGTGCGAGAAATGAGGTCAGGGTTACCGACGTATTTCAGCGCGCCCTCGAAGGCGCCGTGAATCCCGACCTTGGCCAGATCCTCGGCCATTTCGTGTGCACGACGCTCCCGACCACCACGCGTGTCAGCCAGACCTTTCACCAACTGTTCGTTGTCGGCATCAAAGCCCAAGCCCACGATGTGAACCGTCTTGCCTGCGTAGGTCACCGAAATTTCACTGCCGGTGAGGTAGTCCATCCCCAAACGGTTGGCCGCTTCACAGGCCCGGCGCTGGCCACCCACTTCATCATGATCCGTCAAGGCCCACAAGCGCACACCATTGTTGAAGGCGCGCTCGGCAACAGCTTCAGGCGACAGCGTGCCGTCTGAAACGTTGGAGTGGCAGTGAAGATCAGCGTTGATGGATGACATGTGCAAATGCTATCAAGCCCCGGATGAGCGCCGCATCACACGCGGCATTAACCCCATCGGCGACTGGCTCGCGCCGCCGCAGAGGCCGCAGCCTGAAGGCTGCCCAGAGTCAGTTCACGAACCAGTTGCTCATCCACGGGATGGCGATACCGGACTTTGATGTGACGCATGCCCTTGCCTGCGCCTTCCAGCTCGGGAAACTCAGGCACCAACATGACGCCATTGAAAATCTGCAAGTGCGCATTCATCTTGTAGAGCACGATCGCCATGACGTTCTCGTGTTCGTTCATGAAGCACAGGTTGCCCCATTTCACCTCGGGTCGGAGGTGTGGCGCAGCGGCCAGAATCGCGCGATGCATGGCTTGCGCAGTGTCCCGTTGTTCGGGGCGCAGGCTGTCGTAAAACGCATTGATCAGCGCGGGGGACTGAAGAGGTCGGCGCATGAGGGTAGGCCCATCACAAAAGGTACAACAAAAGGCTTCCGTGCGCCCACCCCTCCCGAAGGCCTGACGACCTTCGCATGAGCGCGCAGCCCTGCTGACCACCTCTTCTGTGTTGATGCTTATGGGCTTGAACGATGCGCCACCGACGCTCGTTCGACTGGAATGCCTGAGGGGCAGAGTCTAACAGAGCGTCGGAAAACATTCCGTTCAACCAAGGGGCGGCCTATCGAGAGACTGCATGCCCCAATGATGTCAGGTCTTGGGCAACGTGACACCGGTCTGACCTTGGTATTTGCCACCTCGGTCACGGTAACTTGTCTCGCAAACTTCATCGCTCTCGAAAAACAGCACTTGTGCGCAACCTTCACCCGCGTAAATCTTGGCGGGCAGCGGCGTGGTGTTGCTGAATTCAAGCGTCACGTAGCCTTCCCACTCGGGCTCGAACGGGGTGACGTTGACGATGATGCCGCATCGCGCGTAGGTGCTCTTGCCCAGGCAGATGGTCAGCACATTGCGTGGGATGCGGAAGTATTCGACCGTGCGAGCCAAGGCGAAGCTGTTGGGCGGAATGATGCAGACATCGCTGTTGATGTCGACAAAACTCTTCTCGTCGAAGTTCTTCGGATCCACCACGGTGGAGTGGATGTTCGTGAACACTTTGAACTCGGGCGCCACGCGGATGTCGTAGCCATAACTGCTGGTGCCATAGCTCACGATCTTCTGGCCGTCGGCGGCATAACGAATCTGCCCGGGCTCAAACGGCTCAATCATGCCGTGCTCCTCGGCCATGCGACGAATCCAGCGGTCTGACTTGATACTCATGCAATCTCCTGTTCTACAGGCGTGATTGTGCTTGATTGCGGCGCCGTTGCTGCGAAGTGTCGTTTGCGGCAACTGGCGCACCAATGAAATGCACACTTTGTGGCACAGAAATCGCTTGATGAAACTCACCAAAAAACAAGCACGCGCCCACCTAGAGGTGGTGATGTGCAATACGCTGAGGTTCACATGTCAGATTTCAAAGCCTTCCTGAAGGCAGGGCATCCTCCGACCCTGCTCGCTTCATTTCTTTACTTCGATTTCACCTTCGCCATCTGGGTGCTCAACGGTGCCATGGCGCCGTTCATCTCCGAGACCTTCCATCTGACGCCCGCTCAGAAGGGGTTCATGATCTCGGTACCCATTCTGGCCGGCGCACTGATGCGCTTCCCGCTGGGCGTGATGGCGCAGTACATTGGCCGCAAGAGTGCTGCGATGGTGGAAATGGCGCTGATCATCCTGGCCTTGCTGTTCGGCTACTTCTTTGTGGACACCCACGATGAAGTGCTGGCCATGGGCGTGTTGCTCGGGATTGCCGGTGGCAGCTTTGGCATTGCTTTGTCGCTGGGCTCAGGCTGGTTCCCAGCCAAATACAAGGGCCTGGCCATGGGCATCGCTGGTGCAGGCAACAGCGGCACGGTGCTCGCCGTCTTGTTTGCGCCACCGCTCGCCACCAAGTTTGGCTGGCAGGCTGTCTATGGACTGGCTGCTGCCACGATGGTCCTGCCCATGATCGTCATGGCCGTAATTGCCAAGGAGCCACCAGATCGCGAACATCAGACTTTCCGCGAACACGTGGCTTGCCTGTTTGAGAAAGACGGCTGGGCATTCAGCCTGATCTACGTGATCACCTTTGGGGGCTTCATTGGCCTGGCCAACTTCCTGCCCACCTACTTCTACGATCAGTTCAAGGTCACCAAGATTGAAGCCGGGCAACTGACCATGCTGGCCACGCTGATGGGGTCAGCCACGCGAGTCGTGGGTGGCTACGTGTCGGACCGTTGGGGTGGCATCAACGCACTGACGGGTGTGTTGGCACTGGTCATCGTGACGCTGGTGGTGTGCGGCACGATGGGACAGAACTTGGCCCTGACCACGCTGCTGTTCATGCTGTGTTTTGCGGCATTGGGTGCGGGCAATGGCGCCTTGTTCCAACTGGTGCCCTTGCGCTGGCCTCTGACGACGGCCGTTGCCGGCTCCATGATTGGTGAACTGGGCGCACTGGGCGGCGGCTTCATCCCCAACGCCATGGGCTTGTCGAAGCAGCACTTTGGCACGTACTTCTATGGCTTCCTGGCCTTTGCGATTTTGGGCGTGGCAGTGCTGGGCATGATGCGCGTCATGCAAATTCGCTGGACCCGAACCTGGGCAGAAAAAGGCGGCAAGGCACGACGGACACCGGCCGCTGCTCGGCGCTGAGGCGCCCTGCCCGCAAGGCTGCTTCGCACAGAAGGCTCCTCCCACCAGGGGGAGCCTTTTTCGTTTCGCCGTCGATCTGTGATCAAGAAGCCGCTCAAGCCTTGGGCAAAAAGACGACCCAGTACACCAGCAGCAAATTGAAGAGCACGGACAGGCCCAACGCGATCTGCCAGAGGGCCAATGGGTCACGAGCGATGAGGGGCGTCGACAAGGGGGCGTTCAGCGGGCGAGATGCGCCACGATCGAGTGCCAGCGCCATCTCTTCGGCCGTCTCAAAGCGCTGCCGCGGATCCCTGGAAATGGCCTTGAGCACGATGTGGTCAAGCCAGATGGGCACATCCGGCCTCAAGCGCGATGGCGCGACCGGGTCTCGCTTGTAGCGCCCCCGCTGATAGGGTTCGACATCACCATAGGGCAACTTGCCTGTGAGCCACTCGTACAGCGTCACCCCCAACGCAAAGAGGTCGTTTTGAGGGGCTGCCTGCGTCAGGGCAGCGTCGTCATCCCATTGTTCTGGGTTCATGTAGCTGGGCGTGCCCGCATGGAGGACACGCAAGGCTTCCGGCTCCTTGCCTGACAAGGCCACCCCCAAATCAAAGATGCGCCAGTAGCCGTCTTCGCTGCGATGGATGTTGTCAGGCTTGATGTCGCGGTGAATCACGCCATATTGGTGCAAGCGTCCCAACGCGCGCACCACAACGGACACCGCATCGACCACCTCTCGCACCGTGAACTGCCGCTGATCTTCGAGCATGTCGCGGAGTGTGGCCCCGTCGTGCCAGTCAAACAGTGCATAAAACCGAGTGGCTGCCCCTCGTTCATGCACGCGCACGAGGCCTCTGGGATCTCGCTCGGTAACGCGCGCGCCCAACCAGGCCTCATGCGCCAGCATGGCCAGCTCCTCCGGGTCACTGGCCCGCGCTTCGTGCAAGGTCTTCAGGGCCAGCCATTGCCCGGTTTGCAGGTCTTGGACCTTGTAGAGCCGGTGGATGCCATTGGCAAAGACGCATCGCTCGACACGAAGTCCGTCCAGCACATCCCCCGCATTCAGCCGGGGTGGAACGGGCAGCGTTCGCCCCCGCCGCTCGGCGTCCTGAAGTCGGCTGCCCGCCAGGCCCTGTATGCGTAGCACGACCGCGGTGGCATTGTCCCGCCCCCCTGCCTGCAAGGCCTTGGCAACCAGTGCATCGGCGACATCTTGTGCCGCCCCCATTGCCATCAGATCCAGCATGGCCTTCGGTTTCACAACCCCATGCACGCCGTCGCTCGTGAGCACAAAGACGTCACCGATCTGAAGGTCACCGGTCTGGTATTCGACGCGGATGCCGTCGTCCAGCCCAATGGCGCGTGTCAATCCATTCTGAAACGGCAGCGAGCCCAGTGTGTGATCTTGCGTGAGCTGCACGCACTCGCCGCCGCGCACCAGAAATGCACGGCTGTCGCCCACGTGCGCCAGCGTGTAACCATGCCCCTGCAGCACCAGCGCGGTCAGGGTCGTCATGCCGGTGATGCGATCTGATTCATCGCGGATGTTCTGGCGCCGACGGTTGTGATCGACAAGCCAAGTGTTTTGTGCGGAGATGAGGCGCTCAAGCGCCACCGTGGTATCCCAGGTCGCGGGCGTGCAGTAGTAATCGGTCAGCAAGGCGTGAACGGTACTCCGAGCGGCCTCGCGCCCGCCTCCACCGGTCGACACGCCATCTGCCAGCGCAGCCAGCACACCCAGGTGCTCGTCTGCAGCCGCTGGCGAGGCGACTTGGGCGTAGTCCTCTAACTCGGGACGCGGGCCAATTCGGCTGCACACCCCCACCTCAACATCAAAGCTCATTGTTATCTTTCATCTGACTGTCCTCAGCGACGTGTGCACGCCCTGCGCGCCACGCTTTTTTATGCCCGAGACAGGGAGCAATTTCCGAGCCCGACGCCATCTGCGCGAACTGGCCCGATTTCTGCTTGGTGATCGGCATAACGATTCTGATATTCGCTGACGGAGCATTCCCATGACCAAGATGAAACTGGTGATGGTGGGCAATGGCATGGCTGGTGTTCGCACGCTTGAGGAACTGCTCAAGCTGGCGCCAGACATGTATGACATCACAGTCTTTGGGGCTGAGCCACACCCTAACTACAACCGCATCCTGCTGTCTCCGGTGCTGGCCGGGGAGCAAACACTGGATGAAATTGTTCTCAACCCGCTGGAATGGTATGCCGAGCATGGCATCACCCTTCACCTCGGCAAGCGGGTGGTGAGCGTCGATCGCAAACGAAGGATCGTCACAGCAGACGATGGGACCCAGGCGGAGTACGACCGGCTCTTGCTGGCAACCGGCTCGAATCCCTTCAAACCACCCGTTGAGGGCGGCGATCTGGAAGGCGTCATTGCCTACCGCGACATTGCCGATACCAACTACATGATCGATGCGGCGCGCACCAAGCGTCACGCCATCGTGATTGGCGGTGGCTTGCTCGGCTTGGAGGCCGCCAATGGCTTGATGTTGCGAGGCATGGATGTCACGGTGGTGCACATTTCCCGCACCTTGCTGGAGCGTCAACTCGATCACGTCGCGGCGGGCTTGCTTCAAGAGGCTCTGGAGCGGCGGGGTCTCAAGTTCCGCATGGGCGTGCAGACCAAGGAGATGCTCGGCGACGCCTCTGGCCATGTCAGCAGCATTCGCTTCACGGATGGCGGGTCGCTCCCTGCGGATCTGGTGGTGATTGCTGCAGGCGTCCGCCCCAACACGGCTTTGGCTGAGCAGGCCGGCATCCACTGCAACCGCGGCATTGTGGTGACGGACACCATGCAGACCGTGACGGACCCGCGCGTTTACGCCGTGGGCGAGTGTGCCGCGCACCGAGGTGTGGCCTACGGGCTGGTCGCGCCACTGTTTGAGCAAGGCAAGGTGTGCGCCAACCATCTGGCCATGTACGGCATTGGGCGGTATGTGGGCTCGCAGACATCCACCAAGCTCAAGGTGACTGGCATCGACCTGTTTTCGGCAGGTGACTTTGTCGGCGGAGAAGGCACGGAGTCCATCGTTCTGTCCGACCCGTTTGCCAAGGTGTACAAAAAACTGGTGATCAAAGATGACAAGCTGGTCGGAGCCTGCATGTATGGCGATACGACCGATGGCAGCTATTACTTCAGATTGATCAAGGATGGCAGCAAGATTGCCTCCATTCGATCTCAATTGATGTTTGGCGAGCCAGCTCAACACCAACCAGTTCAAGGACAGACGTCCGGGCTGAATGAATCATCGCCATGCGCTGCCACGCAGCCCGCTGAGAAGGAAGGCGCCCAAGAAGGCGCGCTTGCCTGACAGCTTTGCCCGACATCACCACACCTTTTATCCATCATGACAAATCAACTTTTCGAGCGTCGTGCGCTCCTCAAGGTTGGCGCAGCCCTGCCCTTCGCCACGCTACTGCCTCACACGGCCTCCGCGCAAGTGGTCAACATGAACGATGCCATCAACAAGGCTGGTCGTCAGCGCATGCTGTCGCAACGCATGGCCAAGGCCTGGCTGGCTGTCGGACAGGGCATCGAAGCCAAGAAAGCAGACAAGATCTTGTCTGAGTCGATGGCGCTGTTTGACCGCCAACTGACCGAGCTCAAGGCCTACGCCCCCAGTCCAGACATCAAGACAACGTACAGCACCCTGGATTCGGTCTGGAGCGACTACAAGTCTGCACTGGTGGGGAAAGCGCCTGATCGAGCCACGGCTCAGCAGGTCTTGGCACTGGAGGGCCGCGTGTTGAAGCTGGCTCATCAGGGCACAGTTCAGTTGGAACAGCTGTCTGGTCGGTCCGTCGGCAAGCTCGTCAACATGGCCGGCCGTCAGCGGATGCTGTCGCAGCGTTCTGCCAAGTGCTATCTCAGCAAGGCGTGGGGCGTCGCGACGCCGGATCAGCTCAAGGAGCTCGACGTCGCGAGAAAAGAGTTCGTGGACGCTTTGCAAACGCTGAAGAACGCACCGGAAACCACCCCTGCCATCAAGGGACAGCTGGAAATGGCTCAGCAGCAATGGATTTTCTTCGACAACGCACTGTCGCGCGCGGGTGATACGGCCAATGCCTCGCTGCATTCCAGCGAGGTGTTTTCCAGTAGCGAGAACATTTTGCAAGTCATGGACCTGGTGACCGGCTTGTACAGCAAGCTGACCTGATCGCAAGACACCGAGGCGGTCAGCACAGCATGACCGCCCATCCCGCTGAGAGAACTCAAGAGAGAAGCGTCATGACCGAAGCCAAGCCCTGTGTGACCCGTGCAACCTGCCCGTATTGTGGTACGGGGTGCGGCGTACTGATTGAGTCAAAGGAGGGGCGGATCACCCATGTGCAAGGCGATCCGGAACATCCTGCCAATCGTGGCCGACTCTGCACAAAGGGCAGCACGCTTCACCTGACTGCGGCACACAGCCTTCAGCAACAAGTGCGACTGCTGACGCCCATGCGCAGAGCGCAACGCAGCGGGGAAGCCGCCCCGCTGTCGTGGGACAACGCACTGGAAGAGGCGGCCGACAAGTTTGCCGCCATCATCCGGCAACATGGCCCCAACGCGGTGGCGTTTTATGGGTCCGGCCAACTCTTGACCGAGGACTACTATGTTCTCAACAAGCTGGTGAAGGGGTTGATTGGCACCAACAACCTCGACACGAACTCCAGACTGTGCATGAGCAGTGCCGTCACTGGGTACAAAGCCACCCTGGGCAGCGATGCGCCACCGGCTTGCTATGAGGATTTCCAGTTCGCGCAGACGCTGTTCATCACTGGCTCCAACACGGCGTACGCGCATCCCATTCTGTTCCGCCGCATAGAAGATGCCCGGCAGGCCAACCCGGACATGAAGTTGATTGTGGTTGACCCGCGTCGCACGGAAACGGCCGAGATGGCCGACCTGCACTTGGCGATTCGCCCAGGAACCGATGTGGCGCTGTATCACGGCATGCTGCACATCCTGCTGAAGGAGGGGCTGACGAACCCTGCCTACATCGAGGCGCACACCAACGGCTTCGAGGCCCTGAAGGCGCAAGTAGAGCCCTTCACGCCGGGACACACCGCTGCGGTCTGCGGCGTACCAGCCGAGGACATCATTCAAGCCGCGCGATGGTTTGGCGCGCACACGCCCACACTGTCTCTGTATTGCCAAGGGTTGAACCAAAGCAGTCGGGGCACCGACAAAAATGCTGCGCTGATCAACCTTCATCTGGCGACCGGGCAAATTGGCTTACCGGGTGCCGGCCCGTTCTCATTGACGGGGCAACCAAATGCCATGGGTGGACGCGAGGTGGGTGGCATGTCCACGCTGCTCAGTGCACACCGAGATCTTGGCAAGCCTGAAGACCGTGCCGAGGTGGCTGCCCTGTGGGGTGTGAACGATGTGCCGGCCACACCTGGTTTCACGGCCGTGGAAATGTTTGAAGCCGCTGCCAGGGGCGACCTCAAGGCCATCTGGATTGCATGCACCAACCCCGCTCAATCCTTGCCGGATCAGGCCCTTGTTCGCGAAGGCTTGAGTCGCTGCGAATATGTCGTGGTGCAAGAGGCGTTTGCCAGCACGGCCACCTGTGCCTTTGGTGACCTGCTGCTTCCCGCGACCACCTGGGGAGAGAAAGACGGCACCGTCACCAACAGCGAGCGCCGCATCAGCCGCGTCCGTGCAGCCATCGACCCCATGGGGGAAGCGCGACACGACTGGGACATCTTCTCCGAGTTCGGCCGTCGACTGGAGCGGCGACTGGCGCCACAGGTCGACCGCTATGTGCCCGGCACCACCACGCTGTTCCCGTACGATTCACCCGAGTCGGTGTGGAATGAGCACCGTGAATCTACCCGGGGGCGTGATCTGGACATCACAGGCATGAGCTATGCGCTGCTGGAGCAGACAGGGCCACAGCAATGGCCCATGCCAGAGGGCGCCGCGCAAGGGGCGTCCCGCCTCTACACCGATGGCAAGTTTCCGACACCCGACGGGCGCGCCAAGTTTGCGCCGGTGCGGTATGAGACTGTGGCCGAGCCCACAAACGGCGCTTACCCTTTTGCCTTGAACACAGGTCGTCTGCGGGACCAATGGCACGGCATGAGTCGAACCGGCAACCTGGGGCGATTGTTTGGACACGTGGCCGAGCCGGCGCTCGAGATGCACGCGGACGACATGCGTGCACTGGGCTTGACCAACGGCGATTTGGTTTGCATGGCGTCGCGTCGAGGTGAACTGGTCGCACCGGTGCAGGCCAGTGAAGCGGTCGCGCAACGCCAAGTCTTCATGGCCATGCATTGGGGCGAAGAATTCCTGAGCGGGCATGACCGTCACCACAAGCCCATTGCCGGCGTCAATGCGGTCACGACGGGGGCGTTCTGCCCAACATCAAAGCAACCTGAACTGAAACACGCGTCCGTGCAACTCACCCCCGTCAGCCTGCCCTGGCGCTTGCTGGCCGTGGCATGGTTGCCCGAATCGGAGGCCATGCACGTACGCACAGCATTGAAGCCATTGATGCGCAGTTTTGCCTTTGCCAGCTGTGTGCCATTCGGGCGTGAACCGCATGCGGAGGGCAAGGTCGGCATCTTGTTCCGTGCTGCACACACAGCGGCCATCGCAGAGTCGGTCATCCTGCAGATCAAGGAGTTGCTGGGCATTGGCGACGTCGATGTCATGACCTATGCAGACCCGCACGCGCATCAAGAGCGGACCATGCACATTGAACGCACCGCCGCGGGCTCGCGCCTGAGCGCCTTCATCATGACGGGTGACATCCGTTCCGAAGCGTGGTTGCGCCCCCTGCTGCAAGACGAACAGATCATCGACAGCTATGGCCAGCGACTGCTGACACCAGGCCCCGTTGCACCCGTCGAAACGGAGGCAAAGGGCGCACAGATCTGTACCTGCTTCAATGTGAGCGAGCCACAAATCGTCACGGTGCTAAGGTCTACAGAGGGCCAGCCAGATGCACGACTGACATTGCTGCAGCAGGCCCTGAAGTGCGGCACAAACTGCGGTTCGTGCATCCCCACGCTCAAAAAGCTGGTCAAGCAAACCCCAGTCGGCGACCACACAGCATCTGCGGCACTGGCATAGCCCGTCATAATCGGTGCGACCCCAATTGAGACCCTCCTATGAGGGGGTCGTCTCAGAATTCGGAAAATAAAGCACGTTAAGCCGGTTGCAATGCTCGCAACGGCCTGAACTTGCCCGCGCCGATC
>NZ_JBLIZW010000126.1:0-8804 GCF_048860245.1 Aquabacterium sp. | reverse complement strand
GACGTCCACGGTGGCGGGCACGTTCACCGATTCGGTGTCCGAGGCCTGGCCGTCGGTCACGGTCACGTTCACCGCCGGCAGGTCGCCACCGGCGTTCACCAGATCGGCACCCGCTTGCGTCAGCGTCACCACACCGGTGTCCGCGTCGATGCTGTAGTAACCCTTCGGATCGCTGCCCGCCGTCAGGCTGTAGGTCAGCTTGTCGCCCTCGGGATCGACGGCGCTGGCCGTCGTCACCACGATACCCGCAGTAGCACCGCCCTCGGTCAATTGCACAGGCGTCGCCAAACTCAACACTGGCGCATCATTGACGCGCACCACATCTGCAACGTCCGAACCGCTCGAAGTGTGACCAATGGCATCGGTCACCTGAACCGTGACAGTCAGATTAGTCAGGTTGAGCGCATCATCATTGACCGCCGCCACGCCGGCTGCAGTCAGGACAACCTGATTGCCTGAGATCGCGAAATAGCCGTTCGCGTTGTTGAGCAGTGCATAGCTCAACGTATCGCCTGCGTCAGCATCCGCGCCAGCAAACGTCGCAACAGAGGTGCCCACTGCCACAGCATCCTCGGTCACGTCTGTCGCGGTAACAGTGACAGTTGGAATCGCCATCTGGACACCACCCGCATCGGTGGCGTGGCCCACATTGCCTGCCAGATCCGACACGCTGGCTTCAACCGAATAGGCGCCCTCTGCGAGCGGCGTGCTCGGGGTGGCGCTGTAAGAGCCATCAGCCTGGACCACGGCAGTCAGTGTCTGCGTCGCCCCCAAGGCATCGCGCACAGTCAGCGTCACCGTGCTACCGGCAGGCGCATCGGTGACACCGGTAATTGTGGGCGTCAAATCGGCCGTGTTGTCCGGTGCATTGACCGTGATCCCCGGCGCGGTCGTGTCCACAGTGCCCGCATCAATGGCCACACCCGGCACGCCAGTCGCGCTGGTGACGCTCGCCTTGACGGTGTAAGGACCCTCGGCAATATCCGTGGTGGGCGTTACAGAATAGACGCCGCCCGGTTGAACCGTCGTCGTCAATGTTTGTGTGCCACCGCCCGCATCGACGATCTGAATGGTGACCGTGCTGCCGACTGGCGCGTTCGTGGTCCCGTTGATGGTCGGCGTGGTGTCACTGGTGTTGTCTGGCGCGTTGACGCTGACCGTGGGTGCGGTGGTGTCCGACACAGGCTGCGCCAGGATCAAACCTGCTGGCGTGGCCGCAACATCGTCCAAGCGCGACGTACCAGCGAAATTGAACTCCTGCTGAGCGCTTCCAACAGCTTCCGCCACGCGGTCAACGCGATAGCCTTCCGAGAGCGCACTCCCGCCGCCACCGGTCAAACCCGCCGCAGGGGCAGCATCTTCGTCTTGAGACTGCAGCCCTTCAATGGCCTTGTCGATATCACCGGCCAGCAGCTTGGCCTTCGCCGCAGCAAAGCCTCCTGTCTCAGGCGAAATCTGCACGATCCCGTTCTGAGTGGTGAGGATGACCTCGTGCTCCTCGACCTTGTCGCCAACTTTCAGTTGCTCCATGCGACCGTCGGGCAAGCGTCGGAAAGCTTCTCCCCAGATGGCTGTGATGAATCCGGCAGATTTGACGAGGACGGGCATGGCTTGGCCTTACTGTACCTATTTGTAACAACCCCAGTGTATCGATCAAATTGCTCCTAATCTTTAAAAGACGCTTGTCCTTTGCGATATAGATCACGCTTTTTTGAGCTTTCCCAACGTTTCAGCGCGCCACGCCCACTTTACGCAGATCAAATTTGCGTCAAGCGCACGGACGAGCACGATCCTGCACCTCACAGTGCATACCAAGCGTGTCACAAACAAAGAGATGATTAACGCGTCGCGCGCATCATGATCCGGTCGATGTACGACTGCCCGTCAAAGGGCTTACCGGACCGTTGAGACTCCCACACCATCTCGCCCAGGGCCTCCATGGCCTCGTGATGTGCGTCGTGCAAGGAGTTGCGCTTGTGTGCCAAGCGCTCCACCGCAGCCTTGATGCCGCGGGGCTGGTCAATACTGACCTGCTCGGTGATCGAGAGGTGCATCGACAAATGGAGGAAAGGGTTCGTTCGCCCCTCCTCCACCGTGTAAATGGCGGCCACAGCCGCCTCTGCGTCAGCCAGATCCTGATGGTATTCAGGATGCTGAACCATCCAGTCCACTGCCTGCGCTTCCAGCGGCGTCAGTGGCTGGCCAGCCAGGTGCTTGGCCCAAGCCTCACAAAAGAAACGGCGAACCTGCTCCTGACTGGGTGCAAACATGATGGATCAGACGCCCAGCAGTTCGACTTCAAACATCAGCGTGGCGTTGGGAGGAATCACGCCGCCCGCGCCACGGGCGCCGTAGCCCAGTTGAGGGGGAATGACCAGAATGCGGGTGCCGCCCACCTTCATGCCTTGCACGCCTTCGTCCCAACCGCGGATCACGTGACCGGCAGCCAGAGGGAATTCGAAAGGCTGACCACGGTCCTTGCTCGAATCGAACTTGGCGCCGCGCACGCCGCCTTCGTACAACCAGCCGGTGTAGTGCACCGACACAAAGTTGCCAGCCTTGGCTTCAGCGCCGCTACCGACGGTAACGTCTTCGTATTGCAGTCCGGAGGTGGTGGTCACGACAGCCATGGCTTGTCCTTTCAAAAGCGACTCAAAAATGAAAAGAGGCCAGAGTCTAACCTCTGACCTCATGGCGCGCACGTGCGCAGGACATAACCCGCGCAGAACCCGTCAAATCGCCATCAATTGACGGACACCTTCGGCTTCCATGTTTTCACCGCGACCGCGCTGGATGACCTCGCCGCGCTCCATCACCAGATACTGATCGGCCAACTCGGCCGCAAAGTCATAGAACTGCTCAACCAGCACCACAGCCATCTTCTGCCCGTTCAGGCCTTCGTCCGCCAACTTGCGGATGGCACGGCCAATGTCCTTGATGATGCTGGGCTGAATCCCCTCAGTCGGCTCATCCAGAATCAACAGTTTGGGGCCCGCAGCCAAGGCCCGCGCAATGGCCAATTGCTGTTGCTGCCCGCCCGACAAGTCCCCGCCCCGGCGGTGCATCATCTGTTTGAGCACCGGAAACAGCTCAAACAGTTGCTCGGGCACCGGCGTGCTGCCCGGCTTGCTTGCCAAACCCATCTGCAGGTTCTCGGCCACCGTCAAGCGACCGAAAATCTCACGCCCCTGGGGAACGTAGCCCACCCCCAGGCGCACCCGCTCATAGGGCTTGAGCTTGTCAATGGCCTGGCCATCGAGCTTGATCGCGCCCGACTTGATGGGCACCAGGCCCATCAGGCTCTTGAGCAAGGTGGTCTTGCCCACGCCATTGCGGCCCAACACCACGGTGACCTCGCCCACCTTGGCCTCGAAATCCAGCCCGCGCAAGATGTGCGAGCCCCCGTAGTACTGATTCACGGCTTCGACAGTCAGCATCTTGTTCTTCCTTAGCGGCCCAGGTACACCTCAACGACCTTGTCGTTGGACTGCACCTCAGCCAATGTCCCCTCGGCCAGCACCGAGCCCTCATGCAACACCGTGACCTTCTTCTTGGCGGCGTTGGCACCTTGCGTGGTCAGCTCGTGGATGAACTTCATGTCGTGCTCGACCACCACCAGCGAATGCGCGCCTTCCAATGACAGGAACAGCTCCGCCGTGCGCTCGGTTTCTTCGTCGGTCATGCCCGCCACCGGCTCGTCCAGCAACAGCAGCTTGGGGTCCTGCATCAGCAACATCCCAATTTCCAGCCATTGCTTTTGACCGTGCGACAGCAAGCCCGCCGTGCGCTGCGCCTGATCCTTCAAGTGAATCAGCTGCAACATGGCGCCGATGCGGTCCAACTGCTCGCCACTCAAGCGGAAGAACACCGACGACCGGGCCCGACGGTCCGCCTTCAGCGCCAACTCCAGGTTCTCGAACACGCTCAGTTGCTCGAACACCGTGGGTTTTTGAAACTTGCGGCCAATGCCGATCTGGGCAATTTCGTTCTCGCGCAGGCTCAGCAGGTCAATGGTCGAGCCAAAAAACGCCGAGCCGCTGTCGGGCCGTGTCTTGCCAGTGATGACATCCATCATCGTGGTCTTGCCTGCGCCGTTGGGCCCGATGATGCAGCGCATTTCACCCACAGCGATGTCCAGCGACAGCTTGTTCAAGGCCTTGAACCCGTCAAAGCTCACCTCGATGTCATCCAGATACAGGATGCGCCCGTGGGTCAGGTCCAGTTTGCCGGCTTCCAGCACACGGCCGTAGGCCGCCTCGCGCCCACCCGACTCACCGCTGTGGTCAACCGCTTTTTCTGCACGGGCCCGAACAGCGGAGCCCTCTTCCATCAACTCGGGGGTCATGCCTTCACCTCGGTTTTCTTGTTGAACAGCTTCTTGATGCCGCCGACGATGCCATCCGGCAAGAACAGGGTCACGGCAATGAACAGCGCGCCCAGGAAGTACAACCAGAACTCGGGGAAGGCCACGGTGAACCACGACTTGGCCCCGTTGACGAAGAACGCGCCAATGATCGGCCCGATCAGCGTGGCTCGCCCGCCCACCGCTGCCCAGATGGCGATCTCGATCGACGATGCGGCCGACATTTCGCTCGGGTTGATGATGCCCACCTGAGGCACATACAAGGCGCCCGCAATGCCACACATCACTGCAGACAGCGTCCAGATGGCCAGCTTGTAAGCCAGGGGGTTGTAGCCGCAGAACATGACGCGGTTTTCAGCGTCGCGAATAGCTTGCAACACCCGGCCAAACTTGGTGTTGACCAACCAGCGCGCCATCAGGAAAAAGCCAATCAGCGTCAGCCCGGTGATGACGAACAGCACCATGCGGGTCGAGGGCTGAGCCAGCTGGATGCCCAGGATGCGCTTGAAGTCGGTGAAGCCGTTGTTGCCCCCAAAGCCCGTTTCATTGCGGAAGAACAGCAGCATGGCCGCGTACGTCATCGCCTGGGTGATGATGGAGAAGTACACCCCCTTGATGCGCGAGCGGAAGGCAAAGAAGCCGAACACGAAGGCCAGCAAGCCCGGCACCAGCACCACCAGCAACATCTGGCCCAGGAAGGATTCGCTCAAGGTCCAGTGCCACGGCACCGTCTTCCAGTCCAGAAAGACCATGAAGTCCGGGATGTCCGCACCGTAGCTGCCGTCACGACCGATCTGACGCATCAGGTACATGCCCATGGCATAGCCCCCCAGCGCAAAGAACAGGCCGTGGCCCAGCGACAAGATGCCGGTGTAGCCCCAGATCAGGTCCATGGCCAGCGCACAGATGGCGTAGCACATGATCTTGCCCACCAGAGACAGGGCGTAGTCAGACAAATGGAAGGCCGAATCCACCGGCACCACCAGGTTCAAGACGGGCGCCAGCACCACCACCGTGATCACGGCGGCCATCACGGCCGTCCAGCCCTTGGCACCCAGCGCACTGCCGGGCACCGTCACGCCAGTCGGCATGGAAGAAGTCATCACTGCACTCATGTTTGTGTCCTCAGGCTTCGGCACTGCGGCCCTTCATGGCGAACAGACCTTGTGGGCGCTTCTGGATGAAGACCACCACGATGACCAGCACCATGATCTTGGCCAACACGGCCCCCGCCCAACCTTCCAGGAGCTTGTTGATCAGGCCCAGACCCAACGCGGCATACACCGTCCCAGCGATCTGGCCGACACCGCCCAGCACCACCACCATGAACGAGTCCACGATGTAGTTCTGGCCCAAATCAGGCCCCACGTTGCCGACCTGGGACAAGGCGCAGCCGGCCAGCCCGGCAATCCCTGCGCCCAGCGAAAACGCCATCGTGTCCACGCGGGCGGTATTCACCCCCATGCACGACGCCATCGGGCGGTTCTGGGTCACGCTGCGCACAAACAGGCCCATGCGTGTCTTGGCAATCAGCAAGGTCATGCCGACCAGCACGGCCGCGGCAAAGGCGATGATGGCCAGACGGTTGTAAGGCAAGGTCAGGTTGCTCAGCACATCCAGCCCACCCGACATCCAGTTGGGGTTCTCGACCTGCACGTTCTGGGCACCAAACACGGTGCGCACCAACTGCATCAGCACCAGGCTCACGCCCCACGATGCCAGCAGCGTCTCCAGCGGACGGCCGTACAAGAAGCGGAACACCGTGCGCTCGAGCACCGCCCCGACCAGACCGGCGGCCAGGAAGGACATCGGCACCGCCAGCAACAAATACCAGTCAAACAGACCTGGCAAGTATTGACGGAACAGGTTCTGCACCACAAACGTGGCGTAGGCGCCGATCATCATCAGCTCACCGTGAGCCATGTTGATCACACCCATCAAGCCGTAGGTGATGGCCAGCCCCAAGGCCGCCAGCAGCAGGATCGAGCCCAGGCTCACCCCCGTGAACAGAACGCCAGCGTATTCACCCCAGGCCAGTTGACGATTGACCTTGTCCAGCGCGGCCACCAGGGCGCCCTTCACGGCCACATCGGGTTCGGCACCATCCTGCAGACGCTCCATCAGCAGCGCGCGCGATTCCGGGCTGGCGTCATCGCCCAAAGCCTTCACCGCCTCCATGCGTCGGGCAGGGTCTTCGGCCGTCAGCAGTGCCTTGTTGCGCACGGCCTTGAGCTTTTTCAGCAAGGCGGGGTCCTGCTCTGCCGCCAGTGCCTTGTCGATCACAGGCAGCTTGGACTCGTCTGCGGCCGCTGCCAGCGACTCAATGGCCTCGGTACGCACCGCCGCATCCTTGGACGCCAGCTTACCTGCCGCCAGTGCCGCGTCAATCTCGCTGCTCATGCGGTTGTTGTTGACGACATCTTCGGCATCGGCGGGCAAGGCCACTGCCTGGCCACTGGCCGCATCCACTGCCGAGCCATCGTCTTGAATGATGTAAACCTTCTGACCCGACACCTTCACGGCGTCGTTCATCATCGCCTGCAGCAAAGGCGTCAAAGCCGGGTCACCCTTGGGGGCCAGCTTCTGCAATGCCACGATGCGGGCGTCATTATCCCCGCCGGAGATGGCATAGGCCTCTTCGGCCGTCAAAGCATGGGCGCTCGGCACCACTGCCGACACGGCCAAGACCGCCGCCGCCCCCATCGTTGATAACCAGTTATGTAATGTCACAGGCTTGTCCTGCATGGTTGAAACGGTCAAGAAAAAGAGCCCCGTTGGGTACCCGCCAACGGGGCTAACCGCTCTGTTTCCACTGATGCCCGCCATTGGCGAGGGCGGGCGCTCGCAAGAATCACAGGACCCGGATCACTTGGCTTCCGGCTCGTCCTTCTTCTTGTCGTTGCCGGGGATGTAGGGGCTCCAAGGTTGGGCCTTGACGGGACCTGGGGTCTTCCACACCACCTTGAACTGACCGTCGGCCTTCACTTCGCCGATGAACACGGGCTTGTGCAGGTGGTGGTTCTTCTCGTCCATCTTGGACATGAAGCCGCCAGGTGCCGGGAAGGTTTGACCGGCCATGGCCTTGATCACCTTGTCCACATCGGTCGAACCGGCCTTCTTCACAGCCTGCGCCCACATGTTGATGCCGATGTAAGTGGCTTCCATCGGGTCGTTGGTCAGGGGTTTGTCCTTGTGACCGGCGATGTTCTTGGCCTTGGCGTAAGCCGACCACTTCTTGATGAAGTCTGCATTGGTCGGGTTCTTGATGGACATGAAGTAGTTCCAGGCAGCCAGGTGGCCGACCAGGGGCTTGGTGTCCACGCCGCGCAACTCTTCTTCACCCACCGAGAAGGCGACCACCGGCACGTCCTTGGCCTTCAGGCCCTGGTTGCCCAGTTCCTTGTAGAACGGCACGTTGGAGTCCCCGTTGATGGTGGAGACCACGGCGGTCTTTTTGCCTTCAGACGAAAACTTCTTGATCTTGGCGATGATGGTCTGGTAGTCGGCATGACCGAAGGGGGTGTACTCCTCCATGATGTCGGCATCGGCCACGCCCTTGGACTTCAGGAAGGCGCGCAGGATCTTGTTGGTGGTGCGGGGGTACACGTAGTCGGTGCCCAGCAGCACGAAGCGCTTGGCCGAGCCGCCGTCCTTGCTCATCAGGTATTCCACTGCGGGAATGGCCTGCTGGTTGGGCGCGGCGCCGGTGTAGAACACGTTCTTCTCCAGCTCTTCACCCTCGTACTGAACGGGGTAGAACAGCAGGCCGTTGTTTTCCTTGTAGACCGGCAGCACCGACTTGCGCGAGACCGAGGTCCAGCAGCCGAAGGTCACAGCCACCTTGTCTTGCGTCAGCAACTGCTTGGCCTTTTCGGCGAACAGAGGCCAGTTGGAGGCCGGGTCCACCACCACGGGTTCGAGCTTCTTGCCCAGCAGGCCGCCCTTGGCGTTGATCTCGTCGATGGCCATCAGGACGGTGTCCTTCAGCACGGTTTCGGAGATGGCCATGGTGCCCGACAGCGAGTGCAGCACGCCGACCTTGATGGTGTCGGCGGCCTGGGCCATGGAACTGAAAGCAAGGCCGGCCACGCACAGGGCGACAGCGGTCAGGGAGGCAGTGGCACTGCGGCGAGAGATGTTCATGGGAAGCGCTCCTTGGAGACGGTGGGTTGAACGAATCAGAGTGAATTCAGTGTGCCCACCAGGGCCGAAGCGAGGAATACGCCATGTGGCGTACGAGTGGCGTATGGGTGGCGTTTGAAGGTGCCGCCATGACGTCAGATGCCCCCGTGCGACACTGTCGGCATGAGCGAGCAAGCGCGGCTGCACCAAAACAGCCAGACCCTTTCCCTGAGTTTCGAGTCGTCCCTGATCCAGAGCTGCATGAGCCTGTCAGACCCCGATGAGTTGGTGCTGGACTACACCCGCGCGATGATGGGTT
>NZ_JBLIZW010000125.1:0-65723 GCF_048860245.1 Aquabacterium sp. | reverse complement strand
CAACACCCCAATTGCGCCACTACAAAGCATTCATGCAGTTGCCACTACAAAACTTCCGCAAAAATGTGCATAAGTCGTTGATTCACATGGAAGCGGCTTCACCAAAAACGCGAAATCGGCATTTTGGTGTCGAACTCGGGGGTCATACACTTGCATGCTGAACAACGACGTGCCGAGGGTCAGCAAGTTGCATACGGCGGTCGCAACGCCTGCTTCCAAGAAGATACGCCGGTGCTGACGCAGCACATGCTGGATTCGTTCAAACGCCGATGGCTGGCAGGACTCTCGATGGGCACTCCGATGGGGCAGACTTACCCACTCCTGAATGCTGGCCTCAGCCACCACTTGCTCAAGGCCATCGCACGTCTCGGCCATCCACAGCCCATCTGCAGCTCGGCCCTTTAGCAAAACAGGCGCACCCTCCGTAAGCCACGCCACCGCAGGCAACCACTCCGGTGACAAGGCCATGCCCTGCTTCGGCAAACCGTCGAGCCCCAACCTCTGCCAATGCTCGACGAATTGGGCACGCCCTTGCACAACAGCCCCGCCCGCCGATGCATCATCGAAACGGGCCATGTCAACGTGCTGACCCACCAACTGGGCTGCACGGGTCATCAAATGCTTCATACCCAAAGATTCATGGTTGGGGCATCCCGCCCGTCTGCATACCAGATGCGTCCAACAAACGTGCCAAACGCCACTGGCCCGTCAGCACTTGCAAGCTCAACACCGCGCTACTAATCTGGGCTTTCACATCCATGACCGCCAACTCAGATTGAGTCGCTTCACGCACGGCATTCAAGACATCGATCCAACTTTTTCGACCTGCCGTGTATTGTCGTGCGTAAGACTGCGCAACGTCGGACGACATGGCCATCGATGCCTCGGCGTTCGACAGTCGACTGCCGGCGGCCACCCAATCGTTCCATTGCTGCATCACTCGTTCTCGTAGCGACCGCTCGGCCGCCATGCGAGATTCGCGGATTGCATCTCGACGCGCCCATGCCATGTCCACGCTAGCAGATGTGGACCAACCAGCACCAGGCTGCGCCTGCAACACCAACATACCCGAGTTATCCGTGATTTGATTGGCACGCGCATGTTGCAAACGAAAGCTCACCTGAGGCCACCATGCTGAACGCTTCACCGCCACATCCGCCTCTGCGGCAGCCTCCTCGTGCCGCAGGCGATTCAGCGTAGGGGAATTCGCCAGCGCGTCGGACACCAACAACTGGGCATCGACAGGAGGCTGCTGCGTGAAAGCGTCAACAGGCCCCACACTTTGCACCGATTCACCCGCCAATTGATTCAGTTGCAGCAATGCATTTTGACGGGCTTGTGCCATGACCGACACATCGTTTCGAGATGAAAACAACCGCGACGCGGCCAAACGCTGATCAGCCGTCGAGCTGACTTCTTGTGCAACCCGTCGCTCAATCATGGCGTAGAGCTTTTCATGCTCTTTCATCCCCGCTTCGGCGAAGCGTTGCCGACTTTGTTGGCGATCAGCCTCGACCACAGCTGCCACCACCTTGAGTGCCAACTCTTGTGCCGCTTCTTCCACCGCTGCAGCGGCAGCCAATTCGCGCGCCTCTGACGCGGCGATTTGTCCGTCAATTCGACCACCCGCCCACAAGGGTTGATCCAATCGAACCGAACCGGTGCCATGCCCCGTGCTCGTCACCTCGGCCGATGGCGTCGGAAAGCGCTGCCACTTCGCTCCTTGCCTGTCGGCTTGTGCTGCGGACAAATTGGCGCGCTTTTCTTGCATCAACGGATGAGAGGCATAGGTCCGTTGGAGGATCTGGTCAATCTGCCAAGCAGACTGCGCAAATGCAGCGTGCATCACGCCACACCCCAACACGCACACCACAAAGGACTGGGTCCACCTCACGTAACGGTTCCCCATAAAACACTTCATCTGCATTCAAAAAAGAACCGTCCGCAAATGCGGACGGTTGCTCATTGCTTGAGAAACGGACAAAACCTCAAACGTGCGAATGCCAGATCCCATTGGCATTGAGATACAGCTGAGACAGCGTCACATCACTCAACACCAGGCCGTGCTGCGCGACCCCGCTGCTGGCGTCGCCGTCGTACATGACGAGCGTGTCTGTCCCAGTTGTCGCATTGACGGTAAAGACCTTCGTGGTGGTGTTGTAAGTACCCTGCACCGCGAAGAAGCCCTGGTCCGTTGCCAAGCCATTGGTGGGGGCCGAGCTGCCCATGTACTGGCAAGCGATGTTGCTGCCCTCGGGCCCGCGAATACTGAAGCTTTCACTCGTCCCCAAATCGACGATGCGATCGACACCGTTCGCAAAGGTGAACGTGTCACCACTGTCCAAAATGCCATTCGACCCCAGAGTCATGCCTGTGCTGGCAACCCCGTCGCCTTGAAAGGTCTCGAACTCATCGTACCCGGCACCACCTTGCATCAGATCAGCACCAGCCCCCCCGACGATCCAGTCTGACCCAGCGTGGCCGATCAAGGTGTCATTCCCTGCACGACCTTCCAAGTCGTAATCGTTGCTCGCACTCAGGGCACTCAGGTCAATCGTGTTGTTACCGCTGCCACCCAAGGCCGCACCACCCCACGTGTCAGCGGGATCGTAAGTCAGCGTATGTCCGACTGCATCCGAAATACCCGTGGTCGCGTCAGTACCATCAAAGGTCATCAACACCCAGTGGTCAGCGGCAACCGACTGACTCATCGACAACGTCAACGTGGCGGTACCAGACCCACTCACACCCGACTTCAAATCGCTTCCTTGTCCATCTTGATAGAGATGGATTCCCAAGCTACTCGTCGCGGTGACACTTTCCGCAAAGGAGAACGTGAACGTGCTGCCGGCAAAGGCGTACCCAGTGGGCTCAGGCATCCCTGCGTCTGCCAGTTGAACAACGTTGGCACCTGCGCTGGTTCCCAGCGTGACACCTGTCACCTGGCCCAAGGCCACCAAGGTATCCGCAACGTCTTGCCCCGACACTGCACTCACGCCCGTATCTTGGAAAATCAACAAGCTGTCGGCCGTGCCATCCGAATTGGAGTCATACGCAAAACCAACGGTATCGCCTGCATGTCGAATGTTGGCCGACAGATAGGACACCGCATCGTGCACGTTGGCCGCATTCACCGTGATCGCGGTGCCGGTGCTGCTCTCAAACGTCAAAATCCCACTGGCAATGCTGTGCTTGGCAAATGACCCGACATCTGTGCCATCCACATGGCTGGCGTTGGCTGCGATGACCTGCGATGGCAAAGCCAGGATGTCGTGATTGGCAACCGTGGTTGACTTGGCATCAAACCCGCCACCACCGGTTCCCGGCTTGATGATGTCCCACGCATTGATCGTGCTGTCTCCCACCGCGTCAATCACAATGGTGTCTCGTGAGTAAGATGGCCCACCTGATGAGCCCTCCACCAGCACAATCACATCGGAACCATCACGGCCTTTGAGCGTATCAGCCCCGCCGCCGTCAATCAGCTTGTCATTTTGTTGCGTCGCGGTCAACACGTCCGCCCCTGCATTGCCGTACATCACGACCGGCAAGTAGGTGCCGTATCCATCCAAATCCACCGTCACAGTCCCAGACTGACTCTGTGAGCCCGAGATGAAAATTTCTGCAGCAGCATGATTGCCCGCAACATCCGTTAAGGTGCCATAGCCCCCATTCAAACGAATACGCACAATGTCGTTGGCAGCCAATGTTTGACCCGTCAAATTGAAAGTGAGGGTCGAACTACCGCTGTTCGCGGCGGTGAACGCATTCGAATTTCCCCAACTTTGCAGGGTCGGATTCACCTCAATCGACATCCCACTGACGCTGTTACCAATCGGGGCCGTCATGGTTTCGTCGAACGTCAGTGTGATCGTATTCGTGCCGGCGTCGAACTGGGCGCCCGTAATAGATGGGGCAACACTGTCAACGGTCGCGGCATTAAAGGTCGTCGTGGATGTGTACACGAGACTTGCAGACAGCCCGCTGGAGCCTGTGATAGCCCCCCCATTCAATTGCAAACTATTGGACGGTACCGTGATGCCATCCGCATCCAATAGGCCGCTTTCAGGGGTGTAGCCAAAAATCAGTTGCTGCCCGGATGTGTAGAGATATGTCGCGTACTTCGTATCGGTTCCGATCAAAAGCGCTACACGTGGCACACCGCCCGTTGTGTCCACAGTCACAGACTGATCAAATGACACGGACACTTGAATTTGTTCACCAGCCGAGTATGCGCCACCAGGAATATTCAACCCGTTGATAGCAGGTGGAACATCGATCACATTGTTCACTGCGACTTGAACGGATTGTTGCGTCGACAGACCTGCTCCATCGCTGGCTGTGACGATCAGATCATAGGTATTGTCATGACCCGCATCTTGCGGAGACTCGTAGTCGGGCGCGACCTTGAATGACAAATCGCCGGAACCACTGATCGTGAACAAACTGGCATCCGTTCCAGACAGCCCGTAACTGATCGTCTGAACCGGGCGGTCCGCATCGGTTGTGGTGACAGTACCCACGACCTTCGAATTCTCATCCAGGCTGAACGTCGCCGATGACGTAAAGACAGGCGCAAATTCATTGACCGGCGTCACATTCACCGTCACGGCTTGCGCGATGGTCGTCACGCCATCGTTGGCACTGACCGTGATGTTGTATCCATTGTTCGTGCCGTCGTCTGTGGGGGCTTCGTAATTGGGTGCCGACTTGAACGTCAACGCACCGCTCGACGGATCAATGTCAAACAAGCCTGCATCGACGCCACCTGTGATGCTGTAGGTAACGGCCGTCTCAGACACGGCCACCACAGTCCCGGCGCCCTGGCTGTTCTCGGCCGCGCTGAAGGTGCTGCCCGAGGTGAACGCCAAGGCCCCCACATCGGTCACCGTCACCGCAATCGCTTGCGTATCGATGTTTACACCATCGCTGACCTGCACGATCACGTCGTACTGATTGTCCGTCCCGTTGTCCGTCGGCGCCTCGTAATTCGGTGCGCTCACAAACGACAACGCCCCCGTCGACGCATTGATCGTGAACTTCGCTTGGTCGGCCCCTCCTGCAATGCTGTAGGTCAAAGCACTGCCAGTCCCCACGTCCGCATCGGTGGCCGTCACGGTGGTGACCGCCGTCGTGTTCTCCTCAACACTCACCGATGCCGTACTGGCGCCGCCATTGCTCGAAATGCTTGGTGTGTTGTCATTGGTACCAGCCACCGTCACCGCAATCGCTTGCGTATCGGCGTGCACCCCATCGCTGACCTGCACGGTCACGTTGTACACATTGTCAGGGCCGCTGTCTGTCGGCACCTCGTAATCCGGGGCATTCTTAAACGACAAGGCTCCGGACGATGCATCAATGCTGAACATCTCCCGGTCAACACCGCCCACAATGCTGTAGGCCAACGTTGTGCCGGCGCCCGTGTCCGCATCCGTCGCCGTCACCGTGGTGACCGTCGTCGCGTTTTCATCCACCGTCACACTCGCCGACGTCCCGCCGCCGTTGCTGGTGATCACCGGCGCAAGATCGTTCACCGGCGCCACGGTCACGGAGATCGCTTGGTCCAACGTGACACTGCCATCGTTGGCTCGCACGGTCACGTTGTACACATTGTCAGGGCCGTTGTCCGTCGGCGCCTCGTAATCCGGGGCATTCTTAAACGACAAGGCTCCGGACGATGCATCGATGCTGAACTTCGCCGCATCGGCCCCGCCCACAATGCTGTAGGTCACAGGATTTTCTGATCCAGCTGCAACGACACCCACACTGGTCACATTCTCATTCACACCAAAACTCGCGGCCGAGGTAAACGCCAAAGCACCAACATCGTCCACCGTTACCGCAAGCGTCTGCGAATCCGTGTGGATGCCATCACTCACCTGGACGACCACGTCGTACACATTGTTGGACCCAATGTCTGTCGGCGCCTCATAATTGGGCGCGCTCACAAAGGACAACGCCCCCGTCGATGCATTGATCGTGAACTTGGCTTGGTCGGCCCCTCCTGCAATGCTGTAAGTCAGGCTACTGCCCACCCCCACATCTGCATCGGTAGCCGTCACCGTGGTCACAGCCTTGGTGTTTTCGTTGATGTGGACCGACGCCGTATCCCCCCCCGAATTAGATGTGATCTGGGGCGTGTTGTCGTTGGCCGCCAAAATGGTGATGGCGAGAGACTGCGTATCCGTGGCGACACCGTCGCTCACCTGAACCTGTACATCGTAGACGCGATCTGTTCCAGCGTCTGTCGGCACCTCGTAGTCAGGCGCAGCATTAAAGATCAAGGCACCTGTGCTGGCGTTGATCGAGAACTTGCTCGAATCAGCACCGCCCGAAATGCTGTAGGTCAAACTGGAGCCGTCTGCATCGGTTGCAGCCACCGTGGTTACAGCGGTGACACCCTCTGTCAGTTGCAGTGCAGCACTTGACCCACCTCCATTGCTCGTGATCAACGGGGCGTTGTCGTTCACGTTGACAACCGAGACCGCGATGGCTTGTGTGTCGCTCCGGGCGCCATCACTCACCTGCACCACAACGTCGTACACGTTGTTAACACCAACGTCCGTCGGCAACTCGTAGTTAGGCGCTGCCTTGAAGGTCAGCACCCCGGTATTGCCATCGATGCTGAACTTGCCTGCATCGTTCCCACCCGCAATGCTGAAGGTCAACGGGCCGCTGCCGATACCAACGTCCGCATCTGCGGCACTCACTGTTGTGACAGTGGTGGCATTTTCATTCACCGACACCGCCGCAGTTGCCGCACCACCGTTGGAGGAAATAACGGGGGCATTGTCATTCACCGCCGTGACCGTGACCGCTACGTCTTGCACGTCGGCATGCACGCCGTCACTGACACTCACCTGAACGTCATAGACGTTGTCGCTGCCGCTGTCCTGCTTGTTTTCATAATCGGGCGCATTGATGAACGACAATGCACCGGTCGACGCATCAATGGTGAACTTGGCCTTATCTGCCCCACCCGAGATGCTGTAGACAAAGGCTGTGCTTTGGTCCGCATCGGTCGCTGTCACGGTTGTGACCGCCGAACTACCCTCTGCCACCGACACGGCAGCGGAGGCACCACCGCCATTGCTGCTGATTACGGGGCTGTTGTCGTTGGCATCCGAAACCGTCACCGCCAAAGCCTGCGTGTCCGTCCGCTCGCCATCGCTCACCTGCACCACCACGTCGTAGACGTTGTTCGCCCCCACGTCCGCAGGCGACTCACGATCTGGCGCACCAACGAATGCCAAAACGCCCGTCTCTGGGTTGATGGAGAACAGGGTGGCGTCATCACCACCCACAATGCTGTAACTCAATGTTGTGCCGCGGTCCGCATCGGTCGCCGTGATTGTCGTGACCGCAGTGGCGTTCTCGGTCACCTGCAGCGCAGCCGTCGCACCGCCGTCATTGGACGTGATAGTGGGCGCAAATTCACTGACTCCCTCCACCGTGATGGCAATTGCTTGCGTCACTGCTGTGGTGCCGTCTGTCGCCTGCACCGTCACGTCATACTGATTGTTGGCGCCACTGTCTGTAGGCACCTCGTAATCCGGCGCGGCCTTGAAGGTTAACCGGCCTGTCGCGGAATCAATGTTGAACAGGCTTTGATCGGCCCCGCCTGTGATGCTATAGGTGACGGAACCAGTGTCCGACACAGCTGACACAGACATCACCGCCATCGTATTTTCTGCGACGGAAACGGCAGCCCCAGAAACGAAAGTCGTCCCCGTCACATCGGACACCGTCACGGCCAGTTGTTGGGTATCTGTTTTGGCCCCGTCACTCACCTGCACGATCACGTCGTACACATTGTTCGCACCAGTGTCCGTTGGCACCTCGAAATTTGGCGCCGCAGCGAACGACAACGCGCCAGTGGTTGCATTGATGACGAACTTCGCGGCATCAGCGCCCCCGGCAATACTGAAAGTCAAGGCGGCATCATGATCCAAATCGGTGGCCGTCACGGTGGTCACGACAGTGCTGTTTTCTTTCACAGACACAGCGCCACTGCTCCCCCCTCCATTGCTGGTCACCACTGGGTCAAATTCGTTAACGCCTGTGACAGAAACGGCAATCGCCTGCGTCGCCGTCGTGGATCCATCACTGACTTGCACCACCACGTCATAGACGTTATCAAGCCCCACATCTGCAGGTGCCTCCTGGTCTGGCGCGACCTTCAAGGCCAATACACCCGTGGACGAATTGATCGCAAACTTGCCGGCGTCAGCGCCACCCACGATGCTGTACGTCAGCGTTTCACCAGCATCGGCCTTCCCTGTGACCGTCGTGACGAATGTCGTGTTTTCAGCCAGCGACACATGCGCCGATGATGCCCCGCCATTACTGGTGATGGCTGTTGTGGTGGGCGCCGGCGTCGAGGACCCTCCGCCACCGCCCGACGCAGCCAAGCCAACGGCTCCAGCCCCTCCCGCAACCCATGCCCACGTCGGAATCGACGCGGCAAACGATGCACCAGCACCAGCACCAGCACCAGCACCAGCACCAGCACCAGCACCAGCACCACTCACGATTTCTGCCGACACATCAGGAGCGCTTCCCGCTGTGGCTTGCGCCATCTGCCAAGTCTCGCCCAAATTCTCCTGCGGCTGACTTGCTGTGGCCGATGCGAGATCCAACGATTCCTCTACACCTTCGGTCGCAGCATCAAGCAACTTGTCTTGCCGACCGCGAACGTGCGGCTGCTTGAACTGATTGTTACCAGAGTCGCCTTTGTTGTTACCGCTCTTGATAGCCACGAGAACTCTCCTGTGTGCAATGGGTGTAGGTGCCTCCAAGTTATCAGAACGTTACAAAATGACACCCCCCCCCAAAAGAAGGGATTAGCGTTGTTTCAGGAGCTGACTTGACCCAACTCAAGCCGTCATCCCACGTGGCGCCGTAAAGAAAATCGCCCGTGCGTCACACGACGCACGGGCGACAGAGACCCTGAGCAGCTGCCTTTGATGATAGGAAGGCTGATTTTTGTGCGAAATGGCCGTGAATGCAATCAACCAAGGCCCCAATTCCCTTAAACGATGGTTTACCTCGTCACCGAACGGTCGCTAACATGTCGGCATGAATCCCAGCCTGCGCGTCCTGATCGTTGATGATCACCCGTTGTTTCGTGAGGGTCTGTGCAGCCTGCTGAAGCGGCTGGCACCTCAGGCATGCCTGACGCAGACGTCATCCATCGACGACGCCTTGACACATGCCCCGGATCGTTTTGATCTGGTGCTGATGGACTTGCATCTGCCAGGCACCGAGGGGCTGGATGGCTTGCTGCGCATGAAGGCGCATTACGAGTCCGCTGCCGTGGTCATCATTTCCGGCGACGAGTCACCCGTCACGATCCGTTCTGCCATCCAGCAAGGCGCCTCGGGCTATATCCCCAAGCGCACCGATGTCAATGTGACCATCCAGGCCTTGCAATTGGTGTTGGCGCACGGGGTCTACCTGCCGCCCGAAGCCATGCTGGTCAGGCCCGCCGATACCCCGCCGCCGCCTAGCTCGCCCATTGAGCCGCTCAGTGAGCGGCAACGGGCCGTGTTGCGCGGCTTGCTCCAAGGCAAGCCCAACAAGGTCATCGCCGCCGACCTCGGCTTGGCGGAGGGCACGATCAAGGCCCATTTGTGGGCGGTTTACCAGGTGCTGGGCGTACAGAATCGAGCGCAGGCCATGTA
This sequence comes from Aquabacterium sp., assembly GCF_048860245.1. Classification (GTDB taxonomy): domain Bacteria; phylum Pseudomonadota; class Gammaproteobacteria; order Burkholderiales; family Burkholderiaceae_C; genus Aquabacterium. The sequence continues at coordinate 56,040 of NZ_JBLIZW010000125.1, read as the reverse complement.
CCGTGCGCACGAATTGAATCTGTTTGGCGCTTTAGGGCCTGAACGCACCACGCTGTGAAGCCCATGACCGCAGCCACACCGCCCGAACCCACGCGATTTCAGGCGCCGACACGTCCGGTGCCGCTGAATGCGGAAGTCGAGGTCCTGGCGTTGATCGCGCGTCAGGCGCACAAGGTGCCTTGGCCTGTGGGGTTGGCGGCCATTTTCGTGCTGGCCATCACCTGGCATCAGGTGCCGCATGCGGCCTTGCTGATCTGGACCGCCGCCGTCATTGGCATGCAGATCGTGAGGCGGTCCGTGCTGCCCGGCCTGCCATCCCGCGCCATGAGCCATGCCGCACGCATGCGCACTGCCATCTGGCTCAGCGGCATCAACGGTGTGGCGCAGGGCTCTGCCGTGCTGTTTTTTTACACGATGACCGACTTGCAGCGCGCCATCGTGTCCATTCTGCTGTCCGGGATCACCGCGGGCGCCATCGGCACCACCAACGGGCATCCACGCATCTACAACGCCTTTGCCTACCCTGTGATGCTGGGCTTGACGCTCAGTTGGGCGCTGTCGCCTCATGCCGGCGCGGTTTGGTGGATTGACGCGACCATGTCCTTCCTGTGCCTGGCGTTCCTGATCGTGCAAAGCGGGTTGGCACGCGACCAATACCGCTCCCTGTCCGAGTCGGTGGCCATGCGCAACGCCCAGATGCAGCTCAATGAGCAACTGCGTGGTGCCTTGCAAACGGCTGAGGAAGCCAATGCGGCCAAGACACGTTTCCTGGCATCGGCCAGTCACGACCTCCGGCAACCCCTGCACACGCTGACCCTGTTCAGCGCGGCCCTGCAGCAAAGCCCCGAGCTACCAACCTCGGCCCGCGAGATCGCTCAACACATGGATCGCACCATCCGCAATCTGGGTGAGCAACTCTCCGGCTTGCTGGATCTGTCCAAACTCGATGCGGGGATTGTGGAGGCACGCCGGCAAGTGTTGCGGCTGAGCGAGGTCCTGCGCCCCATGACGCAGGAATACGCGGCCGAGGCAGACAGCCGTGGGCTGACGTTCACGGTTCAATGCGACGACAGCCTGTGCATCGACAGTGACAAGTTGCTGCTAGGTCGTGTGATTCGCAACCTGCTGGACAACGCCTTCAAATACAGCCAGCACGGCACCATCACCGTAACCACGCAGCGACAGGGCGACCGGGTGGTCATGGCCATCAAGGACGAAGGCTGCGGCATCCCGCATGCCATGCAACAGCATGTCTTCGAGGAGTTCTTTCAGGTCAGCAACCCCGAGCGGGATCAACGCAAAGGGCTGGGGTTGGGCCTGTCGATCGTCAAACGCCTGTGCTCGCTGCTGCACATCGACATGGAATTGTGGTCAGAGCCCGGCCTGGGCACCCGGGTCGTGCTCTCGCTGCCCGCGGGCGACGAGGCGCGCTTGCCACGCATGCACCACGAACCCGCGCTGCCCTCGGCCTTACCTGAGTTGAACGTGCTGGTCGTGGATGACGAAGCCGACATTCGGCTGGCCATGCAAACGCTGCTGCGCACCATGGGCTGCACACCCCTGCTCGCCGATGGCACGGAAGCTGCGTTGCAGATGGCCAGCGCCACCCCACCAGACATCGTGCTGGCCGATTTCCGGCTTCGCGGTGACGACAGTGGCCTGCAAGCCATCCAACAACTCCGCATCCAACACCCCGGATTACCCGCCTTGCTCATCAGTGGCGACGTGGCCCAGGATCGATTGCAACAAGCCCACGCAGCCGGCCTGCGGATGCTGCACAAACCTGTGACAGCACCCGTCTTGCTGCAGGCGATCATTGAAACCTTGACCGAGTCGGAACCCTCCCAGTCGTAACGGATTGCGTCACGCACCGAGCAGGTGCCGCGCGAAGTTCCTAAAATCGAGGTCCGTCGGTATCCAAAAGCCTCACAAAGGCCCAACAAAGATGACAACACCCGAACAAAAACGCGCTGAACTCAAAAAGGCGGCGCTGGAATACCATGAGCGCCCTACCCCCGGCAAGCTCGCCATCACCGCCACCAAACAGCTGACCAACCAGCGCGATCTGGCGCTGGCCTACTCGCCCGGCGTGGCCGCCCCCTGCGAAGAAATCGTCGAAAACCCGACTGCCGCCTTCAAATACACCAGCCGCGGCAACCTGGTCGCCGTGATCACCAACGGCACCGCCGTGCTGGGCCTGGGCAACATTGGCCCCCTGGCGGCCAAGCCCGTGATGGAGGGCAAGGCCGTCCTGTTCAAGAAGTTCTCTGACATCGATGTGTTCGACATCGAGATCGACGAGAAAGATCCGGACAAGCTGGTCGAGATCATCGCCTCGCTGGAGCCCACCTTCGGTGGCATCAACCTCGAAGACATCAAGGCCCCCGACTGCTTCTACGTCGAGCGCAAGCTGCGCGAGCGCATGAAGATTCCTGTCTTCCACGATGACCAGCACGGGACCGCCATCGTGGTGGGCGCCGCCCTGCTCAACGCCTTGAAGGTGGTGGGCAAGGACATCAAGACCGCCAAGCTGGTGACCTCCGGCGCCGGTGCGGCCGCCCTCGCCTGCCTGGGCCTGCTGGTCAAGCTGGGTGTGCCCCGTGAAAACATCTGGGTGACCGACCTCGCCGGCGTGGTCTACGAAGGCCGCACCGAACTGATGGACCCCGACAAGGCCTTCTTCGCGCAAAAGACTGACCAACGCAAACTCAGCGAGGTCATCGAAGGCGCCGACATTTTCCTGGGCCTGAGCGCCGGCGGCGTGCTGAAAGCCGACATGGTCGCCAAGATGGCGGCCAACCCGATCATCTTTGCGCTGGCCAACCCCACGCCCGAGATCCTGCCAGACGAGGTCAAGGCCGTGCGCGACGACGCCATCATGGCCACCGGTCGCTCGGACTTCCCCAACCAGGTCAACAACGTCCTGTGCTTCCCCTACATCTTCCGCGGGGCACTGGACTCGGGCGCGACCACCATCACCGATGAGATGGAGATTGCCGCCGTTTACGCGATTGCCGAGCTGGCGCAGGCTGAGCAAAGTGACGTCGTGGCGGCCGCCTACGTGGGCGCCAACCTGAGCTTTGGCCCCGAATACCTGATTCCCAAGCCCTTTGACCCCCGCCTGATGATCAAGATCGCGCCGGCGGTGGCCAAGGCGGCCGCCGACTCCGGCGTGGCCCTGCGCCCGATCACCGACTACGTGGCCTATGGCGAGAAGCTGCAAAGCTTCGTCTACGCCTCGGGCCACACGATGAAGCCCATCTTCAGCGTGGCCAAGCGCGCCAAAAACAAGCGCATTGCCTACGCCGAGGGTGAAAACGAAGGCGTGCTGCGTGCCGCCCAGATCGTGGTCGATGAAAACATCGCCCGCCCCACGCTGGTCGGCCGTGCCGAGGTCATCACCCAGCGCATCGAAAAGTTCGGCCTGCGTCTGCGCGCCGGCATCGACTACGACATCGTCAGCACCGAAAACGATCCCCGCTACCGCGAGTACTGGCAGACCTACCACCAGCTCACCGAGCGCAAGGGCGTGACCGAGCAGATGGCCAAGATCGAAATGCGCCGTCGCCTGACGCTGATCAGCTCCATGCTGCTGCACAAGTGCGAGGTAGACGGTCTGATTTGCGGGACCTGGGGCCAGACCAACATGCACCTGCAGTACATCGACCAGGTGATTGGCAAGCGCGAGGGTGTCAAGACCTACGCGGCCATGACCGGTCTGATCCTGCCAGGTCGCACGGTCAACATCCTCGACACGCACATCAACTACGACCCCACGGCCGAGCAGCTCGCCGAGATCACGATCATGGCGGCCGAGGAAATGCTGCGCTTTGGTCAGCGTCCCAAGGCGGCCCTGCTGTCGCACTCGAACTTCGGATCGAGCAACCAGCCATCGGCCATCAAGATGCGCGAGGCACTGGCCCTGATCCAGCAGCAAGCACCCTGGCTGGAAATTGATGGTGAGATGCACGGTGACACGGCGCTGGACGAACCCTATCGCCAGCAACTGATGCCCCGCAGCACCCTCACCGGCGAAGCCAACCTGCTGGTCTGCCCGAATGTGGACGCTGCCAACATCGCCTACAACCTGCTCAAGGTCGCGGCGGGCAACAACATTGCCCTGGGCCCGGTCTTGCTGGGTGCGGCCAAGCCGGTGTGCATCCTCACGCCGTCGGCCACCGTGCGCCGCATCGTCAACATGACGGCCATGACCGTGGCCGATGCCAACGCCGGCCGTTAAGCGCTCACTTGAAAAGTGCGTGGGCTTATAGCACACGCCGTCAAGCCCTCAGAAAAAGGCCCCGGTTTACCGCATTTCAGCGGGCCGGGGCCTTGAGCTTTTTAGGTAATTTCTATAGCATCACGGCTTTCACGAAGAGCTGCTGTGCTGTATCAGATCTCCAACAGGGATTCCACCTCAATCGGGTCAGGCCGGACCAAATCAGGCTCACCCAGGCGGTCGGCGGCTTTCCTGGCGGGATTGTTTCTGGGCGTGGCGGTCACCTGTCTGCCTTTCGAGGCACAGGCACGTCGCAACAACCCGGTTGACTACACCACGGTTGCCTCGACCGATGTCGTCCCTTTGTCTGGTCTGCCCGCGCAGGCACGCGAAACGCACCGCCGCATTCTGGCGGGTGGCCCGTTCCGTTATGACAAGGATGGCAGCGTGTTTGGCAATCGGGAGCGTCAACTGCCCAGACAGCCCCGTGGCTTCTACCGTGAATACACCGTTCCAACCCCAGGTGAACGTGACCGCGGTGCGCGGCGCATCGTCTGTGGTGGAAAAGTTTTGAGCGAACCTGAAACTTGTTACTACACCCAGGATCACTACAGCAGTTTTCAGCAAATTGATCCCCGGCGTTAACGCCTTCAGTTGTCCTTTCGTTCTTTGTTCTTTGACCTCCTTTTGAGCCCGACCGGGCAGCAAGCACCCGCTTGATGTACCGAGGGTCCCTAGCGATCATGTTGTTGCAATCCGTTCGACCCAACATCGTTCAATCCATCCGAGCATTCCGCCCGGAAGACTTGCAACAGGCGGCCAATGCATCTGGCCAGCATTTCCTGTACACCAACTTGGGTGAAGCCAAGGACAAACAGGACGTGCTGGACATCATCGCCCGTGACTTCCTGTTCCCCGATCATTTCGGCAAGAACCTCGACGCCCTCTACGACTGCATGACCGACCTGGTTCACAAGTCGGGTCCTCAGCCGGGCTTCGTCGTTGTGCTGGAACTGATTCCGGGCGACCCGGCCTGCGACCGTGAAACCCGCGAGCAACTGCTCGACGCCTTCCGCGACGCCGCCGATTTCTGGGGCGAGCGCAAGGTGCCCTTCCGCGTGTTCTATTCCATGTCGCTGTCGGGCAAGGAATCGGCCGGCAACTGGGACAAGGCCGATGTGGCCCAAAACGACCCGAACGCCAAGCCGGTCAAGGTCTCGAAGAATGCGCCCCAGCCCATGGTCATGAACCTGCCCCCCATGAGCAGCGTGTTCGACACCGCCGCCCTGCTGACCGCCGCCTGATGGCAGGCGCCAGTCTGGCGCGCAAACAAAAAAAGGCCACGGTCTGACGACGGTGGCCTTTTGCTTTGGGTCGCTGCTGATCAGGGCAGGTCCATCTCGGGGGGCGGAGCACTGTCGGCCCGAGGCCCGATGGTCGCGCCCAAGCGGTTGCGCACCGACAGCGGTGTGCCGTGCAAGACTGCGGCGTACACCGTGGCATTGGCCAGCACCTTTTTCACGTAGTCCCGGGTTTCCGAAAACGGAATGTTTTCCACCCACACGGCGGCATCCATGCGCATACCCTCGCGCCAGCGACGGGGGCGGCTGGGGCCTGCGTTGTAGGCCGCCGCCGCCATGGCCTGACTGCCCTGCAGATCGTCCAGGACCAGCTTGAGGTAGCCCGCGCCAATGCGCAGATTGGTCAAACGATCCGTGATCAGCCCCGGGTGATAGTCAATGCCCAGCTTGCGTGCGGTCCAGGCCGCCGTGGCCGGCATCACCTGCATCAGCCCGGAAGCCCCGACATTCGAGCGGGCCGAGACGATGAAGCGGGACTCCTGACGGATCAGGCCATACATGTAGGCGGGATCCAGCCCCACGTCTTGCGCCGCACGCAGCACGTCCTCACGGAACGGTGTGGGGTAGCGCTGCGACAGGTCGACTTCCTGCCGGGTTTTGTCGCTGGAGTTGATGCAACGGTCCCAAATTTCACGGCGGCACGCCTCTTCGGCAATGGCTCGCAGTTCACGGTCGCTCAGCCCACCGGGCTTGCCGTAGCTCAGCGTGTAGTTCCACTCCTTGACCGCCTCGGTCCGCCAGCCCAGGTCGAGCAGGCGCAAAGCACGGTCAACGCCCGGCAGCGCACGGGCTTGTGCCAGGTCCGACTCGGTCAGCGCCGGGGGGCGAGCCGGCGTCTTGGCCGGAGCGCCCTGCAACTCTTCGGCTGCCAACTGCCCATAGAAGGTCAAGGGGTGGGCGGCCTTGGCCAGCCACTCGCGGGCGTGCTGGCGGTTGGCTTCGCCGCCGCGGGCTTGCAGCATCTTGGCGCGCCAGTATTGCCAGGTGGCGTCCTGCTGCATGTCGGCCGGCATGGCCTCCAGCGCTTGTTCGACCAACGCCCATCGAGCAGGCGTGCCCGTCACCGCACCGCGCAGACCCACACGGGCCATCCAGGCCAGCGTGTCATTGGACCAGCCCAGATCCCCGCGTGCTGCGCCCAGGCGCAATTCGCCGGCGGCTGCGGCCAAGGCCCGGTCGGTCAGGGCACGCTCGTAATAACTCGCGGCATCGGGTTGCAGGCGCCAGGCCGCCGAGCGGCCCAGTTGCGCCCACGCCCAGGCCGCTTCTTCCGAACGCCAGCCCCAACGGGTGCGAATGCTCGGGTCGCCGATGGCTTGCGCAGCCCCCTGCGGGTCTGAGCCAGCCCAACGGATGAAGGCCAGCACGTTCAACGGCCCCTTCGCCTCGGGCGGCGTTTCGATGGGCAAGAGCATCAGGCTGGGCTTGGCTTTGCCTGCCTTGTTGGCCGCCTGCCGCTTGGCTTTGCTGTCCTTGACTGGGCCCATGGACGCGCCGGGTGAACGGCTGGCCACGCTGGTGCCACCGCCTTGCGCCGCATCGCCGCCGGTCAGAAAAGCTTGTGGCTGGCTCATCAGGCGTGCCACCGCCTGGGCCACCGGGTCACCCAGCAAGCGCGCAGCCTGCTGCACGGCCTTGGGCTTGTCTGACTCAACCGCGAGACGCAGCTTACGCCACACGTCATCGGTCTTCAGGATGCCGGCACTGAGCAAGGTTTTGGCCATGGCGTCACAGCCGTTGTCGCCATCTTTTTGGGCAAACCAGGCTGCACGCGCCTGCTCACGCTGGTCGCCAGCCGACCCGGCCCACGCTCCCATTTGCTGGCGAGCCAACAAGCCGTAGCACGCGACCTCGCGGTCATCGTTCATGCGAAAGCCAGGCTGCACGCGCAGGAAGGCGCTCCAGTTCTGACGCCGGCCCAGTTCCAGCAACCAGTCGTTGCGGGCCCGGTCGGCCACATAGCTGTCGGGCCAACGGGCGAGGAACTCGTCCACCTCGGCCGGGCTCAACTCGACCTGACGGATCTGGAAGTACCAGTAATCGGCCCACGGGGCCAGGGGATGCTGCGCAGCGATCAGGGCATCCCGGGCGGCAAGCAGGCGCGCACGGTCACGGGTGCGTGCGGCGTCTTTGGCAGCCACCACCGTGGCATCGCCATCGGCCCATTGCGCCTGTCCGGGCTGAGCGAAGCAAAGCAGCGCCCCCGCCAATGTGGCCGCCCACACGCGACGGGCGCGGCGGACGGCATACTTGTCTTTGAAAATCAATTGTCTTGCCTCTGTGATGACCACTACGCCCCCCACCTCACCGCGCGCCGAACTGCGACAACGCCTGCTGAGTGCCCGACAGACCTGGGCCCAGGGCCCCGCAGCCCCGGCCGCACAAGCCGCTTTGGACAAGCGCCTGGCCGAGGTCCTGGCACAACTGGAACCGGACTGTCTGGGGCTGTACTGGCCCATGAAGGGGGAATTTAACCCAAGGGACGCTGCACGGACAGCCCAGTCTGCGTGGGGATCGCGCCTGGCGCTGCCCTATGCCGAGAAAACGCCGGTGGCCATGCACTTTCGACCCTGGTCCGGCGAGGACCCCACGGTCGTCGATGCCTGCGGCATCCCCAGCACAGAAGGCAAGCCTGTCGTCCCGGATGTGGTCCTGGTGCCCTGCGTCGGCTTCACGGGCGAGGGCTACCGGCTGGGCTACGGCGGTGGCTATTTCGATCGCTTTCTGGCGGACCATCCTGGCGTCACGGCCATTGGTCTGGCTTGGGATGAAGGCTTGCTGACGCGCGACGCCCTGGCCCCGCAAGCCCATGACATCCGACTGATGGCGGTGGTGACCCCCTCACAGATCTGGGGATGACGGGGCGCGTAGAATGCCTCGACCTCGGTTTTGACGGTGGCGCCCTTCTGGCATGACGGCTTTTCTTTCCTCCTACGCAGACCATGTGGCCGACCTGGCGGCACGAGGCCTTCAGCGCCGGCTCCCGCCCCCCTCTGGTCAGTGGCTGGCCGACTTTTCCAGCAACGACTACCTCGGGCTGTCGCGCCACCCGGAGGTGCTGGCGGCCGCACGCGACGCGGTCGCGCAATATGGCACGGGTGCCACGGGCTCACGCCTGCTGTCGGGCAATCTGGACCTGTATGAGGCCTTCGAGGCCCGCATCGCCCAAGACAAGCACGCGGAAAGCGCACTGATTCTGGGCTCTGGCTACCAGACCAATGCCACGGTACTGGCCGCTCTGATCAACGCCAAGGTGCTGGGGGCCGAGCCGCTGGTGTTCACCGACCGGCTCAATCACGCCAGCCTGCACCATGCGTTCAAAGTCGCCGAGGTGCGGCAGATCCGCTTTCGACATGCCGACCTGACCCATCTGGCGGAGCTGCTGGACAAGCATGCCCACAGCGATCAGCCCAAGTTCATCGTCGCCGAATCGGTGTTTGGCATGGATGGCGACTGCATCGACGTGGCCGGCCTGGTGTCTCTGGCCCAAGGCCATCAAGCCATGCTCTACCTCGATGAGGCCCATGCCACCGGCGTGCTGGGTGAGCGAGGGTACGGCCTGACCGCCGACCAGGGCGGCCGGGTGGATGTGGCCATGGGCACCTTCAGTAAGGCCTTGGGGGGATCGGGTGCCTACATCGCCTGCAAGCAGGTGGTGAAAGACTACCTCATCAACACCTGCACGGGCTTCATCTACTCCACAGCCTTGTCCCCCATGGTGGTGGCCGCCATGCACAAGGCCTGGACCTTGTTGCCCGCGCTGGATGCCGAACGTCAGCGCCTGCAAACCATGGCCGCCGAAGTGCGCACGCGCCTGCACGCCATGGGGCTGGACACCGGCCTGTCGACCACACACATCGTGCCCGTGATCCTGGGCGACGAACGCCGCACCTTGCAGGCCCGCGACAAGCTGCAAGCGCGAGGCATCAATGTGTCGGCGGTGCGCCCCCCCACCGTGCCGCCCAACACGGCGCGCCTGCGCATGGCCTTCGGGTCGCACCACACACCCGAGCAGATCGACGCCTTGATCGAGGCGCTGCGTGACGTATGAGCGTGGGGCTGGTGTTCTGTCATGGCTGGGGTCTGAGCCACCGCTTCTGGCAGCCTTTGCGAGCCGCCTTGTCGGACCTGCCACAGGCGGTGACCGAGGCGGGGTACTTTGGTGACACCGCCCCCCCCATCGACTGGTCTCAGGCCGAGCACTGGGTGCTGATCGGGCACTCGCGCGGATGGGCTCATGGCTGGCAGGGTTTGTGCCCTGCGCCCGACTCGGCGCCCGCGCCCACCTGGGCTGGCACCGTCAGCCTGTGCGGTTGCACGCATTTTTGTGCCCGCCAAGCGGGCGAGGCGGGGCAAGCGCCCCGCATGGTCGAGCGCATGCTCAAAGTGCTGGACACGGCACCGCATGCCGTGTTGAGTGACTTTTTGCAGCGCTGCGGTCTGGGGCATCTGGCCCCCGTGCCCGATCAGGCCCTGAACCTCACATCCCTGCGCGCCGACCTTGCCAGCCTGTTGAGCCTGGACGTCACGGAAGCGTTCTCGGCACGGCCTTGCCCCACCCTGGCCCTGGCGGCCCGCGACGATGTCATCGTGTCCCCAGCGCTGTCCGAGCAATGCTTTGCGCACCAACCTCACGCTCAGTTGATCTGGCACGAGCACGGTGGGCACGCCTTGGGGCATGTGCATGCGGACGCATGTGCCCAGCACATTCGCACCTTCGTGCAAGCGTGGTGCTGACCCATGGACAAGCACCGGATTCAGCACAGTTTTGCCCAAGCGGCCCCGGCCTACGACCAGCATGCGCGCATGCAGCGCGAGGCAGCAGCGGCATTGACCCTGCGCATACAGCGCCACTGGCCCGAGGCACATCGCATCCTGGAAATTGGCTGCGGCACTGGGAACCTGACCCGACACCTGTTGGCGACCTACCCACAGGCTCAATTGCTCGCCACCGATCTGGCGCCCAGCATGGTGGCCACCTGCCAGAACCTTCTGTCCCTAGCAGACCGCCTCCGCGTGCAGTTCGAAGCGGCTGACGGCGAGCAGCTGGACGCCACCGGCTTCGATCTGGTGGCCTCCAGTCTCGTGTTCCAGTGGTTCGAGGACACGCCCGCCACCCTGCGACGCTTGCACGCACAAGGGGCGCGGGTCGCTGTGGCCACGCTGGTGGACGGCACCTTCCAGGAATGGAAGGACGCACATGCCCAGCTGGGACTCGCCGACGGGGTACGCCCCTTCGTGAGCGAGGGCGCCTTGCGCGAACTCGCCACCGCGTTACAGGCCCACGTCGAATTCGACACCCTGTACGAACGCTATGACGACGCCAAGGACTTCGTGCGGGCCATCAAGGGCATTGGCGCCGGCACGCCGCGCCCCGGGCACCAGCCCGCCCCCTTGGGCCGGGTGTTGCGCCAGTTTCCCCAAGGCATCACGGTGAGCTATCGCGTGGCGTACTGGTGCGCAGAACCGGCGTCTCGCGCATAAAAAAAGCCTCCCTGCGAAGGGAGGCTTCAAAACGAGAAGTCTCATGCTGCCGGGGCCGACACCCCGGCTGATCCCAAGGATCAGAAGCGGTAGCCGATACCGATACCGAACAGGGTGGGGTCAACCTTGACCTTGCCCAGCTTGGCGCCAGAGGCAGCAACCTTCACATCGGTCGAGATGTCGATCTTCTTGAAGTCGACGTTCAGAGAGATGTTCTTGGTGATGGGGAAGTCAGCACCGATTTGATAAGCCAGACCCCAGCTATGCTTGTCAACGGTCAGTGCACCGCCATCCAAGTTCACAGCGGAGAAATGGGTGTAGTTCAGACCCAGACCCACATAAGGACGCACCGATGCGTTGTCAGGCGCAAAGTGGTACTGAGCCGTCACGGTAGGAGGCAGGTGACGCAGGGTACCCAGATTGCCCAGCGCGTCAGAATTCACGGTGTGCTTTTGAGGCGTCGTGGCGATCACTTCCACAGCGAAGTTGGGCGTGAAGAAGTACGAAGCGTCGATTTCCCAGATGATCTTGGAGCTGACGGTCGTGCCGATGGCTTCCACAGTGCCGGTGGCTTCGTTAGCGGGATCCAGTTGCAGGGCGCGAGCACGCACCATGAAGTCGCCAGCGAAGGCGGGAGCAACAGCGGCGCAGGCAGCAACAGCAACCAGGGAACGAGCGAAGATGGATTTCATGGTGAGTCCTTCTTAATAGATAGGTTGTCGGGACTGGCACCCTTGTGGCGCATCCCATGAAGCCATTGCACCAAGATTGCCCCACCAGAAACTTGTGCTGCATCAAACCGGGGACTCGATTTGTCGCAAAGAGCGCCCTAAGCCCCGGCCATTTGAGCCAGATCATGAAAACCCGATGCCTGGCGGCAACGCAGGCCGCCAGGGGGCTTTACAAGCCCAGGCGTTCGCAGATAGCCAGCACCGGAGCGGCCTGGTTCATCGTGTAGAAATGCAGCGCGGGCACGCCGCCGGCACGCAACTGCTCACACAGATCGCTCACCACGTCCAGCCCAAAAGCCTGGATCGAGGCCTTGTCATCGCCAAAACCTTCGAGGCGCGTACGGATCCAGCGCGGCACCTCGGCTCCACACGCATCCGAGAAACGCAAGAGTTGGCTGCTGTTGGTGATGGGCATGATGCCGGGCACCACCGGAATGAAGGCGCCCAGGGCCTCCGCATCCTCCACAAAACGGAAATAGGCATCCGCATTGAAGAAGTACTGCGTCAAGGCCACGTTGGCACCCGCCTGCACCTTGGCTGCATAGGCCTTCAGGTCGGCCTGGGGGGTGCGCGCCTGGGGGTGCATCTCGGGGTACGCCGCCACCTCGATGTGGAAGTGATCGCCCGTTTCCTCGCGGATGAAGGCCACCAGGTCACTCGCGTAGCGGAACTCGCCAAAACCGCCGTAGCCACTGGGCAGGTCGCCGCGCAGGGCCACAATCCGGCGAATGCCTTCGGCCTGGAACTGCGCGAGTTGCGCACGCACCGATGCCTTGCTGGCGCCAATGCACGAGAAGTGCGGCGCGGCATCAAAGCCTTCGGCCTGGATGGCCTTGACCGTTTGCAAGGTGCCTTCCTGGGTGGTGCCGCCGGCCCCGTATGTCACCGAGCAATACTCGGGCTTCAGGGCGTAGAGCTGCTGGCGCACCGCGGCCAGTTTCTCGGCACCCTCGGGGGTCTTGGGCGGAAAGAACTCCAGGCTGATCGGCAGACCGGCCTGCGTAGAAGAAGAGGTCGTCATGGACAGACTCTGTAAGTAAGCGCTCACTCGCCGACTGGAGCACGACGCGCGCGGACAAAGAACTCGCGATTGCCGTCGCCACCGACGATGGGGCTGTCGAAATATTCGGCCACCTGCAGGCCCTGTTCGGCGCAGGCGGTCTGAATGCGGGCCTCCACCTCGGCATAGCTGGCCGGGTCTTTCACCAGGCCACCCTTGCCAATCTGGTTGGGCTGCAGCTCAAATTGCGGCTTGACCAGCATGAGCAACTCGCCCTTGGTGGCCAGCAAAGGCACCAGGGCGGGCAGCACCAGGGTCAGGGAGATGAAGGACAGATCGCCCACGATCAGTGCAAAGCCACCCTTGGGCATGCTGTCTTGCAGATCGTCAGCCGTCATGTGACGGGCATTGACGCCCTCGATGACGGTGACCTGCGCATGCTCGCGGATGCGGCTGTGCACCTGCCCGTGGCCCACATCCACCCCAACGACGCGCTTGGCGCCCTGAGCCAACAGCACTTCGGTGAAGCCACCGGTGCTTTGTCCCACGTCGAGACAGACCTTGCCCTTGAGGGGCAAGGTGGGCTTGCGGCCAGCGCAATGCTGGAGGGCCCCTTCGAGCTTCAGGCCGGCGCGCGACACCCAACGGGTCTCGGCGTCGTCCACCACCTTGAACGTCACGCCGACGGGCAGAGATTCGCCCGCCTTGCGGACCGTGGTCCAGCCCTTCGGGCCATTCCACTGGACGGCGCCCTGCTCCACCAGGCGCTGTGCCGCCGAACGGGTCGGCGCCAGCCCTTGGGAGACGATCTGCTGATCGGCACGCTGCGTGAGTTCAGGCAAGAAGCTCATGGGGGCACCGCCGATCAGTAACGGTAGGTGTCAGGCTTGTAAGGGCCTTGCACCGGCACGCCGATGTAGGCAGCCTGCTCCTCCGTCAGCGTGGTCAGCTGGGCGTTGAGCGTGGTCAGCTGCAGGCGCGCCACCTTCTCGTCGAGGTGCTTGGGCAGCACGTAGACCTTGCCGATGTCGTAGGCGTCCTTGTGTGCAAACAGCTCGATCTGCGCCAGGGTCTGGTTGGCAAACGACGAGGACATCACGTAGCTGGGGTGGCCGGTGGCGCAACCCAGGTTCACCAGGCGGCCCTTGGCCAGCAGGATGATGCGCTTGCCATCTTCAAAGATGACGTGGTCCACCTGGGGCTTGATCTCCTCCCACTTGCAGTGCGCTTCCAGCTTGGCGACCTGGATTTCGTTGTCGAAGTGGCCAATGTTGCACACGATGGCGTTGTTCTTCATCGCAGCCATGTGCTCATAGGTGATCACGTCGCGGTTGCCGGTGGTGGTCACGAAGATGTCGGCTTGCGAAGCCGCCCATTCCATGGTCACCACGCGGAAGCCTTCCATCGCGGCCTGCAGGGCGTTGATGGGGTCAATTTCGGTGACCCACACCTGGGCGCTCAGGGAGCGCAGCGCTTGGGCCGAGCCCTTGCCCACGTCACCGTAGCCGCAGACCACGGCCACCTTGCCGGCGATCATGACGTCGGTGGCGCGCTTGATGCCATCGACCAGCGATTCACGGCAGCCATACAGGTTGTCGAACTTGGACTTGGTGACCGAGTCGTTGACGTTGATGGCGCGGAACAGCAGCGAGCCCTTGGCGCTCATTTCGTTCAGGCGGTGCACCCCGGTGGTGGTCTCTTCGGTCACGCCGATGATCTCGGCGGCCTTGCGCGAGTACCAGGTGCTGTCTTCGGCCAGCTTGGCCTTGATGGCCGCAAACAGGATGCGCTCTTCCTCGCTACCGGGGTTGGCCAGCACCGACAGGTCCTTCTCGGCCTTCTTGCCCAGGTGCATCAGCAGCGTGGCATCGCCGCCGTCGTCCAGGATCATGTTGGGGCCTTCGCCGGCCGAACCCTTGGGCCCGAAGTCGAAGATGCGGTGGGTGTAGTCCCAGTAATCTTCCAGCGACTCGCCCTTGTAGGCGAACACCGGCGTACCGGCTTCCACGAGTGCCGCGGCCGCGTGGTCTTGCGTCGAATAGATGTTGCACGAAGCCCAGCGCACTTCCGCGCCCAGGGCTTGCAGGGTCTCGACCAGCACCGCCGTTTGAATGGTCATGTGCAGCGAACCGGTGATGCGGGCGCCCTTCAGGGGTTGCGTGGTGGCGTTTTCCTTGCGGATGGCCATCAGCGCGGGCATTTCGCTCTCGGCGATCTTGATCTCTTTGCGACCCCAGTCGGCCAGAGACATGTCGGCGACGACGCAGGGCACGCCCTTGTGTTCAGTGATCAGGTTGGTAGCGGACATGGACAAAGCTCCTTGATGAAGAAGCCGCCGTGCGCTGCCGGGAATCCATGGCTAAAGATACAGCTCACCCAGCGGGACACATGCGGGTGAGCGCCGTTGCAAATCAGACAGGACTTTCGAGCCTGGGGTTCGGGCGAACCTTGCAACGCTCCTCGAAAGCGGCCGCCAGTATAAAACGGATGATCAAGCTGCGGAAGCAAGAATCACACGATTTCGGCCCGCTTGTTTGCCTTGGTAGAGCGCCTTGTCAGCACGGGCCAAGGCCTGCGCAATCGTTTCGCCGGGCTGCAGCACACTCATGCCCAAGGTCATGCTCAAGCAGGCATGGGCACGATCCGTCGAGGGCCGGATCTGCTCGACGGCCCGACGCAAACGATCGGCCACGCCGTGCGCCTCACGCTCGGATGTGCCCGGCAGCAAGATCAAGAACTCTTCGCCACCCCAGCGGGCCACATGGTCGACCTCGCGCACCTCGGCACGCAACACCGCCGCGATGGCGGTCAGCACGGCGTCCCCGACCTCGTGCCCGTGCTCGTCATTGATGCGTTTGAAATGATCGACATCGGCCACGATCAGGGTCAGGGGCTGCCCGGATCTGGCAAAAATGGCAGCTTCCCGATGGGCCACATCCAGCACAAAGCGCCGGTTGTGCAGTTGGGTCAGGGGATCCGTGCACGCCAGATGCTGCAGGCGCGCTTCCGCCTCCCCCACCAATCGCTGATAGATGAACGCCAGAAACCCCAAGATGACCAAGGTCACCGCCAGATTGAAATAGTAAAGACCTTGGGCTGTCTGGGCCGCCAAAGGGTGGGGTGGCTGATGCCCTTTGAGCCAGTAATCCAGCGCCATGAACACGACCCCTGACGCCAGCGCCGTCAAGGCACGCAGTCTCAGCCGCATGAAATCGGTGAGCATCCCGACCGGGATGATCAGCAAGATATAAAACTGGAACCCCGCATCCAGCCCCAAGGACCAAGAGGCCACCACGCCATGCAGGAAGATTTCGCCGGCAATCAGGTTCAGGGCCCACACCAGCACACGCCGCTGGACCAGCACATAGGCCACGCCATACAGGAACACACTGCCGACATTGACCCACGCCAGTGACGTGGCCCCCGCCGAGACCAGCAGCGATAGAAAGGCAATGTGCGCCAGACTGGCCACCACGCAGATGACAGACATCATGCGCACAAAAGCCGATGGCTCCGTGTACGGACGAACTTCTGTCACAAGCCTCCCCATCGCATCCAAGAAATCGCTGCCCCCATGGTGGCACACCCACAGCGGGCGGCAATAGAGGTTTTCCAAAAACGTGCAGGTTTTTGGCTCATGAAATTCGACCGAACGCAGAAAACCGCACATCTCACCCCTTCAGGGGGGCTTTTTCTTCCGGGACATCTTTGACTCAGAACGGCACAATGGACGACTGCACTGCGGTCTGCCCTGAGTCGATGTCTTTACCCGTTTCGCCCATCACACAGCATGCGTCAGGCACCAGCCCGGCGCAGGGCGCGTCGTGGCTGGCGCACGCCACGCTGAAGGCCTTGAACCAGAGCGCGGCGCAGTTGTGTCAGGCGCCCATTGCCTTGATCAGCATGGTGGACCCGAATCGGCAGGAAATCCTGGCGCATGAGGGCTTGCCCATCTATCGCGGGGCCCTGCCGCACCTGAACTGGACCCTCCGCACCCTGCAACACGACGGTGTCTTGCAAGTCGCCGACACCCATGCCGACCCCGTTTTCCAGGCGGATTGGTTGGCGCACGGCGAGCAGCCCATCCGCTATTACGCAGGCATCGCACTGCGGGATCAGGATGGTTCGGCCATCGGCACCCTGTGCATCATGGATCACCAACCTCGCCTGGATGCCGATCAGGACGTTCAGGTGCTCAATGCACTGGCGTCATCTGCCGCGCTGGCACTGACCCAGGTGCGCACCGCACTGCCCGACATCGTGTTGGGTGGGGAGGCATGCTACCGCGCCATCGTCGAAGG
This sequence comes from Aquabacterium sp., assembly GCF_048860245.1. Lineage (GTDB taxonomy): Bacteria > Pseudomonadota > Gammaproteobacteria > Burkholderiales > Burkholderiaceae_C > Aquabacterium. The sequence goes on along the minus strand of NZ_JBLIZW010000125.1, from coordinate 38,944 downwards.
ACAGATCGAACTGATCAGCCTGTGCGCCCCCGATGGCACGCTGCTGTTTGTCAATGCAGCCTATGCGGCGCATTTTGAAAGCACCCCGGAGGCGCTGATCGGTGGCAGTGTCTTTGACATCGTCCCCGCTGCAGACCGGGACGCGGTCGCCTCGCACTTCGAGACGGTGTGTACCCACGGCTTGATCCTGGGGCTGGAGACCCGGTATGTCGACGAGCACGGCCGCGTCAGCTGGATTGCCTGGACCAACAGCCCGACCTACGACCCCCAGGGCAAGGTCATTGCCGTGCAGTCGGTCGGACGCGACATCACCGAGCGCAAACTGACTGAGCGATCGCTCAAGGAAAGTCAGGCGCGCCTGCGCTCGCTGTACGAGTCCACGCCGGCGATGCTGCACTCGCTGGACGCACACGGCCGTTTGCTGAGCGTGAGCGATGTCTGGCTCAACAAGCTCGGCTACACGCGCCGGGAAGTCATTGGGCGCAACTCGGCCGAGTTCCTCACACAAGCGTCTTACGACTATGCGCGCAACGTGGTGCTGCACCAGTACCTGCGCGACAGCCACGTCGAAAACATCGAGTACCAGATGGTGCGCAAGGATGGCTCACTGATTGATGTGCTGCTGTCGGCCACCATGGAGCGCGATGAAGAGGGCCACCCCGTGCGTTCGCTGGCCGTGCTGGAAGACGTCACCGAAAAGCATGCCGTCGAGGCCGCCCTGCGACACAACCAGGAGCGGCTGGGTCTGGCCACCCAGGCCAACGGCATCGGCATTTGGGAATACGACTTGCGCACCCAGCGACTGAGCTGGAGCGACATCATGTTCCAGATCTTCGGCGTCGAACGCGAGCGGTTTGCGGGCACGCTCGACGACTGGCGCCGTTGCGTCCACCCGGAAGACCTGCCGCGCGCCGAAGCCCTGATGGGCGAATCCGTGGCCACAGGCCTGCCACTGAGCCTCGACTTCCGCGTGGTACACCCCGACGGCACGGTCCGCGATGTCAACGCACGCGCCAGCGTGTTCCGGGACCCGCAGGGCCAGCCCGCTCGCCTGCTCGGCACCAACTACGACATCACCGAACACAAGCGCATGGCGCGCGAGCTCGCAGAAAAGCACGAATTGCTGCGTGTGACCCTGCACTCCATCGGTGACGCCGTGATCACGACCGATGCACACGGCCGGGTGCAGTGGCTCAACCCCGCCGCCGAACGCATGACCGGCTGGCACACCGGGGATGCGCAGGAACGCCCCTTGGTCGATGTGTTCCACATCGTGGACGAGGCCACTCGCGAACCCGAGCCCTGCCCGATCACCCGCTGTCTGTCAGGCGAAGCCGAGGTGGAGTCACCCAGCCAGACCTTGCTGATCTCGCGCAACGGGCAAGAGTACGGGATCGAAGACACCACCGCCCCGATTCGCGACGCCGCAGGCCAGGTGCTGGGCATGGTGCTGATCTTCCACGACGTGACCGAGCAGCGCCGCATGGGCCACGAAATGAGCTACCGTGCCACGCACGACCCGCTCACAGGGCTGGTCAACCGCAGTGAATTTGAAAACCGCCTGCACCGCGCGCTGGAAGATGCGCAGCAACGCGACAGCGCCCATGCGCTGATGTACATCGATCTGGATCAGTTCAAGCTGGTCAACGATGCCTGCGGCCATGCCGTCGGCGACCTGCTGCTCAAACAGGTGACCGACCTGTTGCAGCACTGCGTGCGCTCGCGCGACACCCTGGCCCGCCTGGGTGGCGACGAGTTTGGCGTGATCCTGGAGCATTGCACCGCCGAGCAAGCGCAACGCGTGGCCCAGAAGATTTGCGACCAGATGGAAGAGTTCCGCTTCGTGCACGACGGGCGGCGCTTCCGCATTGGCACCAGCATTGGCCTGGTGCCGCTGGACAAGCGCTGGGCCACCACAGCCGCCATGATGCAGGCTGCGGACACCTCCTGCTACGCCGCCAAGGAAGCCGGACGCAACCGTGTCCATGCCTGGTTTGACACCGACCAGGCGATGCAGGCCCGCAAGGGCGAAATGCAGTGGGCCACCCGGATCGAACAGGCCCTGGATGAAAACCGCTTCGTCCTGTACGGCCAGCGCATCGACCCCATCCTGCCCAATCAGGACGGCTTGCGCTGCGAAGTGCTGATTCGTTTGCGGGATGACGATGGCAGCATCATCCCGCCAGGGGCTTTCCTGCCTGCGGCGGAGCGTTTCCATCTCGCCACCCGCATCGACCGCTGGGTGGTGAAACACGTGCTGGATTTGCTGCAGACGCGCGCCCGTGACCTGAGCCACGTGCACTCCCTGTCGGTCAACCTGTCCGGCCAGTCACTCGGGGACCCCAGTTTTCAGCAATACCTGATCAACCACCTGACCACCCCCGGACTGGCGGTCAACAAGCTGTGCTTTGAAATCACCGAAACAGCTGCGATCACCAAACTGGGTGAAGCCAGCCATTTCGTCGAGCAGATCCGGCGTCTGGGCGTACGCCTGGCTCTGGATGACTTCGGCTCCGGCTCGTCATCCTTTGGGTATCTGAAGGCCCTGGCGGTGGATTACCTGAAGATCGACGGGCAGTTCATCAAAGACGTGGTGCATGACCCGCTCGACCGGGCCGCCGTGCGCTGCTTCTGTGACGTGGCCCACGTGATGGGCCTGAAAACCGTGGGCGAGTTCGTGGACAGCATGGCCGTGCTGCAAGAGTTGCAAACACTGGGCGTGGATTACGCCCAAGGCTATCTGTGCCACAAGCCCGAGCCACTGGAGGCCTTGCTCGGCCTGACGCCCGCACCGCAACGCGCGGTGAATGCGTGACCTCTGAGGGCGAATCGGCTAGCATGTCGGGCTTCGCCCGGAGCCCCTTGTCGTGTCCACCTCTCCTTACGCCCCCGAAACCGGCCGCCGCCGCACCTTCGCCATCATTTCCCACCCTGACGCGGGTAAGACCACGCTGACGGAAAAGCTGCTGCTGTTTTCTGGCGCGATCCACATCGCCGGCTCGGTCAAGGCCCGCAAGGCCTCGCGGCATGCCACCTCGGACTGGATGGAAATCGAAAAGCAGCGCGGCATCTCGGTGGCCTCGTCCGTCATGCAGATGCTGTACCGCGACCACGTGGTCAACCTGCTCGACACCCCGGGCCACAAGGACTTCTCGGAAGACACCTACCGCGTGCTGACCGCTGTGGACTCAGCCCTGATGGTGATTGACGCGGCCAACGGTGTGGAAGCCCAGACCAAGCGCCTGATCGAGGTTTGCCGCCAGCGCGACACGCCCATCATCACCTTCGTCAACAAGATGGACCGCGAAGGCCGCGACCCGCTGGAGTTGCTCGACGAAGTCGAACAAGAACTGGGCATGCCCTGTGTGCCCATGACCTGGCCCGTGGGTCAGGGCAAGCAATTCGGCGGCATCGTGAACCTGCGCACCCAGTCCATGCGCCTGTTTGATGCCGGTGCCGACAAGCGCGGCGAAGACGACGAGGTGGTGTCACTGACCGAGCGTGACAAGCTGGCCGCCCGCTTCGGCCACGACTGGGAGCTGGCCGAGCAGAACATGGAGCTGATGGCCGAAGCCGCCCCCGCCTTCGACATCGAACAGTTCCTCGCCGCCAAGCAAACGCCCGTGTTCTTCGGCTCGGCCGTGAACAACTTCGGGGTGCAAGAAGTGCTGGACGCCCTGGTGGACCTGGCGCCCTCGCCTCGCCCCCGTTTCAGCACCGAAAAGGATGGCTCGCACAAGGAAATCGCCCCAGAGATGGAGAACTTCTCGGGCGTGGTGTTCAAAGTGCAAGCCAATATGGACCCGTCTCACCGTGACCGCATCGCCTTCGTTCGCGTGTGCTCCGGCAAGTACGAGCCCGGCATGAAGCTCAAGGTGCAGCGTTCGGGCAAAGAACTGCGCCCCACCTCGGTGGTGACCTTCCTGTCGCAACGTCGTGAAGCGGTGGACGAGGCCTTTGCAGGCGACATCATCGGCTTCACCACGCACGGTGGCGTGCAACTGGGCGACACCATCACCGACGGCATCAACCTGCAGTACACCGGCCTGCCCTTCTTCGCGCCCGAACTGTTCCAGACCGTGGAACTGGCCAACCCGATGAAATCGAAGCAATTGCAAGCTGGTTTGCTGCAATTGGGCGAAGAAGGCGCCATTCAGGTCTTCCGCCCCGAGGCTGGCGGCGCCATGCTGCTGGGCGCCGTGGGTCAGTTGCAGTTTGAAGTGGTGCAACACCGCCTGAAGGCTGAATATGGTGTCGACATCCGCCTGATGCCTTGCCGCTTCACCGGCGCACGCTGGATCACCGCTGACACCCCTGAGGCCATGAAGAAGTTCACCGACGAGAACGCCAGCAAGCTGGCGCTGGACGCGGCCGACACGCTGGCCTACATGATGACCTCAGCCTACGACCTGCGTCTGACGGCCGAACGTCACCCGCAGGTGCACTTCCATCCGCTGCGGGAGCACGCGGGCCTGAGCCTGTCGACGCAATAAGCTGCGGCAGCTTGGCCCCGTCCAAAATCAAAAGGCACCCCACGGGGTGCCTTTTTGTTGGGCGCAAACCGGATCGCGGTCAGGCCTGCATCCAGAGCTGGTCGAGGTTACGGAAGCCCCAAGCGGAGGGCGACTCGCGCGACACGATCTGGTCCACGCTCTTGCTGAGATCCAGCAGTTCGGGCGTGATGGGATGATTGGCTTTGGTCGAGAAAAACACCTTCACAACCGGGTTGAGCAAGGACGACGTGCCCTGCTCCACCACCACCGCCAGGCGGCCCGACTGCAGCTTCACCAGCGAGCCGGTGGGATAGATGCCAATGCTCTTGACGAAGGCCTGGAAGATGCGCTCGTCGAAATGGCCTTTCTTGGACCACGCGGCCATCTTGGTGATGGAGTCCGCCGGATCCCAGCCCGCCTTGTAAGGCCGGTTGGAAGTGATGGCGTCGTACACATCGCAGACTGCGCCCATCTTGGCAAACAGGCTGATCTCGTCGCCTTTGAGGCCATGCGGATAGCCCTTGCCGTTGACCTTTTCGTGGTGGTGCAGGCAAACGTCCAGGGCCGTTGGCCCCACACCCTTGCCTTCGACCAGCAGCTTGTGCCCTTCTTCCGGATGCGACTTCATGATGGCGAATTCTTCCGCCGTCAGGGCACCGGGCTTGTTGAGCACCTCCAGCGGCATCATGGCTTTGCCAATGTCATGCACCAAGCCCGCCAAGCCGGCTTCGCGGCACTCGTCGGGGCTGAGGTGCAACTGACGCGCCAGGGACACCATCAGCGCGCACACGGCCACCGAGTGCATGAAGGTGTAGTCGTCGCTGGTTTTCAGGCGGGCCAGACTGATGATGGCACCCGGGTTGCGCTCCACCGAATCAGAGATCTCCTGCACCAGCGGCAGGCAATGCTCGGTATCCACCGCCTTGCCCATGCGAACGTCCTGGAACATGGAGCGCATGGCGGCACGCGATTGCGCAATCACTCGTCCGGCACGCTGCACCTCCTGCTGGAGGCTGCATTGCTGCACGGGGGGGGCATCGTCCGGATCGGCTTCGGGACTGGGTTCTGCGCGGTCCTGTTCCGAACCAACCTCGACATCGTCCACAACCTCGACGCGAGCATCCTCCACATCCAGCCCTTTGCTGATGTCGATGATCACCTCGGACACACCAGAGAGCTGCGCAATCTGGCGCGCATCGGAGACTTTGAACGAACCACGCCAGAAAGGATGATCCATCCACGAGCCACAAACCTCGTGGATGAACATGCCGACGCGCAGTTGCTGAGTAGAGATCTTCTTGAGCATGAACGTGAGAAGCCAGCCTGCATAAGCTGACAAGGCCTCTCATCGTAGGGCTTTCGGCGCGGGTTCTCGTCCTCAAAAGCCCGTGTCCCGCGATTTTTTTCTCAGGGTTGTTGCCTGTTCAAGATCTCACTGTTGCAGCCGATATGCACTAAACCCGTGCATTTCTCGGAATGAAACCTGGAGCCTCAGAAGTCATGAGCCTGAAGAATCTCAGCACCGCTCAAAAATTGTGGGCAGGCGTGGCCTTCCTGATTTTCTGCAACGTGTTCATCGTCGGGTTTTCGGGTGTTCGCACGGCCGGGCTGAAGGCCCGCTCCGAGGCCCATTTCGAGGAACTGGACACCAAGCTCAGCGCCGGGCAAAAATGGGCCAACCTCAGCGAGGTGGCGGCCAACCGAGCCGTCAGCACCGGCTTGGCGGGTGACGGGGCCTTGAGCACGGCGCTCGCGACCGAGCAAGCCGCGCTGGACAAGGAAATTGCCGGCTTGCGCCAGCAATTGGACGCCTTGGCACTCAACAGCGATGACCGCGAGGCCCTGTCTCGGGCCGATCAGGCCAAGCAAGCGCTGGATCAGGCCATCAAGTCGGGTGATGGCAGCAAAGTGATGGCGGCCTTGCAGGCCCACGCTCAGACGCTGCGCACGTTTGCGGCCATGCAGCCACAAGAAGCCATCGACTATCGCCACCAGATCGCGGACGAGCGCAGCCGCACCGTCACGCTGGCCGCCATCATGGGCCTGACCGTGATCAGCATCATGGTGGCTGGCGCGTTTGTGCTGATCCGATCCATCCGCGCACGACTGAATCTGGCCATGCAGACCGCCTCTTGCCTGGCGGCAGGCGACCTGACGGTGAAGATTGACCCGGGGCACTACGACGAAATCGGTCAATTGCTGGGCTCCCTGCAAGACTTGGCTGACTCGCTCAACCGCCTGGTGGGCGATGTGCGTCAGACCTCGGAAGGCATTTACACCGCCTCCAGCGAGATTGCAGCGGGCAACATGGATTTGTCCAACCGCACCGAGCAAACGTCGGCTAATTTGCAGCAAACAGCATCATCGATGGTGCAACTGACCGACAACGTGCACGAATCCGCTCAAGCCGCCCAGCAGGCGCATGCGCTGGTGGGCTCGGCCTCTGAAACCGCCAGCCGTGGCGGTGAAGTCATGAATGCGGTGGTGGCCAACATGGACAGCATCGCGCAAGCCTCCCGCAAGATTGGCGACATCATCGGGGTGATCGACGGCATCGCCTTCCAGACCAACATCCTCGCCCTGAACGCCGCGGTGGAAGCGGCTCGCGCAGGTGAAAAGGGTCGCGGCTTTACGGTCGTGGCCGGCGAAGTTCGCTCGCTGGCGCAGCGCTCGGCAGAAGCGGCTCGCGAGATCAAGTCGCTGATTGGCGCCTCGGTTGAACAGGTGGAATCTGGCTCACGCTTGGTGGAGAACGCCGGGCAGACCATGCAGGACATCGTGGCCTCCGTGATGCGCGTGACCGATGTCATCGGGCAGATCACCTCGGCCGCAGCCGAGCAAAGCGCCGGGATTGGCCAGATCAACCAGTCGGTGGGCTTGCTCGATCAGATGACGCAACAGAACGCGGCACTGGTCGAGGAATCGGCTGCCACTGCGGCAAGTTTGCGCGGCCAGGCCGATCAGCTGCGGCAACACGTCAATGTGTTCCGTCTGCTGAACGACTGAGATCCGTACACAACACAGAGCGCTTAGGGAGCCTACGGAGACATCGTGATGCGTTTCAACCAACTCTCTATCGCTCGCCGCCTTTGGGTGGCTGTGGGCCTCTTGATCGTGGCCTTGGTCAGCATTGTGTTGTTTGCGGGCTGGCGGTCCGCATCCACACAAAAGGTCGCTGAAGTCCAGATGGCGCAAGCCGCTGAGCGGCTCAAGACTGTGCAGGAATGGGCCCGGCTGTCTGAGCTGACCATTGCACGCGCCACGGCGGCCGTGCTGAGCAAGGACCCCGCCGTGGGGGCGCACTTCAAGCCCATGAACGATCAGATCGTTGAGCACATCAACGGGCTCAAGAAGCAGATCGAAGCCATGGACCTGACCGAGGCCGATCGCACGCACATCCAACTGATTGGAGAGGCGCGCGCCAAAGTACTCGGGTCACACAAAAAGGTGTCCGAATTCAAGACCGCTGGCGACGAAGCCGGCGCACAGAAAGAATTCAACGAGGTGTTCGTGCCTGCTGTGGACGTGTACACCAAGGCCTTGTATGCCTTCGCCGCGATGCAGGAGGAACAAGGCGTCGCGCTGCGCGCCCACATCGCCGACGCACGCCGAACCACGGTGGCGATGGCAGCCGGCATGATCGTGGTGGTCTTGATCGGGGTGGTTCTTGGGGCCCATGTGCTGATCCGATCGATCAAGCTGCCCTTGGCTCATGCTGCCGAAGTGACGCAACGCATCGCCGAGGGCGACCTCACCGTACAGGTTCGTGTGGACCGCGAAGACGAGGTGGGGCAGATGTTGCTGGCCCTGCAAGGCATGGCGGCGTCGCTGGTGAACCTGGTGGGTGACATCCGGCACTCGACCGACAGCATTGCCACAGCCTCCTCCGAAATTGCCTCGGGCAACCAGGACCTCTCTTCTCGCACCGAGCAAACGGCGTCCAATCTGGAGCAAACCGCTTCGTCCATGGAGGAGTTGACCGGTACCGTCCGGCAAACGGCCGACTCCGCCCGGGTGGCCAATCAACTGGCCACTTCAGCATCGGATGCGGCCCAACGAGGTGGCGAGGTGGTGGCGCAGGTGGTCGCCAACATGGAAGGCATCGCCCACGCATCCCGCAAGATCGCCGACATCATTGGGGTGATCGATGGCATTGCCTTCCAGACCAACATCCTGGCGCTGAACGCCGCGGTGGAAGCCGCCCGCGCAGGCGAGCAAGGTCGCGGTTTTGCCGTGGTGGCCTCAGAGGTGCGCAGCTTGGCGCAACGCTCTGCAGAAGCCGCCAAGGAAATCAAATCCCTGATCGTGGACTCGACCGAGAAGGTGGATGCCGGGGCTCGCCTCGTGTCTGACGCCGGGGTGACCATGCAAGACATCGTCACGGCCATTCAGCGGGTCACCGACACGATGGCCGAAATCAGCACCTCGGCGGCCGAGCAAAGCGATGGCATCTCGCAAGTCAACCAGGCCGTGACCCAGCTGGACAACATGACCCAGCAGAACGCTGCCCTGGTAGAAGAGTCGGCCGCAGCGGCCGCCAGCCTGCGTCAACAGGCCGATCACCTGACCCAGGTGGTCAGCGTGTTCCGCCTAAACACCGACCGCACGGCACGCCAGGACCCCAAGCTGCCGCTCTTGCCAGCGTGACAGCAGCCACTGGGCGGTCATCGCCCCCACCCAGGCCATGAACATGTCGGCCTGGGTGTCGAAGGGGTCGCCCTGGGTGGCCAGGAATTCGTCGGCCCCCTGCCCCAGCGCCAGCGCCGCGCCCCACTCGATGAACTCGTAGCAGGCGCTGATGGCCAGACACACACAGGTCACCAGGAAGAACAGCCACTTGCCGGGCTTCAAGGGCGTACGGCGCAACAGGATTTCACGGGCCACCATGGCCGGCACAAAGCCTTGCGCGAAGTGCCCCAAACGGTCGTAATGGTTGCGCCCCAGGTCCAGCCAGTCCTGCACCCAAAAGCCCAGCGGCACGCGCGCGTAGGTGTAATGCCCACCCACCATGAGGATGAAGGCGTGCACCAGGATCAGCCCATACACCAGCGGTGTCAGCGGAAACCGGGTGCGCGTGAAAGCCAGCAACGGCACCACCACGAACACCGGGAACACCTCCATGGCCCAGATGCCCGGATCGAAGGCCCCGTGCCAGGACCAGCCCAGGCCCGCGAGCATCGCTGACAGCCAGGCCACTTCCCATCCCCGTGTTCGCGTCATCATGGTCGATCCCCTGCAATGAAAAAGGCCGCTGGAAGCGGCCTTTGATTGTGCACAGAAACGGGATCAGCCCTTGAGGCCGGCCGCGTCGCGCAGGGCTTGCGCCTTGTCGGTGCGTTCCCAGGTGAACTCGGGCTCTTCGCGACCGAAGTGACCGTAGGCCGCCGTCTTGGAGTAAATCGGGCGCAGCAGGTCCAGCATCTGGATGATGCCCTTGGGACGCAGGTCGAAGTGCGCATTCACCAGCTTGGCAATCTCGTCGTCGGCGATGACACCGGTGCCATAGGTGTTGATGGTCACGTTCATGGGACGCGCCACACCGATGGCGTAGGCCACTTGCACCTGGCACTGCTTGGCCAGGCCAGCCGCGACCACGTTCTTGGCCACATAGCGCGCAGCGTACGCCGCCGAGCGGTCCACCTTCGTGGGATCCTTGCCCGAGAAGGCGCCACCACCGTGGGGGCAGGCGCCACCGTAGGTGTCGACGATGATCTTGCGACCGGTCAGACCACAGTCACCTTGCGGGCCACCGATCACGAAACGACCGGTCGGGTTGATCAGGTACTTGGTGTCCGCCGTCAGCCACTCTTGTGGCAGCACGGGCTTGATGATCTCTTCGCGAACGGCTTCATAGAAGCTGTCCTTCATCTTGGTCGCGGTTTCCGACTGATCCGGGCTGTGCTGGGTCGACAGCACCACGGTGTCGATCGACGTGGGCTTGCCATCCACGTAGCGCAGGGTGATCTGGGCCTTGGCGTCGGGACGCAGGAACGGCAGACGGCCGTCCTTGCGCAGTTGCGCCTGACGCTCCACCAGACGGTGGGCGTAATAAATGGCGGCCGGCATCAGCTCGGGCGTTTCCTGGCAGGCGTAACCGAACATCAGGCCCTGGTCGCCGGCCCCGATGTTCAGGTAGTCGTCGCTGGCGCGGTCCACACCCTGGGCGATGTCGTTCGACTGCTTGTCGTACGCCACCAGCACGGCGCAACCCTTGTAGTCGATGCCGTACTCGGTGTTGTCGTAGCCAATGCGCTTGATGGTGTCACGCGCCACCTGGATGTAGTCGACGTTGGCTTGCGTGGTGATTTCACCTGCCAACACGACCAGACCGGTGTTGGTCAGGGTCTCGGCCGCGACACGAGAGAGGGGGTCCTGCGCCAGGATGGCGTCAAGGATGGCATCGGAAATCTGGTCGGCAACCTTGTCGGGGTGGCCTTCCGAGACCGACTCGGAGGTAAAGAGGTAATCGTTCGACACGCTGTGTGCTCCAGAAAAAAATCACTGACCTCGGCGTCGCCGGGGCTGTGAGTCATCACTCTGGGCAGCGGCGAACGCTTTAGCGGCATTTGTGAATCGCCCCGCAAGTTGTCCTGTTAACTCGGCGATGGGTGCAAGTGTAGTGGATCAGGGCCCGCCCAGTCAGCAAATCAGCCTGATGAATATGGTGGCTTTATGACAAGTTGGGCATAGATCAAGCCTGATCCACGCGGCCATGCCGCCTCAGCGGGTCTCGGGCAGAATGCGACCTACCCGCGCGCCTGCGCTTGGCAACCCCGTTTCATGGCCCGACTGTTTTACCTGCTGTCTGGCTGGCCCTTGTTTGTGCTGCACCTGATGGGCAGCGTGATGGGCTGGCTGGCTTACCTGCTGTCCCCGTCGTACCGGCGCCGTCTGGTCGCGCATGCACGCATGGCAGGGCTGACACGCTGGCAGCGCTGGCAGGCGGTGGCCCATGCCGGCAAGATGGTGGGCGAATTGCCCCGCCTGTGGGGCCGCCCGCGCGACCAGGCCCTGGGTCGCAGCGTGCGCTGGGAGCAGGTCGAGGTGGTTGAACACGCCCTGGCCGAAGGCCACGGCCTGATGGTGGTCACACCGCATCTGGGCTGCTTTGAAATCACGGCTCAGGCCTACGCCGAACGCTTTGGGGCGGCCAAGCCCATCACCGCGCTGTACCGCCCCGCCAAACAACCCTGGCTGGCCGAGATGCTCAAAAGCGCTCGCAACCGCCCAGGCATGCTGACCAGCCCCGCCACCCTGGCCGGCGTGCGCCAGATGCTGCGCGCCCTGAAAAAAGGCGACACCGTGGGCATCCTGCCCGATCAGGTGCCCCCCGAGGGCATGGGCGCCTGGGCGCCCTTCTTCGGGCGCGAGGCCTACACCATGACCATGGCCGCCAAACTGGTCGCCCAGACTGGCTGCGCCGTGGTTTTGCTGCGCGGTGAGCGACTGAACTGGCTGGACCGACTGCGCCAAGGCTGCGACTACGTGGTCCACGCCCGCCGCGTCCCGGCCGATGTGGAACACCTGCTGGCCCAGGGCGATGCGGCACAATCCGCCGCCGCCATCAACCGGCTCATGGAAGAGATGATCATGCAAGCACCCGAGCAGTACCTGTGGGGCTACAACCGCTACAAGGGCCCGCGCGCCGAGATCCTGACGTCCGCCAGTGGCGAGGTTCGGCCATGAGTGACCTCGGCATCCGACTGGCCCTGGCCTTTTTGTGGCTGCTGCACTGGCTGCCCTTGCCCGTGCTGGCCGCCCTCGCTCGAGGCCTGGGCAAAGTGCTCTACCGCCTGGCGGGCTCGCGCCGCAAAGTGGGTCTGCGCAACCTCGAACTGTGTTTCCCCGACATGCCCCTGGCCGATCGGGAACACCTGTTGCGCCAGCACTTTCAATGGTTGACGCAAAGCCTGCTGGACCGCGCGGTGCTGTGGTGGGCCTCGCCCGACCGCATCCGCCGCCTGATCCAGATCGAAGGCGACATCGAACTGGCCGAGCGGGTGTACCAGACCGAGGGGCGGGCCACCATGTGGCTGTGCCCGCACTTTGTGGGCTTGGACGTGGCGGGTGCCGCCATCCTCTTGTGCCAGAAGCGCCCTGGGGCCTCGATCTACCAATCGCAGAGCAACCCGCTGATGGACAAAATGATGAAGCGGGGGCGCCTGCGATTTGGCAATGCCGAGATCTTTCCTCGTCAGGACTCGATCAAGCCTCTGCTGCGCGCCATCAAGGACGGCCGCGGTTTCTTCAACCTGCCCGACATGGACTTCGGCATGCAGGACGCGGCCTTTGTCCCCTTCTTCGGCGTGCAGGCAGCCACCCTGCTGGCCCCGTCCCGCATGGCGCGTTTGCTGAACATGGTGGTGCAGCCCGTCATCACCGAGTTGCTGCCCAACGGCCAGGGCTGGCGCGTGCGCTTCATGCCCGCTTTGCCAGACTTCCCGACCAAGGACGTGGAAGCCGACACGGCTGCACTCAACCGTTTCATCGAAAACGAGATCCTCAAGCAACCGGCGCAATACCTGTGGGTGCACAAGCGTTTCAAGACGCGCCCCCCCGGCGAGCCTGGCCTGTATTGATCGGACCGCGCCACGCGCGCAGCGTTTGCGACGGATAATCCCGTCATGAAGCTGCGTTTCACCAAGATGCATGGTGCGGGCAACGACTTTGTCGTGCTCGACGCCACCCGCGGGCCCCTGCCCTTGAGCACGGCCCAGTACCGTTTCATCGCCGATCGGCGCTTTGGCATCGGGGCTGACCAGATCCTGGTCGTCGAACCCGGTGACGCGGCGCGCGGCACCGATTTCACCTACCGCATCTTCAATGCGGACGGTGGCGAAGTCGAACAGTGCGGCAACGGTGCCCGCTGCTTTGCACGCTTTGTGCACGACAAGGGTCTGACTCAGAAGGACCTGATCCGCGTGCAGACCATGAAGGCCATCATCGAGCCACGTTTGCAAGCCGATGGTCGGGTCACCGTCGACATGGGCGCGCCCTTTCTGGTGCCCGCCGAGGTGCCGTTTGACGCCACCGGCCTGACACCCAAGCTGGTCAACGGCTGCGAGCTGTGGCCCATCCAACTGGCCAACCATCCGGTCGAGGTGGCCGTGGTGTCCATGGGCAACCCACACGCGGTCATGCGCGTGGACAGCACCGAACACGCCCCGGTCGACGAACTCGGGCCGCAAGTGGAAGGTCACGCCCGCTTCCCCCGCCGCGTCAACGCCGGCTTCATGGAAGTGGTCAGCCGCAGCCACATTCGCCTGCGCGTGTACGAACGCGGCTCTGGCGAAACACTGGCCTGTGGCTCGGGCGCCTGCGCCGCCGTGGTGGCCGGCATCCGCCTGGGCTGGCTGGATGGCACGGTCGATGTCGACATGCCCGGCGGCCGCCTGACCATCAGCTGGGCCGGCCCCGGCACCCCTGTTTTGATGACCGGTCCTGCCGTCACGGTGTTTGAAGGCGAGATCGAGGTTCCTGAACTGTGAGCGATTCCCCCATGACCCTGCAAGGCATCACCGAAGACGAGATTGCCAATTACCTGGTGCACACCCCAGGCTTTTTCGAACGCAACGCCCAACTGCTGTCGTCCATCCAGCTGGTGAGCCCTCACGGACAGCGTGCCGTGTCCCTGCAAGAGCGCCAGATGGAGATGCTGCGCGACAAGATCCGCGGCCTGGAAAAGCGCATCATCGACATGATTCGCCACGGGCAGGACAACGAAACCATCGCCCATCGCCTGCACCTGTGGGTACGTGCGGTGCTGCTCGCCCACGACGACCGTGCGCTGCCCGACGTGCTGCAAACCGAGTTGAGCGACATTTTCCTGATCCCGCAAACCGCGGTGCGGCTGTGGGGCACGCCCACGCACCCCCTGCGTCACGACGTGGCCGACCTGACCAGCACCCTGCCCGTCAGTGACGATGTGCACAGCTTCGCCAGCAGCCTGAGCCAGCCATATTGCGGACTGAATTCGGGCTTTGAAGCCAGCAAATGGCTGCCCGACAGCGCCAGCATCACCTCCCTGGCACTGATCCCGCTGCACCACGAAGGCGCCTGTTTTGGCCTGTTGGTGCTGGGGTCACCTGACCCCACCCGCTACACCGCCGACATGGGCGTGGACTTCCTGCAGCAGGTCGGCGACATCGCCGGCGCAGCCCTGGCGCGTCTGCTGGCCTGAGGTCTGTTGCGCAGGCAACTTCTCCACGCATGCGCAACCCCGCCCCCCTGATCGCCCAGCACCTGGACTACCTCCGGGTGCAACGGCGTCTGGCCGATCGCACCCTGGCGATGTACGGCGACGCCTTCGTGCGCCTCCAAGCCTTCTGCGAGAAGGAGCAGCTCGAACTGGCGGCCCTCAAGCCCCACCACGTGCGCGGCTGGATTGCCCGACTGCATGCGCAAGGGCTGGGGCCCCGCAGTCTGGCCATCACCCTCGCGGCCTGGCGAGGCCTGTTCAAATGGCTGGGACGTGAAGGCCTGGCGCCGCTGAACCCGGCAGATGGCATCAAGCCCCCCAAGGCGCCCAAACCGCTGCCCAAGGCTTTGTCGGTCGATCAGGCCGTGACCCTGGCCGAGCATCGCCCCCAGGATCCGGTGGCCACCGCCGGCTCGGCCGCAGCGGCCACCCGCGCCGAGCGTGAAGCGCCCTGGCTGGCCGCGCGCGACCGCGCCATGATCGAACTGCTCTACAGCAGCGGCCTGCGCAGCGCCGAACTACTGGGCCTGGACGTGGTCAGCGGCCCTCAAGCCGCTGGCTGGATCGACCTGCCGGGGGGCGAGGCCCACGTGCTGGGCAAAGGCCACAACCGCCGCACCGTCCCCGTGGGCACAGCGGCCTTGCGGGCCCTGCGCAACTGGCGGGACGTGCGTGCCAGCCTCGTCGCTCCGGTGGCGCCCGCCTTGTTCATCAGCCGGCAGGGTCGCCGCCTCACCGCCGCCCAGTTGCGCAACCGACTCAAGCAACTCGCGCAAGAAGCCGGCTTGCCCACCCATGTGCACCCGCACATGCTGCGCCACAGCTTTGCCAGCCACCTGCTGCAATCCAGCGGTGACCTGCGGGCCGTACAAGAGCTGCTGGGCCATGCCCACATCAGCACCACACAGGTCTACACCAAGCTGGACTTCCAGCACCTGGCCAAGGTGTACGACGCGGCCCATCCCCGCGCTCGCCGCAAATCCTGACAAGGCCCACGGCATCGGGGACAATCGACCCTTTCCTTTTTCTCCCGAGTTCTGCCATGAAAGTCATCACCCTGCGCGAAGGCAAAGAGCGCTCCATGCTGCGTCGTCACCCCTGGATCTTCCAGGGCAGCGTCGCCAAGGGCAGTGCAGACCCGGGCGAAACCGTGCGCGTGCAGGACGCCGCTGGCCGATTCCTGGCCTGGGCCGCCTACAGCCCCAGCTCGCAGATCCGCGTGCGCGCCTGGAGTTTTGACGAAGCCGAGCGGATCGACGCCGAGTTTTTCCAGCGCAAGGTCGAGGCCGCCGTGCAACTGCGCCGCCGCCTGGGCATCGACTCCAACGGCATCCGCCTCATCCATGGCGAAGCCGACGGTCTGCCCGGCCTGATCGTGGACCAATACGATGACGTGCTGTCGGCCCAGTTCCTGAGTGCCGGCACCGAGCGCTGGAAAGACGTCATCGCCGACGCCCTGATCGCCACCACCGGTTGTCCCTACCTGTACGAGCGCTCGGACTCCGGCGTGCGCAACCTCGAAGGTTTGCCCGCCGTGACCGGCTGGCTGCGTCACCCCGACACGGCCGACGGCAGCCGCCGCGCCACCGAAGTCGTCATCCACGAAAACGGCTGGAAGCTGACCCTGGACGTGGCCGAAGGCCACAAGACCGGCTACTACCTGGACCAACGTGACAACCGCGGCCTGTTTGCCAAGCTGGTCCGTCAGCTCGGGTGCAAGACCGTCCTGAACTGCTACAGCTACACCGGCGGCTTCAGCGTGGCGGCCCTCGAAGGCGGCGCCACCGACGTGACCAGTGTGGACTCCTCCGGTCCCGCCCTGGCCCGCGCCAGCGCCCACGTCACGCTCAACGGCTACGAAGCGAGCGCTCACACCGCTCTCGACGCCGACGTCAACGGCACCCTGCGCCGCTTCATCAAAGAGGGCCGCACCTTTGACGCCATCGTGCTCGATCCGCCCAAGTTCGCGCCCAGCGCCGCGCACGCCGACCGCGCCAGCCGCGCCTACAAAGACATCAACCGACTGGCCTTCCGCCTGCTCAACCCGGGTGGCCTGCTGCTGACCTTCTCGTGCTCGGGCGGCATCGGCGGCGAGTTGTTCCACAAGATCGTGGCGGGGGCTGGCATGGATGCCGGCGTCGACGGTTACCTGCTGCGCCGACTGGAAGCCACCAGCGACCACCCGACGACGCTGACATTTCCGGAAGGCGAGTACCTCAAGGGTCTGGCCATCATCCGTAAAGATTCCTCAGAATGTCGCAAAATCCAGAATTAGTCCCATAATTTGTAGCGATTTCGGGGGTTAAGAACGCCCTGTAGATGTCGATGACGGACATAATCAATTGTCAGTTTCTAAGAACATCTCGGGAGCGTCATGCCATCGCTTGCATCAGCCAAAAACCAGTGGGATTTCCGCCGTGGCATCGCCACCGCCAGAGTCTTGGTGCAATTGGGATGTGATCACGGTGCCTCGCTAGACGCCCTGCTGGCCGGCACGCAGATCACGCCCGCGCAACTGGATCAGGGCGAAGGCGAAATCGAAGCCAGCCAGGAAATCCAGCTGATTCGCAATCTGCTGCAGGCCCTGCCCCACATTCCGACCCTCGGACTGCAGGCCGGCACGCGCTATCACATCACCACCTATGGTCTGTGGGGCTATGCCGTCCTGAGCAGCCCGACCTTGGGCGATGCCTTCAGCATGGGGTCGCGCATGCTGAACCAGACCTTCAGCCTGACCACACACAAGGTCGAACAAGTCGGCAGCCAGGTGCAAATCACCAGCTTCAGTGAACACCTGCCCGAAGACATCCGTCAGTTCGTTCTGGACCGTGATCGCTCTGCCGCCATCACGCTGCAGCGCGAACTCCTGGGCAAGCCCGTTCCCTACAACATCGTCATGATGCAAAGGGCTGAACCCTCGGCCGAATTGGCAGACGCCTACACCCAGGTCTTTGGCATCCGCCCCTTGTTCGGCCAGACGCACGACCGCAGTCTGCTGGATGCAGCCGTGATGCACGCCCCGCTGCCCCAGGCCAACGAGCACACCGCCCAAATGTGCGAAGCCATGTGCCGCAAGCTGGTCGAAGCACGCAGCATCCGCAGCGGCATGGCCGACACCGTGCGCAACCGCCTGCTGCGCACCCCCGGCCACATTCCCGACATGGAAGAAATCGCGGCCGAGATGCGCGTCACCTCTCGCACGCTGCGTCGCCATCTGATGGCCGAAGGTGTCACCTTCCGCAGCCTGCTGGAAGAAGTGCGCTCTACGCTGACCGAAGAATTGATGGCTACCGCAGACCTCACGCACGGCGAAATCGCCACGCGCCTGGGTTACGCCGATGTCACCACCTTCATCGAAGCCTTCCGTCGCTGGAAGGGCATGCCGCCCAGCGCCTTCCGCCGCGAGCAAGGCCTGGCACGCGGTGTCACGGGGCGCGGCATACGCCGCCGTTTCATTCCTCGCTAAAACCCTGTGTCGGCCAAGCCGCGTCTGATGCGCTGAGCGTCAGATTCGGCAGAATGCCGCGTCTTGCGAGGGTGTATTGGCTTTCAGGCTGGCAGGACTGGGCCTAGACTCTGGTCGAAACACATTCTTCAGGCGTCCGCCATGAGCATCGATCCGCAACTGCGCAACCTCAACATCGACCTGCCTGCTTGCCCGCAAACGCTTGTTCGCCTGTCTCTGCTGATGGCCGATGAGCACAGCTCCATCGACCAGCTGGCCGCCTTGATTGAGACGGACATGGCCTTGTCGTCGGCCGTGGTGCGAACCGTCAACTCGGCGCTGTTCGGACTGCTCAAACGCGTGGAAACCGTTCACGAAGGCATCCGGTATCTGGGCATGTCGCAGGTGGCCGGCCTGACCTACGAGATCGGCCTGCGAGGCGCCTTCCCTCCCAGCCCCCTGCTGCAACTCATCTGGGACCGCGCCGGCGTGCGGGGTCTGGCCATGGGCCGCATTGCCCGCCAACTGGATGTCGATCCCTGGGCCGCCCACACATCAGGTCTGTTTGCCGAAAGTGGCCGCGCAGTCCTGTTTGCCTACGACCGCGAGCGCTACGCCGCCCTGGACAACGACGACGGGGACGAAGCGCGCCTCTGCAGTGCCGAGGTCGAAGCCTTTGGGGTCAGCCACTCTGCCTTGGGCGCCGCCCTGTGCCAGGCCTGGGGGCTGTCGCGCGACGTGTCCGACACCGTGCGAGCCCGCTCGGCCAGCGATGACCACTGGACGCTGGAGCGTCCGAACGTTCAAAAGCTGTTGGCCATCGGCGCCGCCGTGGATCAATTGCTGCTCAATCCTGCCGGCATCCCTGACCCCGAAGACATCTGGGAAGGGCTGGCCCCCATCGCGCACCGGGTTGGCTTGCATTTCCAATCGTTCCAGATGGCCACCATGCGCGTCTGTGAACGCCTCAACCTGAACCCCACCGAGGGCTGATCGGCGTCCGCCGCCATGGCGCCTGATCCGGTGGTGCTTTTGCCTCAATCTCCCCCACTGACTTGAGGGGGGAGATCGCCAGACCCTCTTATGGGGGGGGCAGAAATCGGCGATAAAGGCCAGATGCTGTCCACCCATGCCGCAGCCTCTGATCACCGATCTGGCCAGGCGAAGCCCACAGGAGCGATCCTGCCCGCCTGGCGCGACAAGATCCGCGTCGAGCGGATGCGTTTGTTGCTGGCATCCGCCCTGCCCCTGAATCTGGCCGGATGTGCCGTGGCCATCGCCTTTGCGGCCCTGCTGCATCACTCCGAGCAATGGCCCTACGCCACGATCTGGGTCTTGCTGTGCGCGGCCGGTGCGCTCATCCGGGTCGGCCACACGTTGGCGTGGCGCCGGGCACAAGCGCCTGCACACAAGGGTTGGCTCATCAGCCTCACGGTGGTCTGCGGGCTGCAAGGCTTGGCCTGGGGCCTGGCGGGGTGGTGGCAACCCATGAACAGCATGGTGGCCTCCAGCCTCATCGTCACGGTGCTGGCCACCTCCTGCGCGCTCAACACCCTGACCTTGCAGGCACATGCCTGGCCCAGCTTGACCATGAACATCCCCTTGCTGGCCCCCGCCATCATCATGCTGCTGGCCCGCCAAGATGCCTATGGCGTGTTCGGCGGCGGTGGCGTGCTGATCCTGGGCCTGCTGATGACCATTGAAGCGCGCCGAACCGAGCGCCGCATCAGTGAACTGCTCTGGCTGCGCTACACCTATGACGATCTGGCCGAGGAGCGTGCCCAAGCATTGCAGGCCGCCCAACACCACAGCGCCATCAAAGACCAGTTTCTGGCCACCATGAGCCACGAAATGCGCACCCCGCTGCACGGCATTTTGGGCGTGACCCAACTGGTTCAAAAGCAGCTGGCACAGGCCCCTGAACCCCTGCGCGGCGAAGCCGAAGCGCAGTTGTCACTCATCGAGCACACCGGGGAACACCTGCTGGGCCTGATCAACGACCTGCTGGACTTCGCCCGGATCGAGGCTGGCAAGCTGCGTATCGACCACCGCAGCTTCGATGCACAGGCCACGCTGCGCGAGGTTCTGGCCCTGCAGGATGTCCGCGCCAAGGAAAAAGGCCTCACGCTGGGCGCGCACATTGATCTGCCCAGCCCTTGCCTGATCGAGGGCGACCCCACACGCCTGAGTCAGCTGCTGCACAACCTGCTGGGCAACGCCATCAAGTTCACCGAAGCCGGGCAAGTCCTGCTCACCGTGCAACGCGCCTCGCAGCAGCCCGACGCGATGATGCTACTGACGGTGGAAGACAGCGGAATCGGCATGGCGGCCGACCAGCTAGACAAGATCTTCGAACCGTTTCATCAGATCGAGGCCGAGTCCGGCAAGCGCCAGCAAGGCACCGGCCTGGGCTTGGCCATTTCCCGTGAACTGGCACGCGCCATGGGCGGGGACATCACCTGTACCAGCACACCTGGCGTGGGCTCCACCTTCACGCTGACCCTGCCCCTGCCGACCGCATTCATGGCGCAGGCACCCAGCAGCGCTGCCCCCCATCAACCTGTCGCCAGTGACCCCAGCACGCTGCGGGGACACGTGCTGCTGGCCGAAGACAACCCGGTCAACGCGCTGGTGGCCGAAGCCGCACTGGTGCAGATCGGCATGCAGGTCACGCGGGTTGACAACGGGCATGCCGCCTTGCGCGCCTTGCAGGCCGATCACGGGGCGTTCGACATGGTCCTCATGGACTGCCAGATGCCGGAGCTCGATGGTCTGGAGGCCACCCGACGTCTGCGCGCCTGGGAGCAGGCTCAGCAACATCTGCCCAAGCCTGTCATTGCCCTGACGGCCAATGCGCTGGAAGGGGATCTGGCACGCTGCCGCGATGCAGGCATGGATGGCCATCTCCCCAAACCGTTCAAACAACAAGACCTGCACGCCGTGCTGCAGGCCTTCTTGTCGCCCGGTCTTACTGCTTGACCGCTTCGACCTGGATGATGAGCTTCACGTCGTTGGGGATGCCGTAGGCGATGCCGTACTCCATGCCGAAGTTGGCGCGCTGGATGGTGGTTTCAAAGTCGCCACCGCACACTTCGCGCTTGAGCATGGGGTTCTGATAGCAACCAAAGTTGTTGGCAGACAGCACCACTGTCTGGGTCTTGCCCAACAGGGTCAAATCACCCACCACCTGGCTCACCTTGTCACCATTGAAGATGAACTTGGTGCTCTTGAAGGTGGCTTGAGGGAACGCTTCTGCATTGAAGAAGTCCTTGCTCTTCAAGTGCGCATCAAAAGGACCCGTGCCGGTGTTGATCGAACCCGTTTCGATGGTGATGTCCACCGACCCCGACTTGGCTTCCTTGTCCAGCGTCACCGTGCCGGCCTTCTTGTCAAAGCGGCCCCGGTTGGTCGATGTGCCAAAGTGCTTGACTTCGAAGGTCACAAAGGTGTGCGTGGGGTCGATCGAATAGGTGGCTGGAGCGGCTTGAGCCATGCCCACAGCGCCCAGGGTCGAAGCAGCCAGAACGGAAGCAATCAGATGACGGTTCATTGAAATCTCCTGAAGAGGGAAAAGAGGCGCGTGTGCGCCAGACAGAAAAACGAATCAGAGTGCCGGGATGCCTTGCAGCGCCAGCTTGAACTGCACTTGCACGTCATTGGCCACGATGGAGGTGTCGGCCCAATCGCCCTCCCCCACCTTGAAATCCAGGCGCTTGAGCGCAAAGCCACCCGTGGCCAGACTCACGCCCTGCGCTTGCGTCAGTTGCACGGGAATCACCACATCGCGGCTGACGCCCTTGATGACCAGCTTGCCGGCCACTTCAAACTTGCCCGCTCCCACGGCTTTGATGGCCGAGGACTGGAAAGTCGCCTTCGGAAACTTCACGGTGTTGAACCAGTCCGGCTTGCGCAACTCGGTGTCGGCATCGGCATTGAGCGCCACACTGCCCAGGTCCACCTGAAACGCAATCTGGCTCTGGGCCAGGGCTTTGGGGTCAAAACTGGTCTGCGCCGCAAACACTTTGAAGCGCCCCTGCAGGGGCACACCCAACTGCTTGGCCACAAACGTGACCTCACTGCGGGCCGGGATCAGGGCTTGCCCCGCAGCCCAGGCTGAAGGCCCAGCCAGCACCGCACCCATCAGGGCCGCGACCGACAACCATGCATTTCGACGAGACAGCATGCGATGCTCCTTTCAACAAAAAAATGCGTTCAACGGCCTGGACGCATCCGGTCCAGCAAACCATCACGGTCCACAAACTGATGCTTCAGTGCGGCTGCCACATGCAGACCCACCAGTCCCATCAGCCCCAAAGCCGACAGCTCGTGCAGTTCTTTGAGCACCTTGGCCAGATCCGGGTTGGGTGAGACCAGGTCAGGCAAGGGCCACACACCAAACCACACGATCGGGAAGCCCTTGGCGGAGCTGTAAGCCCAGCCCATCAGCGGCACGATGAAAAACAGGGCGTACATCAGGTGATGCGTGCCGTGATAAGCCGCGCGCTGCCAGCCCGGCATGGCCTGCTCGATGGACGCCGGCAAGGCTGGGGGCCGATGGGTCAGCCGCCACACCAGGCGCAGGGCAGACAAAAACAAAATCGTGACACCGGCCCATTTATGCCAATTGATGATCTTGAGCTTGGCCGGAGACAAGGGCAGATCCTCCACGTAAACCCCGACCACGAAGGCGCTCAGGATGGCCAAAGCCAGGACCCAGTGCAGCACGATGGCAACGAAGCTGTAACGAGCAGAAGAAGGAGCGGACGATTTCATGAGTCTTTGCTTCCAGTTGAGGGTGGCAACACACAGCCCCGTGACAAGCTGCAGGTTAACGAAGGGCATCACGCTTGAGATTGCACGGACTTCACGCCTTTATTCACTTTTTTTGAATGCAAGGGTATCCATGGTCCCCAATGACGGCAGCGCCGTGCACCAGATCACACCACAGCGACTCAAGCCGCATGGACCCAGGCCGAAATGTCCCTTGCGTGGCAGCCCTTTTTGCCAGACGTCACCATGTACCAACGCCTGAAAGAGTTCGTCCTGAGCAAGGACCGCAAGCAGCAAGTGCGCATCTCGCGCTCGCTGACGGCTGCTTACGTCTTTCTGGCCTGCATTGGCCTGCAGGTCTATGCCTGCGAGTCCGGATTCATGGATCCGGCGCAGGCGTGGCCCCTGTCTCTGGTCATCCTGGCCAACATCCTGTTCTGGTACGTGGTGCTGCGCTCAGGGCTGAACTTGCGCTTCAGCGACCCGGCCCTGACCCTGCCCCAGGTGGCGGCCGCCCTGACCATCATCGTGGGGGCGTACTCTGTCACGGGGCGCATCCACGGCTCGGTGATGATGCTGCTGGCCCTGGTGCAGGTCTTCGGCATTTTCAACATGAACCTGCGCGACTCCCGCATGGCCGGGGCTTACACCCTGGCCCTGATGGGGGCCGCCATGATCTACAAGACGGCGACCGACCCCGCCAATTACCCGTACCAGGTGGAGATTGCCCATTTCATCCTGATCGCGGCCATCCTGCCCACCATTTCCACGCTGGCCGCACAACTGAGCGACATGCGTGCCCGCCTGCAAGCGCAAAAAAACGAGCTGGCGCATGCCCTCACGCGCATCCAGATCCTGGCCACACGCGATGAGCTCACCGGCCTGTACAACCGCCGGCACATGCGCGAGGTCATGGCCCAGCACCAAAAGCGCCTGGCCCGCTCGGGCTACCACCGCTTCTGCCTGGCCCTGGTCGACCTGGATCACTTCAAACGCATCAACGACACCCACGGGCACGGCATCGGCGATGAAGTGCTCAAGCGCTTTGCGGCCATCTTGCAAAGCGCCCTCAGAGAGACCGATGTGCTGGCCCGTTGGGGCGGCGAAGAATTCCTGGTGCTCATGAACGACACCACCCCGGAGCAAGCCAACATGGGGCTGGAGCGGGCCCGCGCCGCCCTGGCGAATGCCCCCTTGATCCCCAGTCTGCCCGACCTCGAGGTGAGCTTTTCAGCCGGGTTGACGGCCTATCTGGACATCGAACCCCTGGATGTCTGCATCGAACGTGCAGATCGCGCGCTCTATGACGCCAAGCGTCAAGGCCGGCATCGCACCATCATCGACCTGAAGGGCCCTGGCACCGACGCCCCCCATAAAGAGGCCGCCACGGCACACTGAGGCAGAGTATGCTTGCCGCTCTGGTCAAGCTCTCTACGTGCGCGCCTTGATGTCTGAGCCTTTGTTCCCTGCCGCTCCACCGCCATCGCCCTCCGATCTGGATTACCGACACGTATTCCAATTCGCCGGCGTGGGTTTGGCGCGCGTGAACCTGGAGGGCTACATCATCGAGGTCAACCAGTGCTTTGCGGACATCACCGGCCGCAGCCGCCATGACCTGACGGGACTGCACGTCATCGACATCACCCATCCTGACGATGTCGCCATCAGTCAGGCCCAGATGGACGCCATGCTGGCGGGCTACCAAAGTCAGTACGCGCTTCAAAAGCGTTACGTGCGCCCCAATGGCCAGACGGTGTGGACCTCCTTGCACGTCTCGCTGCTGCGCGATGAGCAGGGTACGCCTCAGCAATATGTGGCCGCCGTCGAAGACATCAGCGACCGCCTGCGCGCCCAAGAGGCCATGAACTCGGCCAAGGCCGCAGAACGTGCCAGCAAGGCCAAGACCGAATTCCTCTCCCGCATGAGCCACGAGTTGCGCACACCGCTCAATGCCATGCTGGGCTTTGCCCAACTGCTGCGGGTCGACCCCGAACACCCGCTGGATGACGCGCAGCGAGAAAAGGTGCTGCACATCGAACAGGCCGGCTCCCATCTGCTGGCCATGCTCACCGATGTGCTGGACCTGTCTCGCATCGAGGCCGGCAGCCTGCCCATGAACATTGGCGCCCATCCCCTGGCTCCCGTGTTCGATGAAGCGCTCCATCTCATCCAGAACCAGGCGCGCAACGCGGGCCTGCAACTCATGGGTGCCCCGCCGGCCAGCGGTTTGTGCGTACGGGCCGACCCCGTTCGCCTGCGTCAGATCCTGGTCAACCTGCTGAGCAACGCCATCAAGTACAACCGGTGCGGCGGACGTGTCATGCTGGAAGCGCTGCCGCTGGACCGCCATGTCGTGATCACGGTGAGCGACACCGGACAAGGCATGAGCGCAGAGCAGATCAGCCATCTGTTCGAGCCCTTCAACCGCCTTGGCGCCGAGCGGACCACCGTCGAAGGGACCGGCATTGGACTGGTCATCGTCAAGCGCCTGCTGGAGCTGATGCAAGGTCGCATCGAAGTCAGCAGCACACCCGGCATCGGCACCAGTTTCAGAATCTGGCTGCCGCAAGGGCATGTCAGCCAGGTGGCCCCTGCGCCAGCCGTCCGCACGGGGCGCTCCGTCTTTGGCGCGCTCGATCACGACGACGCCAGCGATCAGGCACTGGTGGTGCTGTACGCCGAAGACAACGTGGTCAACATCGAACTGGTGCGCCAGGTCATGCGCATGCGCCCCCAGTGGCGACTCGAAGTGGCACACAGTGGCCAGGACGCCATCACCAACGCACTGAACAACCCGCCCGACCTGCTGTTGCTCGACATGCACCTGGGCGACATGAGCGGCCTGGATGTGTCCGATGCCCTGTCCAGTCAGCCAGAAACGGCCGACATCCCGCGTGTGGCCCTGTCGGCCGACGTGATGCCTGACCAGATCCGCGAAGCGCGAGAGCGTGGCTTCATCGACTACCTGACCAAACCGCTGGATGTCGGGCGCTTGCTCAAACTGCTGGACAAGCTCGCGCAGGACGCCGAAGCCCCGTGAGGCGGCAGGCCACGCTCACTTCAGCGTATCGCTGAAAAACCGGCCACCGTGGAACAACAAAGGCGCGACCCCGATGCGGCGGCTGCAATGCTCGACCTTGCCCACGAAAATGACGTGGTCCCCCTCGTCGTGCTGACTGCGATGACTGCACTCGAACACGGCGACCGCACCATCGATGACCGGCGCCCCCGACAAGCCTGCATGCCAGGCGGTGCCTTCAAACCGATCAATGCCTTTGCTGGCAAAGCGCTCCGCCAGCAGACGCTGGTCGGCCGCCAGCACGTTGATGGCGTAATGCGTGGCCGACAAGAACCCCGGCATCGAGGTCGACTGCTTGGACAGGCTCCACAACACCAAGGGGGGCGACAACGAGACCGAGTTGAACGAGTTGGCCGTGAGCCCCACCAGTCGGCCCTCTGCATCGCGCGCCGTCACGATGGTGATGCCCGTGGCGAACTGGCCCAAAGCGGCGCGAAACTCATCAGAGGTAAAGGGCGGCAACGCCGCGTCACTTGGCTGGCTCATGTCAACTTTCGAGAAGGAAGCGCAAGTGTAGACGCCTCACCCCTGGCGTGCTGACCCCATGCGATAGACCCACACGGGACGCCCGCCTTCTTGCGTGAAGTGCGCGTCGGCAGGCCAGATGCGCCCGGCTTCGTCCACGGCCGCAAACTCCAGACTCACCAGCCACGATCCGGGTCGCATTTCGGCGCGCGCCTTGGCCAGTGCGCGGGGCATGGTCTCCGGCCGCTGAAAGAGGTACACCAGATCAAAGGCCGACCAGTCGTCGGCCCACATGTCACCCCGCCGCACCCGCGCGCTTCGGCAACGCCATGCGGCCACCGCTCGCCACAGCCAGCTCCACTCCACCCCTTCGAGGTCGGCGTGCGGATAAGCCTGATGCAACTCGCGCAGGGCATCACCCATGCCGCACCCCGCGTCCAGAATCCTGGGCGCGGCGCCGTGCAAGGGGGCATGCACAGGCAAGGTCCGCAAGGCCCCTTCTGGCGTGGGAAACACCGGTGCATCGCGCCAGGCATGCATGGGGTACGCCACCAGCAACAAGAGCAAGGGCAACAGCCACAGCCAGGCCGGCACCCCACTGCCCTGCCCCATCAACAGCACACTCAACGGAAACCCGCCTGCCACGAAGACCCGTCGCCACGACGTGTCCGCCCCCCCCGGCAACCAGGTCACGCAGACACCCAGCACCATCGGCAGGCCCAGCGTGGCCCATAAAGGGGCCTCAGCGGCCCGCAAGGCGATGGCCAAGGCCCAGGCGCCAGACCACGCCCACAAGGCCGGCAAAGGCCATTGCAGCAATCGGCCCAGTACGCGGGGCATCGCGCTCAGGCGTCGGCCTCGCCGCGACCCGCGCGCAGCTTCTCGATCAGGCCATCCAGCTCATCCAGGCTGCCGAACTGAATCGTGACCTCGCCTTGGGTGCCACGCAGGCTCTTGCGCTTGATGCGGATCTGCACGGCGGCCGTCAGGAGGTCCGACAACTCTTCTTCCAGGCGCACCACGTCGCGCGACTTGTCGGCCGCCACGCGCAGCAGGGGCTTCTGACGTGCCACCCCCTGCACCTTGGCGACCAGCTTCTCGGCTTCACGCACATTGAGCTTTTTGGCGATGACCTCGTTGGCCGTCGTGATCTGCTGCGCCTTGTCCAGGGGCAGCAAGGCACGGGCATGGCCCATGTCGATGTCGCCGGCCATCAGCATGCTTTGCACCGGTTCCGCCAGATTCAGCAGACGCAAGAGGTTGGAGGCCGCACTGCGCGAACGCCCCACGGCCTGCGCGGCTTGCTCATGCGTCAGACCAAACTCGCTGGTCAGCCGCTGCAGACCTTGCGCTTCCTCCAGCGGATTGAGGTCTTCACGCTGGATGTTCTCGATCAGGGCCATGGCAGCGGCCGCTTCATCGGGCACTTCCTTGACCAACACCGGCACATCGGTCAGGCCGGCCAGCTTGGCGGCACGCGAACGACGTTCCCCGGCGATGATCTCGTAGCGACCACCACCGATCGGGCGCACCAGGATGGGCTGCATGATGCCCTGGGCCTTGATGCTCTCGGCCAGCTCGTACAGCGACCCCTCGTCCATGCGGGTGCGAGGCTGGTACTTGCCAGGCTGCATCAAATCGAGCCGCAAGGAGGTGGGCGCCCCTTCGGGAGCGGAAGGAGCGATGTCGCTGACTTTGGGGCCCAGCAGGGCCTCCAGGCCCATGCCGAGGCCCTTTGTTTTCTTGGTCGCCATAGGGCAGGGATTGTCCTCTGTTTCTGACCCCTGTGAACACACCCCAAAACATCCGCGGGATTTGATAATCAAACCCTATGCAAGCTCCCGCACCCATGTCGGCTCCTGACTTGCAAAGCCTGCAGTCAGCGCTCGAAGCCGCACAAGCCGAAGTTGCCGTTCTCCGGCAGCAAGCATCGATGCATGAAGAGGTCCTGGGCGGCCTGAGCCATCACGTGCCCGGAGGGCTGATGGTGCTCGATCGGCTGCCCGACGGGCGACGCTTCATCCCCTGGGCCAGCGAACGATTGTTTTCCCTGTTCGACATCGACCCGGCCCTGCGTCATGACCCGGAGGGGCTGTTCATGCAGGTGGTGGCCCGCATGCACCCCGACCATGTCCACAAAATTCGGCTGTGGGAGCTGGAAGCCGAAGGGGGTGCCAAGGAGCTGGCCGGAGACTGCCTGATCATTTTGCGCAATGGGCAGCGCCGCTGGATTGCCGTTCAGCTGGGAGTGCAACACAGCCATCGCGGACACCGCGTCTGGTACGGCATGCTGCAAGACGTCACCGTGCGTCATGAACTGGCCCTGCGGCTGGCCGAGCGAGATGCCTTGCTCAAGAGCTTGAGCCGCAACATCCCCGGGGTGCTCTACAAGATCAACATCCCGGCCCAGGGTGAGCCGCAGTTGCAGTACATCAGCAGCCTGGCACGCCATCTGTACGAACTGGGCGACGACATCGATCCCTACGACTGGACCCTGCACTACACACGCATCCATCCGGAGGACCTGGACTACGTGAAGGGGCTGACCCGCCCGGACAACATCCAGCTTGAACACCCCATCGTGTATGAGTACCGCGTGCAACTGCCCAGCAAGGGCACACGCTGGCTGGCCGGGCAGGCCATGGCCTTTCGCGAGCAAAACGGGATGCTGGCCTGGTACGGCTACACCGCAGACATCACAGACCGCAAACAGTATGAGCAAGCGGTCATCACCGCTTCTGCCGCGGAGCAAGCCAATCGCGCGAAGAGCGAATTTCTGTCGCGCATGAGCCATGAATTGCGAACGCCCTTGAACGCCGTCCTGGGTTTTGCACAGTTGCTGCGCATGGACACAGGCGGTGTCTTTGGCCCGACGCAGCAGCAGCATGTGGCGCAAATTGAAAAGGCCGGCAACCACCTGCTGTCCATGCTGGGCGATGTGCTGGACTTGTCTCGGATCGAGGCCGGCAACCTGCCCCTCTCGCTGGAGCCCCAGGAAGTCCGATGCGTTGTGGACGACGCTGTGGATCTGCTGCGCGAGCTGGCACGCCAGCGCAACGTCAGCATCGACATCGCGGACATGCCGGATGGGTGCCACGTGCAGGCTGATCGTGTTCGACTGCGACAAGTCCTGGTCAACCTGATTGGCAACGCCATCAAATACAACCGGGCGGACGGCACCGTGCGGATCGATGCGCACCTCGACCAAGGCCAGGTCGTCGTGAGCGTTCAGGACACGGGCATCGGCTTGACCCCGCAGCAACAGGCCCATTTGTTCGAGCCATTCAACCGCCTGGGCGCCGAACGCAGCCATGTGGATGGCACCGGCATCGGCCTGGTCATCGTGCAGCGACTCATCCGTCTGATGCAGGGCCACATCGACGTGCACAGCCTCAAGGGCGTAGGCAGCACGTTCCGCATCACCCTGCCTGCGGCCGTGCAGCCGACCTTCCCTGCACCCGAACCCGTCGCTGCGGCGCCTGCACCCGCCGCCCGAGCCGCCACCATCCTCTACGCAGAGGACAACGAGATCAATGTGATCTTGCTCCAGCAGGTCATGACCTTGCGTCCGCAGTGGACCCTGCTCGTCGGCCGCGACGGGCAGCGCGCACTGGCACTGGCTCGCCAGCACACGCCCGATCTGATGCTGATCGACATGCACCTCGGCGACATGAGTGGCTTTGATCTGGCCGACGCACTCGACGCCGAACCTTCGCTGCAAGACGTGCCACGGGTGGCCCTGTCGGCCGATGCCATGCCCGACCGCATTCACGCCGCCAAGGATCGCGGCTTCGTGGCCTACATCACCAAACCATTGGACGTCTCCGCCCTCCTCGGCTGCCTGGACGGCATCCTGGGGCAAGAGGACTAGCGCCGATCACCCAGCCTGGGTCAGGCCCTGGCTCACACGTTGAACCAGCTCTTGGGCAAACGCCACAAAGGCTTGTGCACCCTTGCTGGACGGATCGAACACCACACCGGGCACCCCATAGCTGGGGGCTTCGGCCAGACGCACATTGCGCGGGATCACGGTATCGAAAACCTTGTCGCCGAAGTGCGCCTTGAGTTGCTCGCTCACCTGCTGCTGCAGGGTGATGCGCGGGTCATACATGACGCGCAACAAGCCGATGAGTTGCAGCTCCCGGTTCAGATTGGCATGCACCTGCTTGACGGTGTTGACCAGGTCGGTCAAACCTTCCAGCGCGAAATACTCGCACTGCATGGGCACGATGACACCGTGCGCGCAGGTGAGCCCGTTGAGGGTCAGCAAACTCAGTGATGGGGGGCAGTCAATGAGCACGAAGTCGTACTCTTGCGCGGCCGCCTCGATGGCGGTCTTGAGACGCCGATCCCGGCGCTCCAGGGTCACCAATTCAATTTCCGCACCAGCCAACTCACGGTTGGCACCCAGGACGTCGTATCCGCCCTTGGGGCTGCGTGAACGAGCCTCCGCAATGGTGGCCTCTTCGAGCAGGACGTCGTAGACGCTGCGCTCCATGGTGCGCTTGTCCACGCCAGAGCCCATGGTGGCATTCCCCTGCGGGTCCAGGTCCACGATCAGCACACGCTGGCCGATCTGGGCGAGACCAGCGGCCAGATTCACAGTGGTGGTGGTCTTGCCCACCCCACCCTTTTGGTTGGCGATGCAGAAGATGTGCGGCATGGCTGCATTATCAATGCAGTGCGACCCCGCCAGGCGCGCCGGCGCAGGTTTCGCCCCACACTTCGATGGCGGCATCGCTGCCCCCCGCTGGATGCAGTTTGGTGCATCGCCCTGAATCGCGCCTGTTGAAGCGTGATCGGCATCACGCTCTGCCACATGGAACAGTTGTTGCGTGAATGCCGACATCATTCATGTTCGAGAGCTCCTCATGTCGCCAGCCGCCACCGCCCTCCGCCTCATGCCCTCGGCTGCCCCCACGCCACGCTCGGCCAACGATGAACGTGTGCGACAGGCCTCTGCCAGCCAGATGTCCGTCCTGATCAATCTGGCGGGGCGACAGCGCATGCTGTCACAGCGGCTGATCCTGCACATCGTGCTGCTGCAGCAAGGCGGCAGCCTGCCTCGTCAGCGCGCCATCCGCACCCATGCGGAAGAGGCCCTTCAACTGATGCGACGCAGCCACCAGCAGCTGACGCAGGGCGACCGGGAGCTGCCCGGCCTGTTCAGCCCGGCGCTGCAAGAAGTGTTCTTTGGCGCCGCCAACGGTGACGCCCGCATCCAGCGCTTCATGAAACAGGCCGAAGCCTTGCTGCAGCGCCGTCAGGGCCCCGCAGCAGCCGACGTCGACACCGCATTGGATGAGCTGATTGCAGAGGCCACGCCGATGCTGCAACTGCTCAATCAGATCACCCAAGTGTTCGAGCAGGAGGCCCTGCTCCTCGCCCGCCGCGAGCAATTGGCACACGAGACCCTGATTGGCAACATCCGCAACGTCGCCCGGGAAGCCAAGATGGTGGCGTTCAACGCCATGGTGGCGGCCCATCATGCCGGGCCCGCCGGTGCGGCCTTCAGTGTCGTGGCCACCCGCATGAGTGCAGTGACCGACAACATGGATCGTCTGGCTCAACAGGCCCTCACCGCCGGCGAGAGCACAGTCTGAGCCGGCACACGCGCCCTCAATGCCCCTTGTGGGCCGGATGGCGGACCGGCGCCTGCGTAAGTCGTGGCTTCGATGGCTTGGGGGTCGGACGAGTTTGGCGCGACGGGGAAATAGCCTTCTGAGGCTTGCTGACGGCTGGCATCGTCTTGCCCTTGGTGGCCAGAACCGGAGGCACGGTGGGTTTGGCTTTCACTCGCCCCGCCCCCCCACTCACGAGATGCTTGACGGGGACTTTGGCCTGGGTGGTCGGCTTACCGGCAATGGGCATCGGGCCTTGACGCCGGACGGCGGGCACCGACGACTTGGTCACACGCGCCACGGTGGCGGGCACCGCCGATTTGGGGGCCACCTTCCCGCCGGATACCGGACGTGCAGGCACACGAGAAGCGGTCGTGATCGGCCCCTTCTTTCCCTTCTGGACCTGTCCGGGCGCAGTGCCGCGAGCGACCGCCCCATGCACCGGACGCTTCCCCACAGCCTTGGGTGCGTCCTGCAAGCGGGCAATGGGCTTCACGCGAGCGGGCGGCGTGGTCACACGCGTCGGTGCTTGGCGCGGTGACACCGATGCCGCCATCCGCTTCGATGCAGCGGGGGCAGCCTGACGAACCACCACCGGGGGCACCGTCGATGCAACCCCTGCGGTGGACTTGGCACGGCTGGGCGGGACGGGCGCCGCCGACTTACTCACCGCCGGAGACGCCGGGACGGGCCGGGGCGCGGCTGGTGCAACGGGCGGTGTCACCACAGGCGCTTTGGTCGAGGTCAGCACTGGCGCAGCAGCGGGCACCTCCGACTTGGTCCAGTCATGAGCGATGTCACCGACATCACCCCGATCGGGCTGAACCGGTCGCGCCTGGCTGACAAGGGGGCGAGCTTCATCCTGAATGGCCCCTTTGACCGGGGCAGGACGACTGCGCACAACGCGTGGCGCAGATGCGGCCGTCGCCTCTGGCGCTGCCTGTGTCGATGCTGCCGCAACGGCGCACCCCATCCATACCACCCACGTTTGCCACTTCATGCTCACCTACCCCGTTGCACGTTCACACCCCGCCGCGTCTCACCTTCCGTGCATCCACACCAGACACCGCTCGGCATCCAGACCCGGCACCTGCAATTGTTCCACGTGAAACACGTTCACATCCGTCGGCAAAGCGTCTTTCTCTTCCAAAGGATCCTTACCCTTCATGGCCATCCAGACCGCACCCTCTGCCAGCAATGCGCGGGTCAAAGTCACGAAATCAACCAGGGAAGCAAACGCGCGCGAGGTGATCAGATCGAACTGCCCCTTGAGTTGCTCCACCCGGGCATGCTCGGCCCGTAGATTGGGCAGACGCAGTTCGGCCGCCACCTGACGGATGAAAGCCGCCTTCTTGCCCACGGTGTCAACACAGGTCACCTGGACACCCGGGTAGCAAATCGCCAGGATGACGCCCGGCAAGCCGCCACCGCTCCCCACATCCAGCAGGCGCGCAGGCGGCGTCCGATCCAGCAAGCCACGCTCGGCCAGGTGTCGCTTCAGGGGCGCCAGCACCGTCAGACAGTCGGTCAGATGGTGGGTCAACATGTCCTGCGCATCACGCAGAGCGGTCAGGTTGTAGGTGCTGTTCCAGTGCGCCAGCATGACCATGTAGTCGGCCAATTGCGCCTGCTGCACCTCAGACAAAGCCAAGTCCAGACTCGCCAGCACCGGCGGCAACGCAGCCAGCCACTGATCACGCGACCAACTCACAGGCGGACGACTGGGCACAGCGCGCGGCACGGAAGGCACAACCTTGGGCGCAGACTTGGCATGCTGGGGGCGCATCCCTGCCCCATTCTTTTTGAATGACATCGTGAAACCTTGAACGGGTGGTGGCATCAAGCCTCTGGGTTGACCTCGGTGGACTCTTGCACAAACCCCTTGAAGCGCCCCTTCTTGAGGTGAATGAGCAGCAAGGAAATGGCCGCGGGCGTGATACCCGAAATGCGCGAGGCCTGCCCCAATGTTTCCGGCTTGTGCTTGCTCAATTTCTGGCGTGCCTCGAAACTCAAGGCTGACACCTGCATGTAGTCCAGCTCGGCCGGCAACTTCAGGTTCTCATAATAGGCGGCACGACTGACCTCGTCATTCTGCTTGTCGATGTAGCCCGCATACTTGATGCTGATCTCCACCTGCTCGATGACCGCATCGGCCAGGGTCTCTCCCATCTCTTGCCGCAGCGTGCCGCGATTCACTGTTTCACGTGAAACAACACCTTCCGTGGTGGCTGTTTTGCCTGCATCCGCCCACAACTTGGCCTGCTGCGCAGCGGCAATCTCAGCCACCTCGTTGACCTTGTCATAGCTCACGCCGGGGCGGCGCAACAGGTCGCCCAAGTTGTATTCGCGCTCCAAGGCCTTGCCCAGCAAGCGCTCGGCCTCGGTGGCCGGCAAGGTCGCGGGACGCACCCACGTCGACTTCAGGCGCTCTGTTTCACGTGAAACAGCATCGCGCTTGCGGTTGAAGGCATCCCAACGCACGTCGTCAACCAGGCCCAGTTCGCGCCCGATTTCGGTCAGGCGCATGTCCGCGTTGTCCTCGCGCAGTTGCAAGCGGAACTCAGCCCGGCTGGTGAACATGCGGTAAGGCTCGGTCACACCCTTGGTGATGAGGTCGTCCACCAGCACACCCAGGTAAGCCTGGTCACGACGCGGCACCCAGCCCTCTCTCCCTTGCGCCTGCAACGCCGCATTCAGGCCTGCAAACAAACCTTGTGCGGCGGCCTCTTCGTACCCGGTCGTGCCATTGATCTGCCCGGCAAAGAACAGGCCCTGGATCGCCTTGGTCTCAAAGGTGGACTTCAGCTCGCGCGGGTCGAAGTAGTCGTACTCGATGGCATAGCCCGGACGCAGGATGTAGGCATTCTCCAAGCCGGGCATTGTGCGCAAGGCATTCAGCTGGATGTCGAACGGCAAAGACGTGCTGATGCCATTCGGGTAGAACTCGTTGGTGGTCAGGCCTTCGGGCTCCAGGAAGATCTGGTGCGAATCCTTGTCAGCGAAGCGGTTGATCTTGTCTTCGATGGACGGGCAATAGCGCGGCCCCACTCCTTCGATCACCCCGGTGAACATCGGGCTGCGGTCAAAGCCGGAGCGGATGATGTCGTGAGTTTGCTGATTGGTGTGGGTGATCCAGCAAGGCAGCTGACGGGGGTGCTGGGTGTAGGACCCCAGGAAACTGAACACCGGTACATCGGGCGTGGTCTCGGCCGACGCGCCCCACTGCCCCACCAAGCCAACCCCATCGCCCGGTTGCTCGCTCAATTTGCTGAAGTCGATGCTGCGCCCGTCAATGCGTGGCGGGGTGCCGGTCTTCAGGCGGCCCTGCGGCAGGCGCAACTCCTTGAGTCGGGCTGACAGCGACACGGCGGGTGGGTCCCCCGCACGACCGGCGCTGTAGTTGTTCAGGCCCACGTGGATGCGGCCATCCAGGAAGGTTCCGGCGGTCAGCACCACGGTGCGGGCCCGGAAACGGATGCCGACCTGCGTCACAGCGCCCACCACGCGATCGCCCTCGACCATCAGGTCGTCGACCGCCTGCTGGAAAAGCCACAGGTTGGGCTGGTTCTCCAGGCGCCGGCGGATCGCGGCCTTGTACAGGATGCGATCGGCCTGCGCACGGGTGGCGCGCACGGCCGGCCCCTTGCTGGAGTTGAGGATGCGGAACTGGATGCCGCCCTCGTCGGTGGCTTGGGCCATGGCCCCGCCCAAGGCATCCACTTCCTTGACCAGATGCCCCTTGCCAATGCCACCAATGGACGGGTTGCAGCTCATCTGCCCCAAGGTCTCGATGTTGTGACTCAGCAGCAGGGTTGCACAGCCCATGCGGGCAGCCGCCAGCGCGGCCTCGGTACCGGCGTGGCCACCGCCGACCACGATCACATCAAATTCTTGGGGATAAAGCATGGGCAAAGCCTCGGGAAAACTGCCTCATTTTTGGGCAACCTTCCATTGTACCGAGGCAGGGGCTTCCCGGGGCGCTTGAGGGGATCCACCCCACAGACAAAACCGCGCCGCCTGCACGACAATCACGCCATGGATTGCCGCCCTGGGTGCGCCGCCTGCTGCACCGCCCCTTCAATCAGTTCGCCCATGCCGGGCTTGCCTCACGGCAAGCCAGCGGGTGTGCCCTGCCCGCATCTGGACGAGACACTGCGCTGTCGCTTGTTTGGTCATCCCGAACGGCCGGCCGTATGCGGCTCCCTGCAACCGTCCGAAGAGATGTGCGGCAGCAGCCGGGAACAGGCCATGCGCTGGCTGGGCGCGCTGGAAGAGGCCACCCGCTGATCTGCGTCCGTTGCGCCCTCAGTCCTGGGCACGCACGTAATACCAGTGCCCATCTTCCCGCACGAACAGGCTGACTTCGTGCAGTCGCCAGGCGCGCCCACCCAGCTTGCTGCGTGCCACAAACTCGACCACGCCGGCATCCGCTGCGGTCATCTCGGCACGCTTGACCGACAGGCCCAGCCACTTCAAACCGGCTTCCGGGGGCTCGATCTCGGCCGGACGGGTGTCGGGGTGCCAAGTGGCGAGCAGATAGGGGCGCAGATCGCGCACAAAAGCGCTGTAGCGTGAGCGCATGAGCGTCTCGGGCGTGGGCGCTTGCAGCGCCTGGGGGCCCTCGTGATAACGCCCGCAACACGCGGTGTAGGTCAGCCCCGATTCGCAAGGGCACCAATCTGTCGAAGAAACCGGCGGTTTAGCCATCTGTCTGTGGCGCGGGCCACGCTCCTGTGTCATCCAGCCCTCATCGTAGCGAGTCTTCGCCCGACGCCGCACGTCGCAGGGTCAGATAGATCTCACACACACCGCGCAGGTACACCAAGGTGGGCAACACCAGCGCGATGGCAAAGACCACGCCCCCCCCCACGGTGGCGGCCGAAATGTACTGCAACGCTTCCGGGGGCACATGACTGGGGTCACGCACTTGCACGCCCTGCCCGATCAAGCCGCCCATCAGCGCCTCAGGGGGAATGTCGACCCCCAGCACCAGCACCGAGGCCTCGGCCATGACGCGCCCGCCGATCACGACCAGCAGGCTGCTCACGGCCCCCACCAAGCCGGTGACCAAACTCAGCCCCCCTGCCAGAACCGCCGCCTGCAGCAAGTGAGTACGGACCATTGTGGCCACGGTTTGAATGGCTTCGATGGCCGAGGCGCCCGCCCAAACCGTCGGGCCCGTCAACGGCGCCACCACCACGGCTACCGCCATGAGAAACAGACTGATGCACACCACTGTGAGGGGCACCACCAGTGTGAACAACCACGGCCCGATCCTGGGCAGGCTGCTCAGCCAATACAAGCCAAGCAGCACCCCCGCCAGCAACACGCCCACCAAGACCGCGCACAGCAAGGTCAGCAACACACGATGCCCGATGCCCAAGGCATCCTCCATCGCGTCGGCCACATCCCGCGCAGGTCGTGCCAGCGCCCGATCCATCAGCAGCAAGCCCGCCGCGTTCACCCCATAGAAGGCCACAAACAAGGCCGCCGCCCCCTGCCCGATGGCCCATGCCAGGTCATCCCGAGCCAGCGAAGCCTGTGCACAGGCCATGGCCAGACCGGCGCCGCAAAAGGTTGCGAGCAAGACATACAGCGCACGCCCATCACGCACCGCCTCGATGCTGGCCAACACACGGATCAAGGCCCGCCACCAGTCAAATGACACCATCGGACTGGACATCGCCGTCCCGGCGTCTCGCTCATGCTTTTCAGAACCAGCCATCACACCCCTGCCAAAACGGTTTTTTGTGCCGATTGACTGCCGAACCGGCAAATATCAATCGATCATAGGGGCTAGCCCCAATAAAAATCTGAGGGTTCGCGGCAACATTTCGCCCGGCGGGTTGACACAGTCTTAAAAATAAGGGTTGAAAACGCTGGATGAATATGCTGGCTTCACCCATAATGGTTTTGTCTGTGTCTGGTAGCGGCACCGTCGTTGGAATGGGTCCGGATGGGTTGAAGCTCCACATGGTTACTTTGTTACTTTGAAAGGGGCTCTCTCGTGGGCAACAAACTTTATGTGGGCAATCTGGCCTACAGCGTGCGTGATCAGGAACTCAACGACGCTTTCTCCCAATTCGGTACCGTGGCCTCTGCCAAGGTCATGATGGATCGTGAAACCGGCCGCTCCAAGGGCTTCGGTTTCGTGGAAATGAGCTCCGATGCAGAAGCACAAGCTGCGATCAACGGTCTGAACGGTCAACCCGTTGCCGGTCGTGCCATCGTTGTGAACGAAGCACGTCCTCGCGAAGAGCGTCCTGCTGGCTTCCGTAGCCCCTACGGCGGTGGCAACGGTGGTGGCGGCTTCGGCGGCGGCCGTCGTGAAGGTGGCTTCGGCGGTGGCCGCAGCGAAGGCGGCTACGGCGGCGACCGTGGTAACGGCGGTGGCTACGGCGGTGGCCGTGGTAACGGCGGCGGCTACGGCGGTGGCCGTGGTGGCAACGGCGGCGGTTACGGCGGTGGCCGTGGCGGCAACGACGGCGGCTACGGCTACTGATCGTTTGTGATGGGTTGAGCGCCGTATCCCCGCGTCGCGCCCCCATCATCAGCAAAAAAGGCGATACCTCTGGTGTCGCCTTTTTTCATGGCTGCTGCGTTAAAGACTCAGAGACATCCTGATACACAGCTTGTCTCAGCCGCCCTAAGATGGGGCGCGTGATCGTGCGCAGGGCATGGTCATCTTTTGCAGGACCACACAAGCATGTCTCATTCAGCCGCATCTTTCCTGACCCGCATGGGCTTGGCGCTGGCCGCCTCCACGGCCCTTTTGGCTGGGGCCGCCCGAGTTCGACACCAAAATGCCGATTTCGCGTTTTTGGTGAAGCCGCTTCCATGTGAATCAACGACTTATGCACATTTTTGCGGAAG
>NZ_JBLIZW010000124.1:0-13599 GCF_048860245.1 Aquabacterium sp. | reverse complement strand
TGATGCCACCACGGTGCGCGGCCAGCAGCTTCTCTTTCAGGCCACCGATCGCCGTGACCTCGCCACGCAGGGTGATTTCACCCGTCATGGCCACGTCCGCACGCACCGGAATGCCTGTCAAAGCCGACACAAAGGCCGTCGTCATGGCCGCCCCCGCAGACGGACCGTCCTTCGGAGTGGCACCATCCGGCACGTGGATGTGAATGTCGCGCTTCTCGAACAGTTCGTCCTTGATGCCCAAACGGCGAGCGCGACTGCGCACCACCGAGCGAGCAGCTTCCACCGATTCCTTCATCACGTCGCCCAGTTGCCCGGTGCGGATGATGTTGCCCTTGCCGGGCATGATCGCAGCTTCGATGGTCAGCAAATCGCCGCCCACTTCGGTCCACGCCAAGCCCACGACCTGACCAACCTGGTTTTCCTTTGTGGCCTCGCCATAGCTGTACTTGCGCACGCCCAGGAAGTCGTTGAGGTTCTCGTCGGTCACCACGACCTTGTCGGTGTACTGCTTGAGTGCAAAGCCCTTGACCGTCTTGCGACAGATCTTGGACACCTCACGTTCCAGCGAACGCACGCCCGCTTCACGGGTGTAGTAACGGATGATGCCGCGGATGGCGCTTTCCGCCACTTCCAACTCACCGTCCTTCACGCCGTTGTTCTTGATCTGCTTGGGCAGCAGATAGGTCTGAACAATGTGCACCTTCTCGTCTTCGGTGTATCCGGCCAGACGGATCACTTCCATCCGGTCCAGCAGCGCAGGCGGAATGTTCAGCGAGTTCGATGTCGCCACGAACATCACGTCCGACAGGTCGAAGTCCACTTCGATGTAGTGATCGCCAAAGGTGTGGTTTTGTTCAGGATCGAGCACCTCCAGCAGCGCCGACGACGGGTCGCCACGGAAGTCCATGCCCAGCTTGTCGATTTCGTCAAGCA
Source organism: Aquabacterium sp. (assembly GCF_048860245.1). GTDB lineage: Bacteria > Pseudomonadota > Gammaproteobacteria > Burkholderiales > Burkholderiaceae_C > Aquabacterium. The sequence continues at coordinate 12,666 of NZ_JBLIZW010000124.1, read as the reverse complement.
GGAACAACGGATTGCGTACGCCCACCTTGCTCAGGCTCTGCAGCACCTTGCCAGGCATGGAGCCGATGTAAGTGCGGCGGTGACCACGGATTTCGGCCTCGTCACGCACACCGCCCAGAGCCATGCGCACAAACTTGCGACCCGTGGCGCGAGCGATGGACTGGCCCAGCGAGGTCTTGCCGACGCCGGGTGGCCCCACCAGACACAGGATGGGCGCCTTCACCTTGTCCACGCGCTGTTGCACCGCGAGGTATTCCAGGATGCGTTCCTTGACCTTGTCGAGGCCGTAGTGCTCTTCGTTCAACACCGACTCGGCATGCGCCAGGTCGTGTTTCACCTTGGACTTCTTGCTCCATGGCAGGTTCACCAAGGTGTCGATGTAGTTGCGCACCACGGTGGCCTCGGCCGACATGGGCGACATCAGCTTGAGCTTTTTCAGCTCGGCTTCAGCCTTCTTGCGCGCTTCCTTGGGCATGCGTGCGGCTTCGACCTTCTTGGTCAGCTCTTCGAGGTCTGCGCCCTCTTCGCCTTCACCCAGCTCTTTCTGGATGGCCTTGACCTGCTCGTTCAGGTAGTACTCGCGCTGCGACTTCTCCATCTGGCGCTTCACGCGACCACGGATGCGCTTCTCGACCTGCAGGATGTCGACCTCGTGCTCCAGTTGCTCCAGCAACTTCTCCAAGCGCTGAGACACCGAGAACAGATCCAGCACCGACTGCTTGGCTTCCAGCTTCAGCGGCAGGTGCGCAGCAATGGTGTCAGCCAGACGACCCGGATCATCAATGCCCGAAATGGATGTCAGGATCTCCGGCGGAATCTTCTTGTTGAGCTTGACGTACTGGTCAAACTGCTGCGTGACCGCGCGGCGCAGGGCCTCAACCTCTGGCGTCACATCGCCTTCGGGCTGGATGGGCGACACCTCGGCCGTGAAATACTCGCCGCTGTCATCGATCGACAGTGTGTTGGCACGCTGGACGCCTTCCACCAGCACCTTGACGGTCCCGTCGGGCAACTTCAGCAATTGCAGGATGCTGGACACGCAACCAATGTCGAACATGTCCTCGGCTTTGGGCTCATCCTTGCCGGCGGCCTTTTGTGCCACCAGCATGATCTGGCGACCCGCTTCCATCGCAGCTTCCAGGGCCTTGATGGACTTGGGGCGCCCGACGAACAGCGGGATCACCATGTGCGGGAAGACCACCACATCGCGCAGCGGCAGCAGCGGCAGCTTGATGGGGTCAGATGGAAGAATCGGATGTCCAGACATATAGGGCTCACTTTCTCTGACGCCCACTTGGGGCCTCATCGACAAAACACAAGGGCACCGCGAAAACCAAAACACAGGTTTTCAGCGATGCCCCCTCGAGCGCTTCACGCGCGCTCAGGCACTGGCCTTGGCCTGTTCCCGATACACCAACAATGGCTTGGCGTTCTCTTCAATGGTGGACTCATCAATGACCACCTTCTGCACGCCCTCCTGCGCGGGCAGTTCGAACATCGTATCCAGCAATGACTGTTCCAGGATAGAGCGCAATCCACGAGCGCCCGTCTTACGTGCCAACGCTTTGCGAGCAATCGCATGCAAGGCCGCCGGACGGATCTCCAACTCCACGCCATCCATGTTCAACAGCTGCTGGTACTGCTTGACGAGCGCATTTTTAGGCTCAGTCAGAATCTGGATCAAAGCGTCTTCGGTCAGCTCACCCAGGGTGGCGACCACTGGCATCCGGCCAATCAATTCGGGGATGATGCCGAACTTGATCAGGTCTTCCGGCTCCACCTCGCGGAACACTTCCGACACCTTGCGTTCTTCCTTGCTCTGCACTTCAGCAGCAAAGCCGATACCCGACTTCACGGAGCGAGCCTGAATGATCTTTTCCAGGCCATCGAACGCACCACCACAGATGAACAGGATGTTGGTGGTGTCGATCTGCAGGAAATCTTGGTTCGGATGCTTGCGGCCACCTTGGGGGGGCACCGACGCCATCGTGCCTTCGATCAACTTCAGCAAGGCTTGCTGCACCCCTTCACCGGACACATCACGGGTAATGGACGGGTTGTCAGACTTGCGAGAAATCTTGTCGATTTCGTCGATGTACACGATGCCGCGCTGCGCCTTCTCCACCTCGTAGTTGCAGTTCTGCAGCAACTTCTGGATGATGTTTTCGACGTCTTCGCCCACATAGCCAGCTTCGGTCAGCGTGGTCGCATCGGCAATCACGAAGGGCACGTTCAGCAGGCGAGCCAGGGTCTGAGCCAGCAAGGTCTTACCCGAGCCCGTGGGGCCGATCAGCAAGATATTGCTCTTTGCCAACTCAACGTCGGGCTTCTTGCCATCGCCCTGCCCCATGTGCTTGAGGCGCTTGTAGTGGTTGTACACCGCCACCGACAGGGTGCGCTTGGCGATGTCCTGCCCGATCACATACTGGTCCAGGCTGGACTTGATCTCGGAAGGCGTCGGCAGATCGCTGCGTGCCGGGCGAGAGGCTTCTGCTTCAGCCGCCACCTCGTCACGGATGATGTCATTGCACAGGTCAATGCATTCATCGCAAATGAAGACGGACGGGCCGGCGATGAGCTTTTTCACCTCATGCTGACTCTTTCCACAGAAAGAGCAGTAAAGGATTTTTTCGCTAGAGGAGCCTTTTTTATCGGGCATAGAGCAGGCCTGTCAGAGAGTCGGCAAGGAAATCAAGGGCATCATAAGTCAAGAGCCCCCACGTCTAATCCACCAAATTGGTGCATCGCGGCACTACTTTTACCGGACACCATGTTGATGCAGTGAGGGCGAACAACTTACTGGCGCTTCTCGATCACCTTGTCGATGAGTCCGTAAGTGGCAGCTTCGGCTGCCGACATGTAGTAGTCGCGTTCGGTATCGTTCTGGATCTTGTCCAGCGGCTGGCCAGAACGCTCGGCCAGAATCTTGTTGAGTTGCTCACGCGTCTTGAGGATCTCACGCGCGTGAATCTCGATGTCCGTCGCTTGACCTTGCGCACCGCCCAAAGGCTGGTGAATCATGATTTTGCTGTTCGGCAGCGCAAAACGCTTGCCCTTGGTGCCAGCGGCCAGCAGGAACGCGCCCATCGAAGCCGCCATGCCCATGCACAGCGTTGACACATCGGGTTTGATGAACTGCATGGTGTCGAAAATCGACATGCCTGCGCTCACACTGCCACCGGGCGAATTGATGTACAGCGAGATGTCCTTGTCGGGGTTTTCGCTTTCGAGGAACAGCAACTGCGCCACCACCAGATTGGCGGTTTGATCGTTCACCGGTCCGACGAGGAAGATCACACGCTCACGCAGCAGGCGGCTGTAGATGTCGTAGGCGCGCTCGCCACGACCCGATTGCTCGATCACCATGGGGACCATTCCCAGGTTCTGAATATCCAGTGCGCTCATAAGCTTCCTTCGGTGCAGCCCTGCCTGAGGGGCAAGACCCGTTTATTGAGTTTCGGACGATTATGACGTGCGAAAAGGCCGACTCTAAGGCGGGAAAAGCCGCCCTGCGCCGGCCTACGTCATTCCGTTGTATGCATGCATACAAAAGATTCGCACAAAACAAAAGGCACCTGCCCTTGAAGGGGATGCAGGTGCCTTGTCAGGCGCAAGCTGTTGGCTGCGCCCTGGTGCGAGACCCGATTAGCCTTGTTGGCCCATCAGTTCTTCGAAGCTCAGCGGCTTGTCGGTGACTTTGGCCTTCGACAGGATGAAGTCAGCCACGTTGCCTTCGATGACAACGGCTTCCACTTCAGCCATGCGCTGACGGTCGCTCATGTACCAGGCAACGACTTGAGCGGGCTGCTCGTAGCTCTGTGCCAGCTCATTGATGTGAGCTTGCAGTTGCTCAGGCTTGGCAGCCAGGTCATTGGCCTTCACCAGTTCAGCCACGGTCAGGCCCAGGCGCACGCGACGCTCGGCTTGAGGCTTGAACATTTCGGCAGGAATCGGAGCCTTGTCAGCGTCAGGAATGCCACGAGCCTTCAGATCGGCGCGAGCACCTTCCAGCAGACGCTCGGTTTCAGCGTCAACCAGAGCCTTGGGCAGATCGAAATCGACCAGCTTCAACAGGGCTTCCATGGCGGCAGCCTTGTTGCGGGCAGCGATGCGGAACTTGACTTCGCGCTCGAGGTTACGCTTGATGTCGGCGCGCAGGGTGTCGATGGAGCCATCAGCCAGACCCAGGCTCTTGATGAACTCTTCGTTCAGCTCGGGCAGGTTTTGGGCTTCGACCTTCTTCACGGTCACCAGGAAGTCAGCTTCCTTACCGGCCACGTCCTTGCCGTGGTAGTCCTCAGGGAAGGCCAGAGGGAAAGTCTTGGACTCACCCGCCTTCATGCCGCGAACAGCCTTCTCGAACGCTTCGAGCATTTGGCCTTCGCCCACCAGGAACTGGAAGCCTTCAGCCTTGCCGCCGTCGAAAGGCACGCCGTCGATCTTGCCTTCGAAGTCGATGGTCACGCGGTCGCCGTCAGCAGCACCTTCGGTGGCTGGACGCTGAGCGAACGTGCGACGTTGCTTGCGCAGGATCTCAACGGTGCGGTCGATGGCAGCTTCGTTGACTTCAGCGGTCGCGCGCTCGACCTCAGCCGAAGCCAGATCGCCGATGGCCACTTCGGGATAGACCTCGAAGGTAGCGTCGAACTGCAGTTGACCTTCAGCAGCGTCACCTTCCTTCTCGGAAATGGTGGGCTGACCAGCCACGCGCAGACCGGCTTCGTGAGCAGCCTTGGCGAAGGCAACGCCCAGTTGGTCGTTCACGACTTCGTACTGCACCGAATAGCCGTAGCGCTGGGCCACAACATTCATCGGCACCTTGCCTGGGCGGAAGCCGTCGGCCTTGGTGGTGCGCTGCAGCTTCTTGAGGCGAGCGTCGACTTCGTTTTTGAGGGCGTCGGCTGCCAGCGACAGCGTGATGCGGCGCTCCAGCTTGTCGAGGGTCTCCACGGTGATAGCCATGTTTTGAACTCGCAGAATGAGTATTTAAGAAAAATCGTCTGGTGCGCGGGGGGGGACTCGAACCCCCACACCATTGCTGGCGTCAGGACCTAAACCTGGTGCGTCTACCAATTTCGCCACCCGCGCTTAGACTTTGAAAAGCTTGGCCACCAGAGTGGCGGCCAAACTGGCTGAATTGGTCTGAACCGCAGATTCTAACGCGGCTCAGACCCTGTTTGAGACACGCTCAAGTTGGGGTGGTTTCCGGACGCTTCACGCGGAACCAGGCCGCGTACATCGCCGGCAAAGCCAGCAGGGTCAAGACGGTGGCCACGATCAGCCCCCCCATGATGGCCACGGCCATCGGGCCCCAGAAGTTGCTGCGACTCAGCGGGATCATCGCCAGCACGGCGGCAGCCGCCGTCAACACGATGGGACGGAAGCGGCGCACGGCCGCACCCACCACGGCATCCCAGGCCGGCACGCCGACGGCGCGGTCCTTTTCGATCTGGTCGATCAGGATGACGGAGTTGCGCATGATCATGCCCATCAAAGCGATCACGCCCAGCAGCGCCACGAAGCCGAAGGGACGGTTGAGCGCCAGCAAGGCCATCGCCACGCCGACGATGCCCATCGGACCGGTCAGGAAGACCAGCACCGCGCGCGAGAAGCTCTGCAACTGCAGCATCAGCAGCGTGAAGATGATGAACAACATCACTGGCAAGTTGGCGAAGATGGCGCCCTGCCCCTTGCTGCTTTCCTCGGCGGTACCGGCCAGCACCACGCGGTAACCCGTGGGCATGCGCGACTGCAGCTCCTGCATCTTGGGCCACAGCACACTGCTGACAGTCGGGCCCTGCACGCCTTCGCGCACGTCCCCCTGCACGGTGATGGCGAAGTGGCGGCCGTCACGCCACAGCACACCGGGCTCCCACACAAGCTTGGGCTTGGCGACCTGCAGCACCGGCACCATGCGGCCAGTGGCCGTGGGCACATACGCGTTGTCCAGTGCTTCCAGGGTCAGACGCTCGGACTGCGGGGCCCGCAAGGTGATGTCAATGAGACGGTCGCCTTCGCGGTACTGCCCCACCGTCGCACCGGAAGTCAGGATGCGGCTGGCCTGAGCGATCGACTGCGTGGTCACGCCCAGGGCGCGTGCCTTGTCCTGATCCACCTGCAGACGGATGGCCTTGACCGACTCGTTCCAGTTGTCGTTGATGCCGGTCATGTCGGGGTGAGCACGCATGAGGGCTTTGGCTTCCTCGGCGAACTGGCGCAAGGTGGTGACGTCTTCACCCACGATTCGGAACTGCACCGGGTAAGCCACAGGAGGGCCATTGGGCAGGAGTTTGACGCGGGCGCGCAACTCCGGGAACTCGGCAGCCATCAGTTCGGGCAACTTGTGGCGCAACACTTCCCGCGTTTCCAGATCCTTGGGCACGATCACCATCTGGCTGACGTTGCTCTGGGGGAAGATCTGATCCATGGGCAGGTAGAAGCGCGGCAGGCCCGAGCCCACCCAGGTGCTGACCGCGTTGACACCCGGCTCCTTCCTCAAACGCTGCTCAACGCGATGGGCCATGTCTTCGGTGGCGTCGAAGCTGCTGCCTTCGGGCAACCACAGGTCCATCAGAATTTCCGGCCGGCTGGAATCAGGGAAGAACTGCTGCTGCACCTTGCCCATGCCCAGCACACCCAGCACCAACGCGCCGATGGTGAGCCCGATGGTGATCCAGCGGTGCTCGACACACCAGTTCACCGTCGCCTTGAAGCGGCTGTAGAACGGGGTGTCGTACAGGTCTTCGTTGCTGCCATGCGCGATCTTGGGCTTGGTCTTGAGCAACTGCTGCCCCAGATAAGGCACGAAGTACACCGACACGATCCACGAGATCACCAGGGCCGCCGCCGTGACGGCGAAGATGGCAAAGGTGTACTCACCGGTGGCCGAGTTGGCCATCCCGATGGGCAGGAAACCCGCGGCGGTGATCAGGGTGCCGGTCAGCATGGGCATGGCGGTCAGGTCATAGGCTGCCGTCGCCGCGTGCATCTTGTCGTAGCCCTCTTCGAGCTTGTGCACCATCATCTCGACGGCGATGATCGCGTCGTCCACCAGCAGACCCAAAGCGATGATGAGCGCGCCCAGCGAAATCTTGTGTAGGCCCACGCCCCAGTATTTCATGATGAGGAAGGTGACCGCCAGCACCAGCGGGATCGTGATGGCCACGACCAAGCCAGGCCAAACGTCCAGACGCCAGGGCTTGGTGTGCAATCCCAGACTCAGGAAGCTGACGGCCAGCACCACGAACACGGCCTCCAGCAGCACCTTGACGAACTCCCCCACGGAAGAGGAAACGGCTTGCGGCTGGTTCTGGATCTGGTCCAGCTCGATCCCCACAGGCAGCTCATGGCGCAGACGCTCGGTGGCTTCGGTCAAACTCTTGCCCAAGGCGATGATGTCGCCGCCCTTGGCCATGGACACCCCCAGGGCCACCACGTCCTTGCCCTGGTGGCGAACCTTGGTGGTCGGCGGGTCCTCATAGCCACGACGGATGGTGGCGATGTCACCCAGTTTGAGACTGCGGGCCTGGTGGGTGACGGGATTGACCACCCGGATAGGCAGGTCACGCAGTTGCTCCACCGACTGGATGGCGCCATTGACGCGCATCTGGATGTTGTTCCGATCACCCGCATACACACCGGCACCTTCGACGGCGTTCTGGGCGTTCAACTGGGTCAGCACCTGCCCCATGTCGATGCCCAACTGAGCCAAGCGGCGCTGCGGAATCTCGATGAAGAGCTTTTCGGGCTGCACGCCGAACAACTCAACCTTGGCGACATTGGGCACGCGCAGCATCTCCGAGCGGACGCGCTCGGCAAACTGGCGCAACTCCTCCTGCGAAAAACCATCGGCGGACAGGGCGTAGATGGAGCCGTATACGTCGCCAAACTCATCGTTGAAGAACGGACCGATCACGCCCTGTGGCAAGGTGTGGCGCATGTCACCCACCTTCTTGCGAACCTGATACCAGAGGTTGGGGATCTCTTTGGGCGGGGAGTAGTCCTTGACCATCATCAGCGTGAAGGACTCACCCGGCTTGGTATAGGACTGAATCTTGTCGGCGTAGGGCACCTCTTGCAGGGTGCGCTCGATCTTGTCGGTTACCTGCTCGGCGACCTCTTGGGCGGTGGCACCCGGCCAATAGGCTCGCACCACCATCACACGGAAGGCGAAAGGCGGGTCTTCGTCCTGACCGAGGTTGAAATAGGCTGCGGCGCCCAGCACCATCAGCACGATCATGAGGTAGCGTGTGAGAGCCGGATGCTCAAGCGCCCAACGTGACACGTTGAAACGCTGGTCCTTGGACCAGGATTGACGGGACATCGACATGCGTAGGCTCCCGCTCGATCAGGATGCGACGCCGGAAGTCGGCGTGCTGGCGGAAGCTGGCGATGAGGCGGGTCGGGCCCCGGCGCTGGATGCCTGATAGCGGCGAACCTTCTGGCCAGGCGTCAGCACATGCACGCCAGCAGTCACGATTTCCTGGCCAGGCTGGATGCCCTTGGAGATGAGGATGACGTTGCCTGTGATGTCACTGGTGGTGACTGGCACAGGCGTGACGGTCATCGCCTTGCCATCGAGCACCCACAACACAGACTTGCCCTCGCGTTCCGCCAGGGCATTCAACGGTACGCGCACACCGCCAGCCACCCGAACGGGAGCATTGAGCACCACGGTGGCAGTCTGCCCCAACTCAAAGCCAGCGCGACCCACATCTGCCTTGACCAGGTAGGTGCGGGTCAGCGGGTCAGCGGCCGCAGCAACTTCCCGCACGGTCACAGGCAACCAGTCCTGGCTACCCCAGCGTCGTGCCTTGAGTGCACCGGGCTTGCCGATCAGGCCACGCACGGTCGCCCCCATGTCTTCGGGCACGGAGAACACAGCGTCGCGGGGACCATCGTGCGCCAGTGTGAGCACCGGCATGCCCGCACCAACGACCATGCCAGGCTCCAAATCCACCCCGGTGATGACACCTGGTGCATCGGCGGTGAGCGCTGCGTAGCTGGCCTGATTGCCCTGCACCCCAGCCTGGGCCCTGGCCTGACGCAAGCTGGCCTGTGCTGCCTTGTTCATGGTGTCGTGGCGTTCGAGTTCAGCCGCGCTGATAAAGCCTTGGGCTTTGAGCTCGACAAAGCGCTTGAAATTGGCGACGGCCTGGGCGGCCTGGGCTTCGGCCGCAGCCAGCCCTGCACGCGCAGCTTCCTGCCCCAGCTGCAAATCTTGTGGATCAAGCTGAGCCAAAACCTGCCCTCGGGTCACGGATTGCCCCAATTCCACCAAGCGACGGTTGACCTTGCCGCCAACGCGGAAACCCAAGCGCGATTCGGTGCGTGCACGGATTTCGGCGGCAAACTCGCGCTCCAACACACCACCGGTCTCAGCCAGCACCAGGGTGCGAACCGCGCGCACTGGTGGCTCAGCCACCGGCTTCTTGCCGCACCCGGCCAACAAAGCCGCCATCACGGGCAGGAGAAGGTAGTAAGGAGCCTTGGACCAGCGCAGGTTGTTCATGTTGTTCCGCAATCAAAGAGGCAAGCCACCCTCTTCGCGGCCCGTACGGCAGCGGGGGTGGTGACGCAGGTGCAATCGTAACTGACCCGCGGGTCAGTAATGTAGAAAATAGCGCCTGCCCCTGTCAATCCAGCTATTGAGACAATGGCGGGTCGCCGCATACCTGATGTCATGAATTCATCCCCCCCTCCCGGGCCCATTGCCCCCCCTTCCCCAGCCGTGCCAAGACCAGGCAGCAGCCTGTACCACGCTCTTCGCAGTGCGCCGCCCGCGCTGCGCCCTGCCCTGCAACTGTGGCTGCAATGGTGGCATGAGGTCAGTCGCATCCCATTGGAAGTGAGCGATGCCGGCGTGGCAGAAAGCAAACTGCAGTGGTGGGCCAAGGAGGTCAGGGACAGCCTCCATGGACATGCTCAGCACCCTTTGATGCAAGCCCGCGCCGCCCTGCCTGCACTGACCGAACCCAGTTGTTGGCCGGAGGCAAGCCTGTGGACACAGCAACTCGAAGGTCTGATACAGCTCGTTCACCAAACCCGCTGGCTCGATGATGCCGCACTGCAACGTCACAACCGGCTGAGCACTGGCGCTGCGCTGGAGGGGGCTGCGTGCATCCTGGGCGCCAGCAGCCTGTCGGCGCGCTCGGCTGCCTGTCTGCTGGGGACGGGCTTGCGGCAGTCCTACCAAGTTGCCCGACTGGGCCTGGACGCACGACTGGGTTGGATCCATGTACCGATTGATGTACTGCAGACCCACGATGTGCGGGCGCACCAGTTGAGCAAACCCGATGCCGATCAGCCCCCGGCAGGCTGGCCGGGCTTGTTGCAACACCTGATCGGACAAGCCCGCGCCAGCATCGAGCAAGGACTGGACGCCATCCGCGCCTTGCCGGCCGAGGAGGCACAGGCACTGCTGCCCCTGCGTGTGCTGGCCCACATCCACCTCGCGCAACTCCAGGAAATTGCGGCCAAGGGCGATCGCATCTTGCACGAGCGGGTGTTGCTGACACCCCTGCGCAAGTGGTGGATCAGTCAGCGCGTGCAGTGGGGTTGGTTGCGCGACTGAAGGGCGCAGCCAGAGGCTCTCCCACGAACAAGCCCTGTTGTGGCCAGCGCACGCTTTTCCAGTAGGCCTCCAACGCGGTGGCGCCCTGCACATAGAACACCAACAGTGCTTGCGGATCCGGGAACTTCTGGAGATGCGCACAGGGCTCACTGGTGGTGCCGTAACTGGCCGTCGCTCCCGCATCGATCCAGGACAGGACCGTCATCTGTCCATGCGACCCATCGAGCACGCCACCGAACGAGGTCAGGTGGTCGGCCAGTGCCCCCGGCAGGAACCCAATCGTATCGAGGTGCTCCACCCGCTCTCGGCCTGTGAGATAGAGCAAGACCCGCTCAGCGTGCTGCAGGGCGTCGGTCTCGTCCAGATGCACCTCGATGCCCAACTGCCGCACCAATCCAGCCGGAGGGAACAGCACATGGCGCTGGCTGCGGATGCTGTCTGAGGTGCGGACGTAGTGCACCTGTGCCGGGAGTGCCCCCCGCAAGCCCAGCGTGTGATCCGACCGAACCCCTCGATCGATCAGTGCCTTGGCGGCGGTCACGTCGCTGGCGGCCAGCAACATGCTCAGGCGCATGCCGTGATCAGTGTGGGGGCGTGTGGAGATGCCGCCAAAGTAGGTGGATGGTCGACTCGTCCCGCAAGTGTTCTGACACAGCCGGTGGTCGTATCCCATGGTCAAGGCACCGGTGATGGCGTTGCAGTTGACGGCATACGGCTGACGCCAACTCAAGGCGAGCCCTTGCACCCGCTTGCCATAAAAGGCATCTACCTGCTTGGCCAAGCCATCGAACTCTCCGGGCGTCAGCACAGGCTTGACGGGTAGACGCACTCGGAGGATGCGAGATGCCGGTATCTGACGAGCTTTTGCGTAGTAAGCCCCAACCTGAACCGAATACGGATCATCCTCATTGATGACCAGGCCGAGGTCTTCGGCCGTGAGCCGACCATGGACACGAGGGGCGCGCACCCACCGCCGAGATGGCGGAGCATCGGCAACCGACGCAGCAACGGCAGGCGTCGCCGCGTCATTTGACTTGGGCGTGGACGACGCAGCCGCGGTCGCAGAGCCCGAAGAAGCGGTTGACGATGAGGCAGCCCTTCCTCCCGTCACGGCCCCGGGTCGGTCAGCTGCCGCCACCAGACCACCCACAGTCGCCAGAGTCAAACACAGTGCACGCAAAACAAGGAGGCTCATTCATCCAGATCCATCAAGCTCAGGTGTCATGAAATACCGAATCGAGGGATTCCGATAGCGCATTGACCCTTGATGCAGTTGATTATTTCCGGGTTCCGGAGGAATATCACCTATCAAAATCCCCTTCGTCGAAAGTCATGCCGATGAGTGATTCACCCACCCCGACCACGTCCGTGCAGGTGATGAGCCGCATGTTCGCCCTGCTTGACGTTCTGGCCACCGAGTCACAGGCAGTGTCGTTGAAGGTGGCCAGCGAGCGCACGGGTCTGCACCCATCCACGGCGCACCGCATCCTCAATGACTTGGCGGTGGGCGGCCTGGTGGAGCGTTCCGGACCGGGGCACTACCGCCTGGGGATGCGTCTGCTGGCCTTGGGCAACTTGGTGAAATCTCGCCTGGATGTGCGTGAGCAGGCTGCAAGACCGATGCAGGATCTGCATCGCCTGTCTGGGCATGCCGTGTCCTTGTTCGTGCGACAGGAAGACGAAGCCGTGTGCTTGGAGCGCACGGTGGCCGAGCGACATGGCATCCATTTGACCTGCACGGATGGCTTGCGTGCCCCCCTGACCCGCTGTGCTGCCGGCAAGGTGCTGCTGCTTGATGAACCCAGCCTGGTCCTGCAGGCCCTGTGCCAGTTGCAGGCCGACAATCTGGAGGGATTGCAACGTGAACTGGACACCCTGCGCACCCAGGGCATCGTGTTGCATCACGAAGCGATGGGGGTGGGCCAGCACATGGCGGCGACGCCGATCCGCAATGACCTGGGGCAGATCATCGCCAGCTTGGTCCTGTCATGGCAAGGCGGAGACCTGCGCAGTGACTGGGTTGAGGCCCTGAAAGCAACGGCGTCGCGCATCTCGACCGCCATGGGCTGGCGAGCGCCAGAATGACACACGGC
>NZ_JBLIZW010000123.1:0-36490 GCF_048860245.1 Aquabacterium sp. | reverse complement strand
GCCAGACGCCAGCACCACCGCCGAAGCCGCCAGGGTTTCCACGCGCTGAGACTCGATGTCCAGGGCATAGACGCCATGGCAACGCGGCGGCTCGTTCAATTCCGGCGAGCCCTTCTTGAGGTGCCGATGGGTGATCAGGTCAACCGCCATCCACTTTTCGCGCAAAACGATGTTGGGGTGGCGCTTGACCTCATCGAGCAAGACGTCGTGAATGGCCTTGCCCGTGGCATCGGCCGCGTGCGCAATGCGGCGCACGGCATGGCCGCCTTCACGCGTCAGGTGCAGACCCAGGGGGCCTTCCGGATCAGGTGAAAACGGCACGCCGCGTGCCACCAGCCATTCCACGGCCTCGGCGCTGTGGCGTGCGATGAACTCGGCCGTCCGTTCGTCGACCAGACCGGCACCGGCTTCCTGCGTGTCGCGAACGTGGGACTCGATGCTGTCATCACTGCCCAGCACCCCGACGATGCCGCCTTGTGCCCAAGCTGTAGCGGCTTCTTCCAGATGCCGCTTGGCCAGAACGATGACTGGTTGCGTTTCTGCCAGATGCAAAGCCACGGTGAGGCCTGCCAGGCCTGCCCCAATGATCACAACAGGCAGCGTAGATTCCGATACACCAGACATAACAGTCGCAAATGGCCTCAGCTAGGGTTGAGGGCGCGATTTTACCGCTCCCCCCCAATGACGGGGTTCACTCAAGGGGTACAGCGCGCAGCACCGCAATACGCTTGGCAGAACGAGCAATGCCAAACCGGCAGCCACGATGGGAAAGCGTAGTACCGGCGATTGACCTCGGCCATGACCTGTTCACGGTAGGCCTGGTAGTGAAAGTTCACCCCTTCCACCACGTAGAAGTTCACCCCGCTTTGCTGGAAGGTCAGCAAGCGGGTGCTGTCAAAGAAGCCTTGGTACGACTCGGCAGAGATCGGGCGGGTGGCCATGACACGGATCGTGCGGCCTTCCAGCGCGCTGTAGTCCACGATCAGATCATCCTGCCGCGCATGGAAACTGCCCGGCCCCAGCACCGGCACGTGCTTGCCGGCCGCATAGCCAAAAATGGATGCCGACGAGTAGCCATTGGACGCCAGCACCACACCGGGGGCTTCGACCTGGCGCACCATGTCTTGCGCGCGTGCCGCTTCGACCAGTCGGTGGTAGTACTTGAGACCGTGCCACTGTTCCAGACTGGAAAACGCCATGCCAGCCGAGGCCAGCAGGTGCAAGGCCAGCCACACGGTCAGCCCCCGCTGCGCTGAACGCAATCCCGCAGCCGGTACGGCCAAAGCCAACAGCACAAACACAAACGGGTAAAAGCCCATGACCCAGTGCAGGCCGATTTCTTTCTTCAGCGACATCACGCCGAAGAGCAACAGGGGCACCACGGCCATGCATGCCAGCAGAACATGCCCTCGGACGGTTTGGCGCAAAGCCTGGCGATGACGCCAGCCCAACCACAGCAACACCGGGCTGATCAGGTACGCCATCATGACCAGATAGGTCACCACGGTGTCCCACGATGCCTGCGCCCCTTCATTGCGGTTGAACACATTGAACATGATGTTGGTCCAGCAGTGGTTGAGGTTCCACACCACATTGACGGCGACCGCCGGCAGCGACCACAGCACCATCCACACCAAACCCAACCACCGCTGACGGGCCTTCAGCGCAAAGTAAACGACGTAAGCCACGCCCAGCAGCACGGCAAAGTACTTCGACAAAAAGGCCAGCCCCATGAACACGCCACTCAGCGCGTACAGCCGCCAGGCACGTTGACCCGCCAAGGCCGCCTGCTCGGCACGCACCATGGCCGCGGCCGACCAGGCAGCCCACAGAATCAAGGGGGAGTCGGTGGCGATGAGCGAATTCAGCCAGTTGACGGGTGCCAGCCAATACAAAAGCACGGCCCAAGCCGCACGGGTGCGGTCCACTGGAGACCATGCCCACCAGATGGCCCCACCAACGCCCAGGGGCAACAGCACCGCCGGCATCCGCACAGCCCAGACGGCATCGCCCAGCACGGCACGCGTGGCCGCCATCCACCAGGCCACCATGGGCGGGTGGTCGTAGTAACCGTAGTCCAGAAAACGAGACCACCAGTAAAACAAGGCCTCGTCACCGGTCAAGGGGATGGCGGCGGCCATCCACAAACGCCACCCCAGTGACGCCAGTGCAACGACCCACAACCAGCGTGTGGGATCGGGCAGACGGTCGGCGGCAGCGGGCACCGACGAGGAAGCAGACAGGTTGACCATGTTGTCGTATGAAGCTGAGACAGGACTTGCCCGCAACGCACAACAGGCAAACCGGAGATTTTAGGCGCGCGCTGCTAACATGCCCCGCAACGGGGCGACCTGTCCCCCCCCCATCCTCTGAGGAAGGACGCGCGATGCGCTGGCAAGGCAACCGAGAAAGCGACAACGTTGAAGACATCCGCGACGGCAACGGTGGCAGTGGCGGTGGCTTGCCCATTGGCGGAGGGGGCCTGAGCATTGGTGGCGTGGTGGTGGCACTGGTGGCCAGCTACTTTCTGGGCGTGAACCCCCTCACCGTGCTCAACATGCTCAGTGGCGGGCAGTCTGCGCCCCATGCCACACAGTCCGCGCCGTCCGCACACCAGCCACCGGCCAATGACGAGCAAACCCGGTTCGTGCGCACCGTGCTGGCCGACACCGAAGATGTCTGGGGCCAGCTGTTTCAAAACGCGGGCTCGCAGTACCAAAACCCGAAGCTGGTCTTGTTCCGGGGGGCCGTGGCCACCGCCTGTGGCCAGGGGCAGTCGGCCACCGGTCCGTTTTATTGCCCGGGAGACCAGAAGGTCTACATCGACCTGGACTTCTATGATGTGCTGAGAGACCGTCTGGGCGCCCCGGGTGACTTCGCGCAGGCCTACGTGATCGCCCACGAGATCGGTCACCATGTGCAAAACCTCATGGGCACCTCCGAAAAGATGGAAGCCATGCGGGGCCGCGTCAGCCAGGCGCAATACAACGCGCTGAGCGTCCGGCTGGAACTGCAGGCCGACTGCTACGCCGGCGTGTGGGCCTATCACGCCAATCAAAGTCGCCAGATCATTGAGGCTGGCGATGTGGATGAAGCCTTGAATGCCGCCGCGCAAATTGGCGATGACACGCTGCAGCGCAACGCTGGCCGGCACGTCTCGCCTGAAAGTTTCACGCACGGCAGCAGCCAGCAGCGTGTGACCTGGTTCAAGCGCGGCATGGACAGCGGCGACATTCGACAATGCAATACTTTTGACAAAAACGCCCTGTGAGGCGTCCCCAACGAAGAACGGAGACATCACCCCATGCAAGCCTGGATTTGCAACGCCTTTGAGGGCCCTGACGCCCTGACCTGGGAAACCTCTGCCTCGCCCGAGCCCGGCAAAGGCCAGGTTCGTGTGGCCATCAAGGCAGCCAGCCTCAACTTCCCGGATCTGCTGATCGTGCAAGGCAAGTACCAGGTCAAGCCACCCCTGCCCTTTGTGCCGGGCGCCGAGTTTGCCGGCGTGGTCGAGGCCGTGGGCGAAGGCGTCAAGCACCTGAGCGTGGGCAGCCATGTGGCTGGCTTTGCAGGCACGGGCGGCTTCGGCACCCACACCCTGTCCCCTGCTGCCTTGCTGATGCCCCTGCCGCCGGCTTTCTCGTTTGAAGATGCATCGGCCTTCCTGTGCACCTACGGCACCACCTATCACGCCCTGATGGACCGTGCGGCCCTCAAGGCGGGCGAAACCGTGCTGGTCCTGGGTGCATCAGGGGGGGTGGGCACGGCTGCCATCCAGATCGCCAAAGCGGCCGGCGCACGCGTGATCGCTGCGGCCTCGTCGGACGAAAAATGTGCCTTGTGCCAAGAACTGGGCGCGGACGCCACCATCAACTACAGCACCCAGAACCTGCGCGACGAGCTGAAAACGCTCACCGAAGGCAAGGGGCCGGACGTCATCTATGACCCCGTGGGCGGTGACATGACCGAGGCCGCATTCCGCTCCATCGCCTGGCGGGGACGCTTGCTGGTGGTGGGCTTTGCCAACGGCCAGATCCCGGCCATCCCGCTGAACCTGGCCCTGCTCAAGGGGGCGTCCATCCTGGGTGTCTTCTGGGGTGAATTCGCCAAGCGCGAGCCGCAAAACAATGCGGCTTGCCTGATGCAACTGGCCGCCTGGTACATGGAAGGCAAGATCAAGCCCGTCATCGAGCACAAGCTGCCCATGTCGCAACTGAAGGAAGCCTTCGCGCTGATGGGCACCCGTCAGGTTCGCGGCAAAGTGGTGCTGGTCAACGACTGACCTGCGCCAACGCCCATTGAACGTGTTCGGCCACCAAGGCGTGGTCGTCCCCGTTGAGCGGTGGCTGCGCCAGCCACTGCTGCAAGGCATCCCGCATCGCCGCGTGTTCGCCTTCTCGCAAGGCATTGCCCATGGCCACGGCCAGATTGCGCTGCCAGCGTGCAAAGCCAATGCGGCGAATGGGGCTGCCTTCGGTCAAACGCAAGAAGGTGGCTTCATCCCATCGCCACAACCCCAGCAAGGTGGGCTGCTCCAGCGCGGGCCGCACATCGAAATCGGGCAGACTGGCCCGCTGCGCAAACTTGTTCCACGGGCAAACCAGCTGGCAATCGTCACAGCCGTACACGTGATTGCCCATCAGCGGACGCAACGCCAGGGGTATCGGCCCGGCATGCTCAATCGTCAGGTACGAGATGCAGCGTCGCGCGTCCACCTGCCGCTCACCAACGATGGCTTGCGTCGGGCACACCTCCATGCAGGCACGGCATGAGCCACAGTGCACTGACTCGGGCTCCGTCACCGGCAGCGGCACGTCAACGTAAATTTCCCCCAGGAAGAAGGTGGACCCGGCTTCGCGTGACAGCAGCAAGGTGTGTTTGCCACGCCAGCCCAAGCCACTTCGACTGGCCAGTTCCACTTCCAGCACAGGGGCTGAATCGGTGAAGACACGGTGCCCGAACGGACCGATGACCTCGGCCAGCTTGTCAGCCAGCTTTTGCAGGCGCGCACGCAGCACCTTGTGATAGTCACGGCCGCGGGCATACATGGACACGGCGGCCGCGTCGGGCTGCTTCAACCGATCAAACTCCATGGCTTGCCAGCCCGGTGGCACGCTGGCTGGCAAATAGTCCATGCGCGCCGTGATGACGCGCACGGTGCCAGGCACCAGTTCGGCCGGTCGGGCGCGCTTCAGGCCATGACTGGCCATGTAATGCATCTCACCGTGGAAACCACGCGCCAACCAGGCCAGCAAACCGGGCTCAGCACTTGACAAGTCCACATGGGCTACGCCAATCTGAGAAAATCCCAATGTTGATGCCCATTGGCGCAATGCCCCCATGACCTGATCCGGGTCCAACGCGTGCCCGCCGGGGCTCGCCGGGGTCGACAATTCTTGATGACGCATGTGACGATCGTAGCAAGCCCGAACCCTTTGATCGAACGCCAGTTCAACTGGGCTGATGAAACAGCCTGCGCGGCCACGGCACAGTCCCTGGCTGCGGTTTTGCGTCCGCGCCTGCAAAGCGGTCAGACCGTCTTTATCGAATTGAACGGCACCTTGGGCGCGGGCAAGACCACTTTCACCCGTCATTTGCTGCGGGCTTTGGGCGTGCAAGGGCGCATCAAGAGTCCCAGTTATGCCGTGGTCGAGCCGCACGAACTGCCTGACCTCGCGGTTCATCATTTCGACTTCTACCGTTTCAATGACCCGCAGGAATGGGAAGACGCTGGCTTTCGCGATCTGTTCGCGGCCCCCGGCCTGAAGCTGGTTGAATGGCCAGACAAAGCGGCCGGGCTCTTGCCCCGCCCCGACCTTCGACTGCACATTGAGCCTGTGTCCGAAACCGAGCGCCATGTTCAACTGCAGGCCGGCACACCGCTGGGTCAGACCCTGATGATGGAGGAGGCCACACCGTGAGCACACCTCAGAATCCGCATCAACGTCAGCGCCGTCAGTTGCTCAAGCACACCTTGGGCGGCACGCTGATTCTGGCGCTCGGCCCCAAGGAGCTGGCCTGGGGGGCGCAGCTGCTGGCCGTGCGCGTCTGGCCCGCCAATGACTACACCCGCGTCACACTGGAATCGGACACGGCCCTCAATGCCACCTTCTTTGCGGTCGACAAGCCCAATCGGCTGGTCATTGACATCGAAGGGCTGGAGTTGAGCCCTGCCTTGCGCGAGCTGGTTCGAAAGATCCGCTCAGATGACCCCTACATTGCTGGCGTGCGCGTGGGCCAAAACCGCCCGAATGTGGCCCGCCTGGTACTCGACCTCAAGCAAGCCACCAAACCCCAGGTCTTCGGCTTGCCGCCGGTTGCGGCCTACCAGCACCGGCTGGTGTTTGACCTGTACCCGTCGCTGGTGAATGATCCCAAGCTGGCCCTGCAATCGTCGGCGGCCTTGACCGAGCCCAGCACCTCCGCGTCACAAGCGGCGGCTGCGGCGAGTCATGCGGGCAGCGGCAGCCCGGGTGCCTTCATGTCTGCCACACCGGTTCCTGTCAACAAGGCGGTGGCGGCCATCAAACCCGCCCTGCCCTCCAGCAGTTCGTCCGAGCAGGCTGCCGAGGCCATGAACGATGCCCTGGGCGACTTCATTGGTGCCCTCAAGCGCCCGGCTTCGGGCAGCGATAAGGCTGTCGCCAAGGCAACACCTCGTCCCAGTGACAAGGGTGGCGACAAGGCGGGCGACAAAGGCACCGACAAGCCGACGCCCGATCGAGATGACGACCGCACCACCGTGGCCGAAGGCAACCCACGCGCCAGTGCGCAGCGTCTGGTCATCGTGGCGCTGGATGCAGGCCATGGTGGCGAAGACCCGGGCGCCATCGGCCCCAGCGGGCTGTATGAAAAAGACGTGGTGCTCGCGGTGGCCCACAAGCTCAAGGCACGCATCAATGCCATGCCGGGCATGCGTGCCATGTTGACGCGCGAATCCGATTACTTCGTTCCATTGCATGAGCGGGTGAACAAGGCACGCCGGGTGGAGGCCGACCTCTTTGTCTCTATCCACGCCGATGCCTTCATGAACCCCGAGGCCCGGGGCGCATCGGTCTTTGCCCTGTCAGAGACCGGCGCCACCAGTGCCGCCGCACGCTGGATGGCCAAGAAGGAAAACGCCTCGGATCTGATCGGAGGCGTGAACGTGAAAGTCAAGGACGCCTCGGTGATGCGCGCCATGCTGGACATGTCGACCACCGCCCAGATCAAGGACAGCCTGAAGCTCGGCACCGCCGTGCTGGGCCACCTCGGCAAGATTGGTCGGCTGCACAAGGGACGTGTCGAACAAGCCGGCTTTGCGGTGCTCAAAGCCCCGGACATCCCGTCCATTTTGGTGGAAACGGGCTTCATCTCCAATCCGGAAGAAGAGTCCAAGCTCAAGGACGACGGCTACCAAGGCCAATTGGCCGATGCCTTGCTCTCAGGCATCCAGCGGTATTTCGAGAAGAACCCGCCGCTGGCACGCAACCGCGCGCTGTGATGCAAAAAGGGGCCCGCAGGCCCCTTTTTCACACGCCACGCAACGCTGCGTTCACTCGGCGGTTTTGTTCTGACGACCCGCCTTCCATGCGCCAAACAAGGCGATCAGGCCTGGCACCAGGATCAGCGCCCAGATGATCTTGCTCAGGTGCTGCTGCACCAGCGGAATGTTGCCGAACAGGTAGCCCACGGTGGTCAGACCCAGCACCCAGATCAGGGCCCCAATCACGTTGAAAGCGGTGAAGGTGGCTCGGTTCATTTGGGCCACGCCCGCCACGAAAGGCGCGAAGGTGCGGATGAACGGCATGAAGCGCGCCAGGATGATGGTGATGCCACCATGCTTTTCGTAGAACGCGTGCGCCGAATCAAACGCCTTGCGATTGAACCAGCGCGAGTTTTCCCACTGAAACACCTTGGGTCCGATGAAGCGGCCGATCGTGTAGTTCAACTGGTCACCCAACACGGCCGCCAGCAACAGCACCACCATGCTCACCGGCAGGCTCATGGCTCCGGTGCCCGCCAAGGCGCCCACCATGAACAGCAACGAGTCCCCCGGCAGGAAGGGCATGACCACCAGCCCGGTCTCCACGAAAACGATCAGGAACAACAAGGCGTACACCCAGGTTCCGTAGGCCTGCACGAATTCGGCCAAATGCTTGTCGACGTGCAGGATGAAATCAATCAGAAAGCTTGCGAGTTCCATGGGGCGCGATTATCCCGTGGAATCCTTGACTGCCTCGCCATGGACTTGCACCGACACCCAGGTACGGGACACCCTGCCCTTCTACAATACGCCGATGACGCAAGCCTCCCTGGACGATTACGCCCCCGCTGGCCATGGCCAGCCCATGGCGCGCCGCCACATCCAAGAACTCCCTGATGAACTGATCAGCCAGATTGCGGCTGGCGAGGTGGTGGAACGTCCGGCCTCGGTGGTGCGCGAACTGGTGGACAACGCCCTGGATGCGGGCGCCAGCCAGATCACCGTGAAGCTGCTGGCCGGTGGGGTGCGTCAAATCCTGGTTGAAGACGATGGCTGCGGCATTCCGCTGGATGAGCTGCCCCTGGCCTTGCGCCGTCATGCCACCTCCAAGATCCGCTCGCTGGACGATCTGGAGCACGTCAACACCATGGGTTTTCGGGGTGAAGCCCTGGCCGCCATTGCCTCGGTGTCCGACGCGTCGATTGCCAGCCGCACACCCGATGCCCCGCACGCACACCGCCTGGACGCCCGGTCGGGTGAAGTCAGCCCGGCCGCCCGTGCGGTGGGCACCAGTGTCGAGGTGCGCGAACTGTTTTTCAGCACGCCCGCGCGCCGCAAGTTTCTGAAGAGCGACGCCACCGAGTTGGCGCATTGTCTGGAGTCCGTGCGCCGCCATGCGCTGGCCCGCCCGGATGTGGGCTTTGCCGTGTGGCACGAAGGCAAGCTGGTGGAGCAGTTGCGCGCAGGCACACCCGCACAGCGCCTGCAAGACGTGCTGGGCGATGAATTCGTCCGCACCAGCCGGGACGTCGATCTGCAGATTGGCCCCATGCGCATCCACGGTCGCGCCGGTTTGCCGGATGCGGCACGCTCGCGCGCCGACTGGCAGTACTGCTACGTCAACGGCCGCTATGTGCGCGACAAGCTCATCGCCCATGGCGTGCGCTCGGCCTATGAAGACGTGCTGCATGGCTCGCGCCAGCCCACCTACGTGCTGTTCATCGACATTGCGCCCGAGTTGGTGGATGTGAACGTCCACCCCACCAAGATCGAAGTGCGCTTCCGCGACTCGCGTGAAGTCCACCAGGCCGTGCGCAAGGCCGTGGATGCCGCACTGGCCATCTCGCGTGCTGGCGAAGCGGGTCAGCCCGCAGCCGATGCGGGCCCGGCCGTCGCCGCCGAGCCTTCCGCGTCGTCGTCGACCGAGTCGGCCCATGCCACGCTCTCTGCTTCCCCGGCGCCCAACTGGCCCACCCCCACCTCGCAGCAATCGCCCCTGCCTTGGGCCGTGCGTGACAGTGCACCGGAGCGCCGTTGGGCGGGTTGGCCCGAACCTGGTGCCACGGCACCCGCCAGCGTGGATGCGTTTGCCGGCCTGAACCTGCCACGTGTGGTGGCGGCATCGGGCACCGATGACGACGACAGCGCCCACGATGCGCTGGCGCCCCTGCAGATTCAGCACCCCACCGCCAGTCAGGCAGAGGGCGACTGGACCCGCCACGTGCCGGCCGCCGAGATGGACGACGGACACGAGTGGCCGCTGGGCCGTGCCATCGCGCAGATTGGTGGCATCTACGTGCTGGCCGAAAACGCCAAGGGCCTGATCATCGTGGACATGCATGCCGCGCACGAGCGCGTGGTCTACGAGCGGCTGAAAGCCCAGATGGCGCACGAACGTCTGGAGAGTCAGCCCCTGCTGATCCCCCTGACCTTTGCGGCCACCCCACAAGAAATCGCCACGGCCGAGACGCAGCACGAGACCCTGATGACGCTGGGGCTGGACGTGGGCCCGATTGGCCCCGGCAAGCTGGCCGTGCGCTCCTTGCCCCTGGCCTTGAAGCAGGCCGACGGGGTGGAGTTGGCCCGCTCCGTGCTGGCCGAGCTGGCGCAACTGGATGCGAGCAACGTCATCCAGCGCGCGCAACACGAACTGCTGGCGACGATGGCCTGCCACGGCGCCGTGCGCGCCAACCGCCGTCTGACCCTGACCGAAATGAATGCCCTGCTGCGCGACATGGAAGCCACCGAACGCGCAGACCAGTGCAACCACGGCCGCCCAACCTGGCGCCAACTGACCCTGAAAGACCTGGACGCGCTGTTCCTGCGCGGCCGCTAAGCACGGGCGAGACACACACATGACCGAACGCAAGAAACTCAGCCTGAACAAGGCCGCTCAGCCCGAATCTCAAGACAAGCCTTTCCGCAAGCCACCGGTGCGCGGTGTGGCGCCCCGCACGCGCATGAGCGCCACCGAGGCCGCCAAGGCACGCGAAGAGGCCGCGCAGCGCCCCCCCGCCGAATCGCGCTACCGCGACGAACGCCCAAGCCGCCCCTACGAGGCGCGTGACGATCGCCCGGCTCAACGGCCCCGTTCGCAACGCAGTGATCCGGATGCCTGGGGCGACCGCCCTGCAGCACGCCAACGCACCGATGCCGCTGGGCGGAGTCCGCGTCAGGACGCCCCTCGCCGTGGCGATGACCGATTCGACCGACGTGATGAACGCCGTGACGACCGTCGCGATGAGCGCCGAGATGAACGCCGTGCTGGCCCATATGGTGACGCCCGCCCAGGCCAACGCCCTGCTCGTCCCCCTGCACGCCCGGCGCGTGATGACCGTTCCTACGCTGCCCCACGCGCGCCGCGCCCGGCACCCGTGGTCAGCGAGCAGGATCACGATGGCCGCGTGCGCCTGTCCAAGCTGATGAGCGAACGTGGCCTGGCCTCGCGCCGTGAGGCCGACGAGTGGATCGAGCACGGCTGGGTGCGTGTCGATGGCGAGGTGGTCAGCGAACTGGGCACCCGTGTGCGCCCCGATCAAGAGATCACCATTGACCCGGAAGCGCGCACGCAGCAGGCGCAGCGGGTCACCATCCTGCTGCACAAGCCCATGGGCTTCGTGAGTGGTCAGGCCGAAGACGGGTACGAACCCGCCGTCACCCTGATCACCCCGGAGAACCGCTGGCGTGATGACCGCCTGCCCATCAAGCTGACGCGCGGTCACCTGCGCAACCTGGCGCCTTGCGGGCGCCTGGACATCGACTCCACCGGCTTGCTGGTGTTGTCGCAAGACGGGCGCATCGCCAAACAGCTCATTGGCGAAGACTCCGGCATCGAAAAGGAATACCTGGTCCGCGTGCAATGGATGCCACAACCCGACGCCGAAAACGTGTCGGCCGTGGTGCCACCCGAAGCCCTGAACCAACTGCGCCACGGGCTGGAACTTGATGGCCGCCAACTGAAGCCAGCCCAGGTGTCGTGGCAAAACGAGCATCAGTTGCGCTTCGTGCTGCGCGAAGGTCGCAAGCGCCAGATTCGCCGCATGTGTGAACTGGTGGGCCTGAAAGTGGTGGGCCTCAAGCGCGTGCGCATGGGTCGCATCACGCTGGGCAAGTTGCCTGCGGGCCAATGGCGTTTCCTGCGACCCGATGAACGCTTCTGATCGATCCGCCGCCGTCCCTGCGTGGGTGGCGGTAGTGGCCGTGGGACTGCTCACCGGGCTGCAGCCCATCACCACCGATCTGTACTTGCCCGCCCTGCCTCAAATGAAGCAGGACTTGCACCTGAGCGCGTCTCAGGCCCAGTGGACGCTGTCGGTGCTCATCCTCGCCTTCGGCTTGGGGCAACTGATCTGGGGGCCGGTGGCCGACCGTGTGGGCCGCCGCCCCGTCTTGCGCTGGGGCCTGGGCCTGTACGTGCTGGCCAGCATCATGGCCACCCTGGCCCAAGACCTGTCGATGATGCTGGTGGCCCGCATTGCGCAAGGTGCGTGCCTGTCCGCCGCCGTGGTGTGTGGCCGAGCCATGATCCGGGATCTGTATGACCCGGAAGATGGCGCACGTGTGATGACCAAGGGGCTGGGCATTCTGGGCGTGCTGGCCCTGATCGGTCCGGCGCTGGGGGGCTTGACCGCCACCTATGGCGGCTGGCGCGTGACGATGTCCATGTTGTTGCTGTCGTCGCTGCTGATTCTGGGTTTTGTATGGTTCAAGCTGCCGGAAACCTTGCCGCCCCACCGGCGACAGGCCCCACAGCCCGTGAAGGCCATGCTCCTGAACTGGTGGGACATTTCCAGGCACCCCACCTTCCGAGCCCACACCCTGCTCACCTCGTCCACCTATGGTGGGCTCTACGTCTACCTGGCCTTGTCGTCCTTCGTCTTCATTGACGTGCTGGGCGGCACACGCACGGGTTGCGGCCTGATCATGGCCACGGTCTCGCTGGCCTATCTGCTGGGCACCTTGGTGTGCCGGCGCGCGCTGCACACCCGAGGGTTGATCCGCACGGTTCGTCTGGCTGGCTGGCTGTCGCTGACAGGCGGCCTCAGTTTGGCCGTGCTGTCGCTGTTGCAATGGACACTGGGACTGTCCATCCCGGTTTGGGCCATGTTTCCGGGCCTGTGGTTGTATGGCATGGGCCACGGCATCCACCAACCCTGTGGCCAAACGGGCGTGGTTGCGGCCTTCCCGACGCGCGCCGGTGCGGCATCGGCCTTGTCCGGATTCATCCTGGCCTGCACGGCCTTTGTCGTCGGTGCTGCGCTGGCGTGGTGGACGGCCCAGCCCGGCTGGTCTGGCACCATTCACCCCATGACACTGGGCATGGGCATCGGGGGCCTGATCACGGCCCGGGTCGCCCTGCATCGCGTGCAGCGCGATGGTCTGCCCAAGGAACCCGCATGACGCACACCACTCCCACGGCGCCCACCTGGATCCTCGCCGGGCCCACGGCCTGCGGCAAGACCGCCGCCGCACTGGCGCTGGCGCAAGAGGTCGACATCGAAATCATCAGCGTGGACTCGGCGCTGATCTACCGGGGCATGGACATTGGCACCGCCAAGCCCACGACGGCCGAGATGGCACAGGTACCGCACCACCTGATCGACATCCTCGACCCCACCGAAAGCTACAGCGCCGCACGCTTTGTGCAAGACACCGAACGCCTGATCGGTGAGATTCGCGCACGAGGCCGCACCCCCTTGCTCGTGGGTGGCACGATGCTCTACATCAAGGCCTTGCTGGAAGGGCTGGACGACATGCCGCCCGCCGACCCGGCCATCCGCGCCATGCTTGATGCCCGCATGGCCGAGCTGGGCAGCCCTGCCCTGCACGCGGAGTTGGCACAGGTGGACCCGATCACCGCAGCCCGACTGGCGCCCGGCGACACCCAGCGCATCCAGCGTGCGCTCGAGGTTTGGCACAGCACGGGCAAGCCCCTGTCGAGCTTCCACAGTCGTCAGACCGGGGAGCGCCCTCCTGCGCACGACGCGGTGCTGGTGTCGCTGGAGCCCAGTGATCGCACCTGGCTGCACCACCGCATTGCTTTGCGCTTTGAGCAAATGATGGCCGCCGGCTTCATTGACGAAGTCATGCGCTTGCGCGAACGCCCCGATCTGCACGTGGGCCTGCCGTCCATTCGCTGTGTCGGTTACCGACAGGTATGGGAGGCGCTGGATGCCGGACTGGACCTCAGCCAGCCCGCCGTGCTGCGCGAGGTGATGGACAAAGGCATTGCCGCCACGCGGCAGTTGGCCAAACGGCAGATCACCTGGCTGCGCAGCATGCCGCAACGCCATATCGTGACATGTGACCGCTCTGACGCGCTGGATCAGGTCCGCAGAGTATTCAAGAACGATTCTCGTTCATAAAATCGGTCCCCGCCGCCAAGCTGGCTGGTTCAGCCCCCTTTGATTCGCAGATCACACTCCGGTGAAACGGGCATGATGCGCGTCGATTTAGCGAAGAGGGGCGCTTTCCCCGACTGATTCCGACATGTCTGCCATCAATAACTTGCCCCTCAGACTCCGTCTGATTGGCCTGTGCCTGTTCCTGAGCCTGATCTCGCTCATTCCCCTCTACGCACTGTTTGAAGACCTCCGCGTCAGCTGGTTCTTCAACGACCACGAACAGCGAGGCATCACGCCCGCCAATACCCTGGTTCAGACGATTGCGCAGGTGCAACGTCACCGTGGCCTGTCTGGCCCCTGGCTGCAGAACAACGAGGGCACCAATGCCGCACGCTTGCAGGCGGCCGAAGGACTGGAGCAACAATGGCGGACCTTCGAAGCGCAATGGCAAGACACGGACTTGGATGAGCACGTTCTGACACTGGCCAAAGATCTGCACCGACAAAGCGTCGAGCTGGTGGGTCAGGTCACCCAACGTCAGATCGCCGCAGAAGAAAGCTTCCGGCGCCACACCGAGTTGATCGACAAGATGCTGGGCCTGATGTTTGAAGTGGCCGCTTCCAGCAACTTGTTGTACGACCCGGAAGAAGTGCCTTACCTGATGATCATCAGTGGCTTCCAGGAAGGGCCGCGTGTCACCGAACTGGCTGCGCGCGTGCGGGGCCTGGGCACCAGCTTCCTAGCCTCCCCCACCGGCATGTCACAGAACCTGCAACTGGCACAAGACACACACGGCCGGTTGCTGGAACGCCTCGGCAGTCTGGAAACTCACCTGAAGGCCGCCGCACGTCGTCAAGCCGACTTGCAGGACACACTGGTTGGCCCGGCATTGAACAAGCTGGAAGACCTGCGCCGACTGTCCAACGAAACACGGGCCTTGCTGGAAGGTGACACCGAATCTCAGCTGAGCAGCATGACGCCGCAGGCCTATTTCGAGCATGCAAGCCGTTTCATCGATGCGCAAACGCAAGTCACCACACAGGTCACTGAGCACGTGGTCGAGGCTCTGGCCGCCCGTCAGCACGGCATCCGCGTGAAGGTGGTGATCCTGGGCATTGTCATCGTGGCCTTGATCGGCTTCGGCCTGTGGCTGATGACCACCTTGATTCGCGGCATCCTCAAGCCCGTGCATCGCATGAAGGCCTTGGCGGAATCGCTGGCTGAGGGCGACCTCACACGCAGTTGCGCCACCCATCAGCGTGACGAAATCGGTGACTGCATGAACGCGCTCGAAACCGCGCGCCAAAGCTGGGTCCAGATCCTGCACAACGTCCGCAAGTCCGTCGACATGGTGTCCAGCGCATCCATCCAGATCGCTGTGGGCAGTGAAGACTTGCATGGGCGCACGGTGTCTGCTGCGGCCAGCCTGGAAGAAACCAGCACCGCCATCTATCAGCTGACCAGCACCGTGGAACAAACGGCCGACTCGGCGCAGCAAGCCAATGCTCTGGCATTCAGCGCCAGCGAAACCGCGCGTCAAGGGCAGGACGTCATGACGCAGGCCGTGCATAACATGGACACCATCACCACGGCCAGCCAGCGCATCGCAGACATCATTGGGGTGATCGACAGCATCGCCTTCCAGACCAACATCCTGGCGCTCAACGCCGCCGTGGAAGCAGCGCGCGCCGGCGAGTCTGGGCGTGGCTTTGCCGTGGTCGCCAGCGAAGTGCGCAGCCTGGCGCAACGCAGCGCGCAATCGGCCCGCGAAATCAAGTCACTGATCAACGACAGCCTGACCAAGATCGAGAACGGCACACAGCTGGTCCACAACGCTGGCGCCAACATGCAGGCCATCCTGGACAGCAATGCGCAAGTCAGCCGCATCATCGGCGCCATCTCGCATGCGACAAAAGAGCAGTCCGTCGGCTTCTCTCAAGTCAACCAGGCGACACAACAACTCGATGGCATGACCAGCAGCAATGCCGCCCTCGTCGAGCAATCGACCGAGGCCGCCCATCGTTTGCGCGTCGAGGCCGAACGCCTGATGCAGATGATTTCGGTCTTCAAGTTCGAGCACACCACACAAGGCCAATGGGAGGTTGCAGAGACCCCGCGTGCGCTGGGCGCAGCCCGCACCCCTCAACTGTCGGCCTGATGCCGAAAAATGCCGGCCTTATACCTCTTCGATGAAAGACAGAGTTGATCTAAGTTAAGCCCATAGCTACAGTAAAACCCTATCCTTCCCCCCTTTTGCAGTAGCTGTAACCAGGTCCCCAATGTCCTACGAACTGTATCGCCACGGCGGCCATGTCTGCCTGATGTTTTCTGACATGAGCTCGGAGGGGGGTGAGGCAGTTCAGGCCAACCAGTTCCTCGTCGTGAATGACGACACCGGCGCCATCATTGATCCAGGTGGCAACCTCGCCTACAGCGAGTTGTATCTGGGCATGACCCATTACTTTCCGCCCTCGCGCCTGTCGGCTATCCTGGCCTCGCACGCCGACCCGGACATCATTGCGTCGCTCGACCGCTGGATGACCGCCACACCGGACGCCAAGCTCTACGTGTCCAAGCTGTGGGAGCGCTTTGTTCCCCACTTCTGCAAGCCCGGCAAGACCACGGGCCGTGTGGTGGGCATCCCTGACAAGGGCATGCGCATCCAGATCGGCAACAGCGAATTGGTTGCCCTGCCCGCGCACTTCATGCACGCCGAAGGCAACTTCCAGTTCTACGATCCGCTCAGCCGCATCCTGTTCTCGGGCGACTTGGGCGTGTCGCTCATCGCGGGCAAAGATGCCACCAAGCCCTTCAGTTCGCTCGACCCGCTGCCTCCCGGCATGGACGCGTTCCACCGTCGCTACATGGTCTCGGGCAAGATCCTGCGCTTCTGGGCCCGCATGGTGCGTCAGTTGAAGATCGACATGATCGTGCCGCAACACGGCGCCCCCCTGGAAGGTGCGGCCGTGAAGCAGTTCATCGAATGGGTGAGCGATTTGTCGTGCGGCATCGATCTGATGAGCGATGCCGACTACGCCATTCCCGAGTAAACCAATTGATCAGTGTGCGCCGCCCGCATCCACGGCGGCGCCACCCTGACGTGGTCGTGCCAACCAGATGATCGGGATCAGGCACAAGAACAACCAGGCTGAGGCCAGAAACACGTCGTCTGCTGCGCGCGTGAACGCCTGCTGATCAATCAGACGCGAGATCTGCGCCGCAGCTTGCTCGTAGCTCAAGCCACCGCTTTGCAGCGCCGCCAGCGAGCCCACCGCAGCCGGATCGGTCGGGGTGATGTGCTCCACCATGTGTGCGTGGTGCAAGGTCGCGCGGTTGTCCCAGATGGTGGTGACCGCCGAAGTGCCCATGGCGCCTGCCGTGATCCGCACAAAATTGCTCAAACCCGAAGCAGACGGAATGCGGTCTGGCGTGAGGCCATTCAAGGTGATGGCGCTCAGCGGAATGAAGAAGAACGCCAGTGCGGCCCCCTGCAGAATGGTCGGCACCATGATGGTGGCGAAGTCGGCTTGCACGATGAAGTGCGAGCGCATCCACAACACCATCGCAAAGCCCAGGAAAGACACCGTGGCCAAGGCACGGGTGTCCACACGGGTCACATTACGCCCCACCACCGGTGACAACAAAATGGCCAGCAAGCCCACAGGCGCCACCGCCATCCCCGCTGCCGACGCCGTGTAGCCCATGAACTGCTGCAACCACAGCGGCAGCAGCACCACGTTGCCAAAGAAGAGGCAGTACGCCACCGACAGCGCCACCACCCCCACAGCAAAGTTACGGCCCGCAAACAGGCGCAAATCGACAATGGGGTGCTCGGCGGTCAACTCCCAGATGAGGAAGACCACAAACCCGATCAAGGCCACGAGTCCCAGAATCACAATCTGGGAGCTCTCGAACCACTCCAGCTCTTTGCCCTTGTCGAGCATGATCTGCAAAGCACCCACCCATACCACCAGCAGCCCCAGGCCCACCGAATCAATCGGCAACTTGCGGGTCGGCGTTTCCCGCTTGGCATAGATCCGCCAGGTCACGAACGCGGCCCCCAAACCCACGGGGACGTTGATGTAGAAGATCCACGGCCACGACACGTTGTCCGTGATCCAGCCCCCTAACAAGGGCCCGGTGACCGGCGCGACCAAGGTCGTCATGGCCCATAAGGCCAGCGCCGTGCCAGCTTTGGCCGGTGGGTAACTGGACAGCAAGAGCGTTTGCGACAGCGGGATCATGGGCCCCGCCACCAGCCCCTGCAGCACGCGAAAGGCAATCAGCAACTCCAGCGACGGCGCAAAGCCGCACAGCCACGAGGCCAGCACAAAAAGCAGCACGCTGGCCGTGAACAAGCGAACCGCGCCAAAGCGCTGCGTCAGCCAGCCGGTCAGGGGCACCGAAATCGCATTGGCCACGCCAAAGCTGGTGATGACCCACGTGCCCTGCGTGGTGCTCACGCCCAGGTCACCCGAAATGGCAGGCAAAGACACGTTGGCGATGGACGAATCCAGCACGTTCATGAACGTGGCCAGCGACAAGGCCACCGTGCCCCACTTGAGCGGCGCCCCCGTCAACGGCGGGTGCGGCATGTGCCCCGCCCCACCGGCTGCAGGTTGACTCATGCTCAGGCTCCCTTGGCCGACCGAGCGGCGGCGCCCAGGTTGTTTTGAATGATGCGGTGCACCAGTGTCTCGGCATCACGCTGCTGGTTGTCGTACACCGTGGTCTGCGCCACCACGCCTTGGCGCGGCGATGCGGCCAGCATGGGGCCATCCTGCTTGCTGACGTCCAGCTCCACCTCCATCGACAAGCCCACGCGCAGTGGGTGCGCCTTCACTTCGGCAGCATCCAAGGCGATGCGCACGGGCACGCGCTGCACAATCTTGATCCAGTTGCCTGTGGCGTTTTGAGCAGGCAGCAGCGAAAACGCTGCACCGGTGCCAGCGCCCAGGCCCGACACCGTGCCGTGGTACACCACCTTCTGGCCATACACGTCGGCCGTCAAGGTGGCCTCTTGGCCAATGCGCACGCTCTTCAGCTGGCTTTCCTTGAAGTTTGCGTCCACCCAGGGCTGATCCAGCGTCACCAGTGCCATCAAAGGCGACCCAGCTTGCACGCGCTGACCCAACTGCACGCTGCGCTTGGCGATGTAGCCATCCACCGGTGCCACCAGGTCCACACGGTGCAGGGCCAGATAGGCTTCGCGCACCCGAGCCGCCGCACGGGCCACATTCGGGTGCTGCGCCACCGACGTCCCCTCGGTCAGCGACTGGTTCGAGGCCAGTTGCTCACGTGCAGCCGCCAAGGCCGACTCCGCAGCCGCCAAGGCGCTGCGGCTGGCGTTCAGCTGCGCGGTCGCATGGTTGTACTCTTCCTTGCCCACGGCCCCAGTGGCCAACAGCGGGGTACGACGGGTCACGTCTTCCTGCAGGCGAGCGACCTCGGTGCGCGCCTTGTCCACATCGGCCTGACGCAGGCTGATCTGTGCCGTCAAGGTGGCATTGTTGGCAAACAAGGTGCGCACTTCACGCACGGTTTGCGCCAGTTGCGCCTGCGCCTGATCCAGCGCCACTTGGGCATCAGCGGCATCCAGCTTCACCAGCACCTGGCCTGCCTTGACGCGGTCGTTGTCATCGGCCCCGATGGTCAGCACCGTGCCCCCCACCAGTGGCGTGATCTGCACGATGTTGGCCTGCACGTAGGCGTTGTCGGTGTGCTCGTAGTGGCTGCTCACGAAGTGGTAATAGGCCGCGTAGCCGGCACCCGCCAGCGCGACCACCAAAGCCACGGCCTTGAGGCCCTTCTTGCGACGAGTCTGTGCATCCATCTTGAGGGCGGCGTTGTCTACGGTGTTGGCGTTACTGCTCATGTGCGGTCTCCGCGGGTCTGGATGGTTTGGGGGCTCGAAGAAGATACGGGGGCGGGCGATGCGGCGGTGGTTTGCAAGCTGCCGCCCAAGGCGCGATACAACGCAAACTGGCTGTCCAGCACGCGTGCCTGCAGATCAATGGCCAGGCGGCGCTGATTGAGCACACTGGACTCGGCATTCAGCACGATCAGGTAGGTGCCCATGCCGGCGCGATAACGCTGCATGGCCAGGTCATACGCGGTCTCGATGCTGGCGCGCGCAGCCTGCTGCTCGCGCTGTTGACGCGTCAAGGATTGACCACTGGCGAGCAAATCCGTCACGTCCTGCGCGGCCTGCAACACGGCCTGGTTATAGGTGGCGATGGCTGCATCCTGTTCAGCCACCTTGCCCATGAGGTTGGCGCGTCGCTGTTGGCCGTCAAACAGGGGCAAATGCACCGCGGGCATCAACCCCCATTGCCAGCTGGCCGGCTTGAACAGGTTTTCCAGGCCGATGGCGTTGTAGCCGGCGTAGCTGGTCAGGTTCACGTTGGGGTAGAACAAGGCCCGCGCCGCATCCACCTCAAAGCCAGACGATTCCACACGCCACCGTGCCGCCATCACGTCCGCACGGCGGGCCAGCAGGTCCGCAGGCACGTTGTCAGGCGCCTGCTGAACCGGCAACGCATCCAGCGTCACGGTCAGGCCATCCAGTGCGTTCGGGGCTTGCCCCGTCAGCACCGCCAGCGCATGGCGGGTGAGCGCGATTTGCTCGTCCAGCGCCTCCAGTTGCACACGCGTTTCAGGCAAAGCGCCGTCGGCCTGCTTCAACTCCACCTTGGTGTCCAAGCCGGCCTGCACACGCTGCTTCACCAGCGCCAGCATTTCCTCACGCTGCGACAGGGTGCGCTGCGCCACAGCGCGCTGACTCTGCAGGCGGCCCAGTTGCACATAGGTGCGCGCCACTTGGGTCGACAGCAGCAAGCGCGCGGCGTGCAGATCGGCACTGGCAGCCTTGGTTTGACCAATGCTGCTGTCAATCTCGGCACGCTGACGCCCAAACAGGTCCAACTCCCAACTGCCTGCGAGCTGCGCCGTCCCGGACGTCAGAGAAGCGCCGGCCACCGGGTAGGGATACAAACCATGCGCGGTGAAGTGCTGCCGGTCAATCTCACCACTGGCTTGCAGCTTGGCTTCGTGCTCGCCCTGTACCGCCACAGCTTGCGCCTGCACACGCTGCCAGCGTGTTTGCGCGACCTGAATCGAAGGGTTGTCGGCCAGCGCACGCTCAATCAGGCTCGCAAGCTGGCGGTCGCCATAGCCGGTCCACCACGCTTGCGGCGCCGCATCCACCTCGGCCAGCGTCGCCTGTTGAAGGCCCAGCTTGCCTGACTCCAACGCCGACAACCGGCCCTGAATGTCGCCATGCGTCGAACAGGCTGACAGCGTCAACCCCATCGCAGCCAGCGCCACCCATTTGACGGGATGCGCGGCCTGCGCAGAGCCCAGTTTGTGCAAGTACTTCATTTAT
The DNA here is from genome assembly GCF_048860245.1 of Aquabacterium sp. Lineage (GTDB taxonomy): Bacteria > Pseudomonadota > Gammaproteobacteria > Burkholderiales > Burkholderiaceae_C > Aquabacterium. The sequence goes on along the minus strand of NZ_JBLIZW010000123.1, from coordinate 15,297 downwards.
TTCGTCTGCTTGTCAGCAGCTCCGCAGGTGTGCTCTCGCAGTTCTTCTGCATTGGTGGCCATGCGGCGCAAAAAGCCCATCAAGGTTTGCCACTCTTCGTGTGAAAAGCCCGCCAACAGGTGATTGGCCACATCGCACAGCACCTCCGGCACTTGCTCGATGGACTTCTCACCTTCCGGCGTCAAAGCCAGGTTGACCACGCGTCGGTCTTCTGTAGAGCGCTCGCGGCGGCACAGCCCCTTGGCCTCCAAGCGATCCAGCGTGCGCGTCAGGGCACCCGGGTCCATGTACAGGTCACGTGCCAGCGCCGCCAGGGTTGCAGCCTGGCCTCGGTGAATCAAAAACATGGGCGTCCACTGAGCTTGGGTCAGCCCATGGCCTTCCAGGCGTCGGTCCACCGTGTGCACCATGGTCTGCACGATGCGGCGCATGAGGTAGCCCACGCTGTTCTCGCGCGAGAACTTGCCGATCTTGTAAAAGTCAGCAGGGACAGGGGCATCCTTTGGGGTTGGATGATTGGCATTTGGCATGGCGCGAAATTTATTTGCTTAGTCAAACATTGTCAAATCAAGGAATACCCTCACCTCATAATCCGTGGGTCTTTGCACCTCCTCCGCCACATGACTGAACGCACCGGCCCAGACACCGCCTCCCCAAAATCCGTGCGGGCATTGAGAGACCTCACCCCATTTCTGCGCCCCTATCGCGCGCGCATGGCCTGGGCGTTCGTCTTCCTGGTGTTGGCCGCCCTCACGACGCTCGTCTTACCTTTGGCCCTGCGTACCCTGATCGACCAAGGGCTGGTGTCTGCCGACCCCGGTCAGCGCGTCATGGCCATGCGCTCGCACTTTCTGGCCCTGTTTGCCGTAGGCGTGGCCATGGGCGTCTTTGCGGCATCCCGCTACTTCATGGTGACCTGGCTCGGTGAACGCATCACCGCCGACATCAAACGCGCGGTGTACCGCCACGTGCTGCAGCAAAGTCCGGAATTCTTTGAAACCACCAAAACCGGTGAAGTGCTCTCACGCCTGACGGCGGATACCACGCTCATCCAAACCGTCGTCGGGACCAGCGTGTCCCTCGGCTTGCGCAACCTGATCATGGCCACAGGTGCACTGGTCATGCTGGTGGCCACCAACCCCTATGTGATGGCCCAAGTCCTGGGGGGATTCGTGCTGGTGGTCTTGCCCGCCATCGTCTATGGCCGAAGGGTGAGACGCCTGTCCCGAGTCAGTCAGGACAAGATCGCCGATTCCAGCGCCATCGCGGCCGAAGTACTCAATGCCGTCCCGGTGGTGCAAAGCTACACCGCCGAGCACCGCGAAGCCCACCGGTTTGACGAGGCCACGGACCAGGCCTTCCGGACCGGCGAGCGGCGGATTCGTGCCCGCGCATTCCTGGTCGCGTTCATCATCTCGGCCACCACCGGCGCCTTGCTGTGGGGCCTGTACCAAGGCACCCAGGCTGTGCTGGATGGCCGCATTTCGGCCGGACACATGGGGCAAACCGTCGTCTACGTCATCCTTTTGCTGGGCGCGGTCGCGGCCTTGTCAGAGGTCTACGGCGACATCCTGCGTGCGGCCGGCGCCACCGAGCGTTTGATGGAGTTGCTGCATGCGCACTCCCCCATCCAATCCCCGCCGTCCCCGCAGTCCCTCCCGACGCCTAGCCACGGCGCACGCCTGGACCTGCGCGACCTGAGCTTCCACTACCCATCCCGTCCCGGGCAAGCAGCCTTGTCCGACCTGCAACTCCAGGTTCGCGCAGGCGAGACCATTGCCCTGGTTGGCCCCAGCGGCGCAGGCAAAAGCACCGTCTTTCAACTCATCCTGCGCTTTTACGATCCGCAGCACGGGCAGATCGAGATGGATGGCTGCCCCATCCAGTCCCTGTCGCTGACCGACCTGCGGCAGCGCATCGGCATCGTCCCGCAAGACAGCACCATTTTCTCGACCAGCGCGCTCGAAAACATCCGCTACGGTCGCCCCGAGGCCACCGACGACGAAGTGATCGCCGCCGCACAAGCTGCGCACGCCCACGAATTCCTCCGCAAACTGCCCGAGGGCTATGCCACCTACCTGGGCGAGCGCGGCGTGCGGCTCTCTGGCGGACAGCGTCAGCGCATCGCCATCGCGCGCGCCATTTTGAAAAATGCGCCCCTGCTGCTGCTCGACGAAGCCACCAGCGCACTCGACACCGAGAGCGAACGCGCCGTTCAGGCCGCCCTGGAAGAAGCCATGAAGGACCGCACCACACTGGTCATCGCCCACCGACTCAGCACGGTGGTGAACGCGGATCGCATCGTCGTCATGGATGGGGGACGCATCGTGGATGTCGGCACCCACACGGAACTCATGGGGCGAAATGGGCTCTACGCCAAGCTGGCCTCCATGCAATTCGATCAAGTTTCATCCGCGTAACGCCAACCCGCTGTCATCACGTTGGACACCTGGCGCGTTCTACCCGTGCGGGGAGCGAAATGCATCGCCCCACGCCATCGTCATCAAGGAATTGTTCATGTCTACCCTTTTCCATCCCCGTCTGAGCCGCTCGCTGCTGATCTCTGCCCTGTCTGGCGCGTTCCTGATCACCGGTTGCGCCAACATGGATGAAACCCAGCGCGGCACCGCCACCGGTGCGGCCATCGGCACCGTGCTGGGCTCCGCCATCGGCAGCGCCACCTGCGGCAAGAACACCGTGCGCGGTGCAGCACTGGGCGCTGCAGCCGGCGCCATCGCTGGCAACCTGTGGTCCAAGCGCATGCAAGAGCAGCAAGCCGCCATGGAACAAGCCACCCGCGGCACCGACATCGACGTCACCCGCACCGCCGACAACCAACTGAAGCTCAACGTGCCCAGCGACATTTCGTTCGCCCGCAACAGCGCAGCCCTCAAGCCTGAACTGCGCTCAGTGTTGGAAACCTTTGCCAAGGGTCTGACCAGCAACGGCAGCGGGATGATCGTGCGCGTAGTGGGCCACACCGACAGCACCGGCTCCGATGCCATCAACAACCCGCTGTCGCTGCAACGCGCCGAAAGCGTCAAGAACTTCCTGGAAGACCGCGGCGTGCCCGCTTCGCGCATCGAGACCGTGGGCCGTGGCTCGCGTGAGCCCATCGCCAGCAACGACACCGCTGACGGCCAGGCCAAGAACCGTCGCGTCGAGATCTTCCTGCGCGACCCAGCACCAGCTCAGCAGTAAATCTGCCCACATCCATGTCGCCGGCAATCAAGGCGACAATATCGACAGCCGGCCTTCCAGCCGGCTGTTGTGTTTTACAGGACGGCCATGAAACAGTACCTCGACCTCGTTCAAACCATCTTCGACACCGGTAGCTGGCAAGACAACCGCACCGGCGTGCGCACCTTGAGCATGCCCGGCGCCATGATGCGTTTTGACCTGCAAGAGGGCTTCCCGGCCGTCACGACCAAAAAGCTGGCGTTCAAATCCGCCATTGGCGAGATGGTGGGTTTCCTGCGCGCCAGCCGCAACGCCGCCGAGTTCCGCGCCCTGGGCTGCAAAGTCTGGGACCAGAACGCCAACGAAAACCAGGCCTGGCTGGCCAACCCTTACCGTCTGGGCGACGACGACCTCGGCCCCGTTTACGGCGTGCAATGGCGCAACTGGCCAGCCTACAAAATGCTGCCTGCCATGGCCACCGCGCAAATTCAGGATGCCACCGCCCGCGGCTACCAGGTCCTCGGTCAGTTCGACAGCACCGACGGCCAGGGCGAACAAGTTCTGCTCTACAAGGCCATTGACCAATTGCGCCAGTGCCTGGACACCATCCACAAGGATCCCGGCAACCGCCGCATCCTCTTCCACGGCTGGAACTGGGCGCAGCTCGAGGAAATGGCGCTCCCCCCTTGCCACCTGCTCTACCAGTTCCTGGTCAACCAGGCCAAAGGCGAGATCTCGCTGTGCCTGTACATCCGCAGCAACGACGTCGGTCTGGGCACCCCCTTCAACCTCACCGAAGGCGCCGCGCTGCTGACCCTGATGGGTCGCCTCACGGGCTACAAACCCCGCTGGTTCACCTACTTCATCGGTGACGCCCACATCTACGAAAACCACGTGGACATGCTGCAAGAGCAGCTCCAGCGCGAGCCCTTCCCTGCGCCCAAACTGGTTTTGTCCGACCGCATCCCCGACTTCGCCGTCACGGGCCAATACGAGCCTGAGTGGCTGGAAAAAGTCGAGCCCGCCGACTTCTGGCTGGAAGGCTACCAACACCACGCCCCGCTCACTGCCCCCATGGCCGTCTGATCGCATCCCATGAGCTCCCCTCGCATCGCCCTCATCGCCGCCGTGGCTCGCAATGGCGCCATCGGCAAAGACAATGCCCTGCTGTGGCACCTGCCCGAAGACCTGAAATTCTTCAAGCGCACCACCCTGGGCTGCCCGGTCATCATGGGCCGCAAGACCTACGACTCCATCGGGCGCCCCCTTCCCGGTCGCCGCAACATCGTCATCACCCGGCAAGCCGACTGGTCTGCATCCGGCGTGGACACAGCCTCCTCCCTGGCCGAAGCCCTGAGCATGGTGGCCGACGCCCCCAAGGTCTTCATCATTGGTGGCGCGCAAATTTACGAACAAGCCCTGCCTTTGGTGCAAGACATCGTGCTCACAGAGGTCGATGCCGACTACGATGCCGACGCGTTTTTCCCAGCCTGGGATCGCAGCGCATTTGAGGAGACCTCGCGCGAGTGCCACCAAACCGACACGGGTCTGGCCTACGCTTTCGTCACCTACCAACGCACAACCACCTGACTTCCCTCATCCAAGTGCAAAAAGCATCAATCGCGTTTTGCCCACAACACTTCGTTTTTCCCGAAACGTCAACCCAGACAATTCGGATTTACTCAGTCCTCCGTTGACTCTAAGCTCGGGTCTTTGCCATCCTCGGCAAGGACCTGAAACAAGACAACGTCATGGACTTCCTGCTCGACCCCAACATCTGGATCGCCTTCGCGATGCTGACCGCCCTTGAAATCGTCCTGGGCGTGGACAACATCATCTTCATCTCCATCCTGGTGGGCCGCCTGCCCGCCGAATTGCGCGACAAGGCACGTCGCCTCGGCCTGAGCTTTGCCATGCTGTCTCGGCTGGCCCTGCTGTTCTCGCTGAGCTGGGTCATGGGCCTCAAGGCAGACCTCTTCCACCTGTTCGGACAAGGCATCAGCGGCCGTGACCTGGTGCTGCTGCTGGGTGGTCTGTTCCTGCTGTACAAGGCCTCGCACGAAATCTTCGTCGAAGTCGAAGCCCGCGAAGAAGATCATGCGCCCGACACCGATCCTGCGGTGCTCAAGTCGGCCGGTGCCAAGCTGTTCTGGAGCATCATCGGCCAGATCGCCATCATCGACATCGTCTTCTCGCTGGACTCGGTCATCACCGCCGTCGGCATGGTTGACAAGCTCCCCGTGATGATTGCCGCCGTGATCGCATCCGTTGGCGTGATGCTGTTCGCGGCCAAGCCCATCGGCGACTTCGTTGACCAACACCCCTCCGTCAAGGTGCTGGCCTTGGCCTTCCTCGTGATGGTGGGCATGGCCCTGACTGCAGAAGCCTTCGAGGCGCACATCCCCAAGGGCTACATCTACGCCGCCATGGCCTTCTCCCTGGCAGTGGAAGCCCTGAACATCCGGGCACGTGGCAAACGCCTGGCCCTTCAGCAAAAACAAGCCTGATTGGGCACAATGACAAGCCCGCGGTGCTGAGCATGGCACCGCGGGCTTTTTCCTTTCAAAGCCATGAAACTCGCCACCTGGAACGTCAACTCCCTGTCCGTCCGTCTGCCTCAACTGATGGACTGGCTGGCCGCCAACCCCGTCGATGCACTGGTTCTGCAAGAAACCAAACTCACCGACGACAAGTTCCCGCATGCGGACCTCGAAGCTGCCGGCTACCACGCCCAGTGGTTTGGTCAAAAGACCTACAACGGTGTCGCACTGCTGACGCGCGAGCCCAGCACCGACATCGTCAAGAACATCCCGGGCTTTGAAGACGATCAGGCCCGCGTGATCGCCGGCACCGTCCCCCATGCTGTGCATGGCCAGGTGCGCGTGATTGGCGGCTACTTCCCCAACGGCCAGGCCCCCGGCAGCGACAAGTTTGCCTACAAGATGGCGTGGCTGGATGCCTTGCAAGCCTGGCTGAAAGACGAATTGAGCCGCCACCCACACCTTGTGCTGATGGGCGATTTCAACATCACCCCTACCGACGACGACGTGTACGACCCCGTCGGCTGGAAGGACCAGATCCACTGCACCGTCGAAGAGCGCACCCACTTCCAGCAACTGCTGCAACTGGGCCTGGTGGACGCCTTCCGCTTGTTCGACCAGCCGCCCAAGCCCTGGAGTTGGTGGGACTACCGCAACCTGGCTTTCCGCAAGAACCAAGGACTGCGCATCGACCACATTCTGGTGAGCGACGCACTCAAGCCCCAGGTCAGCGCTTGCGTGATCGACAAAGCCCCGCGCAAAAACGAGCGCCCCAGCGACCATGCCCCGGTGATCGTCACCTTGGCCTGATGCCGTCAGTCCCTCGCCGCACTAACCCCAGCAGCAACTTGCTCAGAGGCGCAGGCAAGGCCTTTTGCTTCAACTCGGCCAAGGGCACCCAGGTGCCCTGCTCATTCTCTGCCAGCAAGCGCTGCGTGAGCGCCTGTCGTTGAACCTCGGACTGAACCACGCAATGCCAAGGTGTCAGCCACCAGTCCAGGTGGGTGAGCACGTGCTTGAGGCGAGGTTGACGCTCCACCGACAAGGCGTCGATGGGCATCGCATCGACCCAAGCCGCCGCATCGGCTTCACTGTCGAGCAGGGGCAAAGTCCACAAGCCTGCCCACACACCCTTGTCCGGCATGGGTTGCAGCCAGACTTGGTCTTGCCACTGCCACCACATCCACCAGTTTTCGCGCACACCGCGCTTGAGCTTGCGCGTTTTGACCGGGTAGGCTTCTGGCTGCCCCACCTCCCTCGCCACACACAAGTCTGACCACGGGCACATCAGGCACGATGGTTTGCGGGGCGTGCACACGGTGGCGCCCAGATCCATCAAGCCTTGGGTGTACGCAGGCATGTCTTGCGCGCGGGACGGCACCAACGCATCGGCCGCCGCCCAAAGCGCCTTTTCATGGGCGCGAATCGACAGATCCTGCCCCCAACCCAGCGCGCGGCTCAGCACACGCTTCACGTTGCCATCCATGATGGACACGCGCTCGTCGAAACAGAACGACGCAATGGCTGCGGCTGTCGACGGACCAATGCCCGGCAAGGTTTGCAAGGCCTGCGCCGATGCCGGAAACACGCCGCCATGCTCGCTCACCACGGCTTGCGCACATCGGTGCAAGTTCCTCGCTCGGCTGTAATAGCCCAGCCCGGCCCACAGCGCCAGCACCTCATCCAACGGCGCAGCCGCCAAGGCCTGCACATCCGGAAATCGCTTCAGAAAACGGTCGAAGTACCCCAGCACGGTCGTGACCTGGGTCGGCTGCAACATGATCTCCGACAGCCACACCCGATACGGATCACGCACCTTCTGCCAAGGCAGATGATGGCGCCCCTCTTGGCGCTGCCAAGCCACCAGTCGGTCGGCCAACAGCGGTGTCACCCGCTGCGCACGACACAGCAGGTCATCCGCTGTCATGTCACTCATGTCGGGCTGGTCTCGGGCTCAATCGCCTCGGGTTCGTGCAGGCTGTCGAAATTGGCCTGCTGCGTCAGCTCGTCCACCAAAGTGGCCAGTCGGGTCTGCAACTGCAGCACGCGCTCATCTTGAGCCTGGACTTCCTGTACCCGTGCATCCAGCTCGCTCGATGCCGACTGGATCCGATCCAGCGACTCATAGCGACGCTTGAAGTTGCGACGACGCTCGCGCAATTGGCTGTCCACCTGCGCCGAGGCCGTCTTGTTCCACAACTCCACGTCGTTGCAGACCGTCTCGAACACCACGCGCAAACGCGAAATCAGCATGCGGCGGAACTGTTCCTGAAACGCGGGCTGCGCCAAACGGAAAGCCTGGCTCAAACCAAAGTACTGCACGTAGTTGCGCTCAATCAGGTTGAGATCGTCGTGGTACTTACGGATGTCCAGTGGCGTGTCCGCCACCAGGCTGAAACCAAACTCGGCATTGAGCTTGGAGAAGGACGCAACCAGCATGGCGTGAATTTCATCGCTGCGCTGCTGTGCCTGATCAATGCGCTCACGCAAGCGCCCACACAACTCCACAAACGCCTTGCGTGCCCCCAGCGGCAACCACGAAGCGCCCAACACTTGCTGCAGGCCTTCCACTTCCTTGCGCAGGCACTCTGCGGACAGTTCGCTCAAGACCTCTTTCATCATGCGCGCATGCACCGTTCGCATGGCCTGCAAACGGGCCGTGCACAACTCGAACTCGGCCGCCTCGGCCTGCACGCGCTGCAGCATCAACTGCACCTTGCCCGAGCTCTTGCCACGCAAGCTGCGCAGTTCCAGCAACTGATCCGCGCACAAGCGACGCATCTCGCCAAAACGGCGATTCAGTTGCGTTTGAAACTGCGTGGCGCCCAAGATGGCTGCCTCCGCCAGATTCTCCCGACGACGCGGCAACAAGCCTTCGGACAAGGCGTTTTCAAACGCCTCCATCCGGCTCGTGGCCAAACCGGCCTCATCGCCTGACAAACGTGCCGCCAGCGCTTGCCGCGCCGAGATCGGAAACACATGATCCGCCGGGATTTCCAGCGTCTGCGCCACGCTTTCGCATTGACGCTGAATCACAGCCTCTACCTCGGCTGGCGTGCTCAATGGATCCGCCAGCGAGTCGATTTTGTTGAGCGCCACAAAACGAGCCAAGGCCGGGCCACACAGATGGTCACGCCAGATATCCAGATCAGACTTGGTCACGCCTGTGTCGGCACCCAGAATGAACACTGTGGCGTGCGCTTGCGGCAGCAGGCCCAATGTCAGTTCAGGCTCGGTCCCGATGGCATTCAGGCCCGGGGTATCGAGCACCACCAAGCCACGCTTGAGCAGTGGATGCGGCAAATTGATCCGAGCGTGACGCCACACCGGCACTTCCACCATGCCGTCAGACAGGATGGCAGGATTGTCGGCCGGACGCTCTTCGTCCCAAAAACCCAGTCGTGCTGCTTCTTGTGTGGACACATGACGCGTCCGCATGACCTCGGCCAATGCTTGCGCCATGCCATCCGGGTTCGACAAATCCATGTCCACCCACGTCCAGGCACGAGGCTGACGACGATAGTCAGCCAAGGATGAGGCCTCCAGCCGCGTCTCGATGGGCAACAGCGACAAGCCCACAGGCTCTTCCGCGTCATAGCCCAATTCCACCGGACACATCGTGGTGCGCCCTGCTGACGCGGGCATCATGCGACGTCCCTTGTCCGAGAAAAAGATCGCGTTGATCAACTCAGACTTGCCGCGCGAGAACTCTGCAACAAACGCCACCATGAGCTTCTCGCCCGACAGGCGATGGCGCATGGCCTCGAACCATTCGGCCGAAGCATCGTCAAGCAGATCATGTTCTCGGGCGAAACGCGCCAATGCGCCCAAACGAGCGTCCGTATCGGCACGCCACTGGCCCAAGGCATCCAGATGGCTGGCAAAAGTAGGCAACATGGGATTCATCCTAGCGCAAGCCCGGTGCTCCGTCACAAGGGCAAAAACGGATTTGGGACAAAACGTACACCGTTAAGACCGGAGTGTCTGCAATCGTCACCTTTTCTGACATATCGGACAGTAGTAAGTGGCCCGCTGCCCCTGAACAATGCGCCGAATGAGCGAACCACACACGCGACACGGCTCCCCCTCACGCCCATAGACCTGGGTCGAAAGCTGGAAATGGCCTTGATTGCCTTGCGCATCCTTGAAGTCCTTCAAACTTGACCCACCCAGCGCCACCGCCTCGCTCAAGACTGCGCGGACCTCCCGCAACAGCCGCTCGCATCGCGGGCCGCTGACCCGCCCCGCAGCCAGCCGGGGATCAATTCCCGCTCGAAACAGCGCCTCGCAGGCGTAGATGTTCCCCGCCCCGACCACCACATCGCCAGCCAGCAAAGCCTGCTTGATGGACACCGATCGCCCCTTGAGCTGCTTGCGCACCCACTCCGGCGTCAGTTCAGGATCCCCAAAAGGCTCGCGCCCCAGGCCCGACAGCAGCTTCCCCGGCATCCCTTCGTGCATGGATGCTCCCCAGACCACCGCACCGAAGCGCCGTGGGTCATGAAGCCGCAAGGTCCCTCGCGTGGTCACCAGATCGAAATGATCATGCTTGCCCGGCGCCCCGGCGCGCCCCTCAAACGACAAGCTGCCCGACATCCCCAAGTGAATCAGCAGGCCACCAGAACGGTGACCGGATGCCGCGATCAATGGGACCCACAAATACTTGCCCCGGCGAATCACCGCGCCCACCCGGCAACCTCGCAACTCGTCGCCATCCACACCCAAGGGCCAACGCAGCGGCTTACCCAGCACCACATCTACCACTTCGGCAGACACGATCCGGTCCGCAAAACTCTGACGGGTGACTTCAACTTCTGGCAGTTCTGGCATACCCCAAATGATACGGACGCCGACGAAACCAAAACGCTATCAAAGCCTCAATAGAATGGCTGCATCTGCTGGAGTCTTCATGCCCGTTCATATCTCTCGCGTGTCCACGTCCTCGAATACCAAGCGTTGGCAAGTTTTCCCTCGACACGCCTTGATCCCCTCTGCTGTCATGACCCTGGCGCTCGTCAGCAGCAGCCTGACATGGGCCGCGCCCAAGACACCGGCCAGCACCTCACAGACAACACCCAGTACCCCCGTCACGATTCAAAACTCGGACCTGGACGCGCCCCTGTTTTATCAACTGCTGATTGCCGAGATTCAGGTGAACGCAGGCGAGGCAGGCACGGCTTACCAGCTCTACCTGGACGCCGCACGCCGCCATCAAAGCGGACAGCTTTATCAGCGGGCTGTCGAAATTGCCCTTCGCGCACGAGCTGGCGAACAGGCGCTGACCGCAGCCAAAGCATGGCGCCAGGCTTTGCCGCAATCACGCGAAGCCTCTGAGTTCACCGCGCAAATCCTCATGGCGCTGGGACGGGCCAATGAATTGGCGCCCCCATTGCGAACGCTCATCCAGCTGACGCCGGTCACCCAGCAACCTCAAGTCATTGCCGGACTGCCCAGAAGTCTGAATCGCCTGAGCGACCGTCAAGCCGCCGCCGCCGTGATTGACGAAGCCACACAACCCTGGCGCCAAGCGCCGTTGGAACTGGCTGAAGCTTGGGCAGCAAGCGGTGAAGGCTGGCTGCAAGCCAAAAATCCACAGCGTGCGCAAGCCGCCGTGCAACGCGCCCTTGCGCTGAATCCGTCGCTGCCAACAGCCGGCCTGCTCGCCATCGACCTCAGCGACCAATGGCCCGAGGCAGAACAGCTCGTCAAATCCCAGTTGACCAAACCCGACGCCTCCGATGTCGTGAGACTGGCCTACGCCCGCAAGTTGACCTTGGCGCAACGCTATGACGAAGCGGCCCAGCAACTGGACCTCCTCATCGCCAAGCATCCGGAGCAACACGGCAACCGCATGTTGCTGGCCGCCATCCGTCTGGAAATGCGCCAACCAGACCAGGCTGAGGCCGTTCTCAAGCCCATTCTCGAAAACGTCCCCAAAGCGGACGGCAAGACCAACGACCGCCGCAGCGCACTGCCCGCTGGGGAGTTCGAGCAGGCCAGCCTGCTGATGGCGCAAGTCGCCGAGTTGCGCAAGCGCCCTCAAGAGGCACTTGAGTGGCTCGACCGGGCCGACCCCAAGCATGAAAAGATCGGTATCCAGTCGCAACGCGCTCGGCTACTGAGCAGTCAGGGCAAGCTGAAAGAAGCTCGCCAGGCACTGCGCGCGCTGCCAGAGTCCGAGCCTCGTGATGCGGTCTTGAAGTACCAGGCTGAAGCGCAATTGCTGCGCGACCTGCGTCAGTGGCCCGAGGCTTATCGTGTCTTGAGCGAAGCCACCGATCGCTTCCCGGAAGACACCGATCTCCTGTATGACCAAGCCATGCTGGCTGACCGCCTGCACAAGCTCGATGACATGGAGCGCCTGCTGCGCAAAGTCATTGAACTGGCACCGGATCATGCCAACGCGTTCAATGCGCTCGGCTACAGCTTCGCAGATCGCGGCATCCGGCTGGACGAAGCACGCACACTGATCACACAGGCCTTGAAGCTGCGTCCTGGCGACCCCTTCATCACCGATAGCCTGGGGTGGCTGGAATACCGACAAGGCAACAAGGACGAAGCCTTGAAGTTGCTCAAAGAGGCCTTCCAAGCACGCCCCGATGCGGAAATTGCGGCCCACCTGGGCGAGGTGTTGTGGCTGACCGGCAAGGAAGACGACGCTCGGAAAGTCTGGCGCACAGGCATCCAGCAAGAGCCCGAAAATGACGCACTCAAAAGCACCCTGCAACGCCTGCGCGTGCATCTCTGAGCACCATGCATCAGCCTGATCACACCAGCGGCCTGCTTCATGCAGGCCTTTTGCGCTGTCTGCCCGTGGCATTTGCGCTGTCTTGCTTGAGCGCCTGCCAGTCCCCGCTACCGCCCAAACTCACGTCTGCGGCCCTCGACAACGCATCGGCCCTCGCCGTGCCGGGCGCCATCCAGCCCATCTCACTGCAAGGCCAACTGAGCATCAAGCTTCAAGCCTGGAACGACACACCCGCCAAAGGCGTCAGCCTGGGCTTTTTCTTTCTGGGCACCCGAGATGCAGGACAGCTTGACTTGATGACACCTCTTGGCAGCCAGATGGCTCGACTGGCCTGGCAACAAAGCCGGGTCACGCTGACAGACACCCAGGGCGAGCAGCAATTCGATTCACTGGACGCATTGAGCGAACAGACCCTCGGGGAAGCCTTGCCCTTGCGCGCACTGGTGGACTGGATGCAAGGCAAGCCATGCCAGGACCTGCCCTATGCACCCGAAGACAGCGCAGGCGTCTTCTCGCAAGCAGGGTGGCGTGTTGACACCAGCCATCTGACAGACGGGAAGCTGACTGCCCAACGTGCCGCATCGCTCTCTCAGCGCGGGGTCATGGTCAAAATTTTCCTGGATCGCTGACCCCTATTGCTGACGCCGCTCACCTTCTGCCTCTCGAACATGCCCAGCCTGCACAACCTGCCAGCCCCCGCCAAGATCAACCTGTTCTTACACGTCACGGGACGGCGAGCGGACGGCTATCACTTACTGCAATCGGTATTCATGCTCATCGACTGGCAGGACACCTTGCACATTGACACCCGTCAGGATGGCCACGTCCGGCGTCACGACCTGAATGTGGCGCTCCCAGAAGAAGATCTTTGCATCAAGGCTGCACGCTTGCTGAAAGCCGAGAGCCGAACGGCACAAGGCTGCGACATCCGCATTCACAAAACCATCCCCTGGGGCGCGGGACTGGGCGGAGGCAGTTCAGACGCGGCCACGGTCTTGCTGGCACTCAATCAACTGTGGGGGCTTCACTGGCCACGCCACCGACTGGAAGCCCTGGCCGTGCAACTTGGCGCAGATGTCCCGTTCTTTGTGCGAGGCCACAACGCTTGGGTTGAAGGCATTGGCGAGCACATCACCCCGGTTGCACTGCCCGATGACGTGCTGACCACACCGCTGATGTTGCTAAAACCACCACTGGCTGTCCCAACCAATGCAATTTTCGGCAGCCCAACGCTAAAACGCGACAGCGAGCATGCTACAGTAGCGTTCTTTCTTGCAGCGCCCAAGCAATTCGGCAGAAATGACTTGCAAGATCCAGCCAAGGCCTACCAGCCAGCAGATGGATCCAGCAATCAAATCAACGAAGCGCTTGAAGTCATGAGGAAACGATTCGGCAATAGCCGAATGACGGGATCCGGTAGCACCGTGTTTTCGTGGATCAATGATCACACAGACACAAGCACTCTCCCCTCATTCAGTGCAGCTGACATCGGAGTTCATGACGCCGCATGGGTCAGTCGCGTATGTCGCGGCCTGTCTCGGCACCCACTGCTCGAAGTTCTGGATCAGATTCCTGATTGACTTCGATAAAGTGCTGAAATACAACAGGCTTGCAAACAACGCAAAAAACTGGCTACAATGTGAGGCTCTGATCAAGAGTGCAGCTTACAAGGTTGCGATGCAAACAAGACGCAAGTCTGACTGCAACAAAACCTGTGTAGGGGAGTCGCCAAGTTGGTTAAGGCATCGGATTTTGATTCCGACATACGAGGGTTCGAATCCTTCCTCCCCTGCCAAATTTCTTGCTCAGTCACCTGACTGAGCGTCACCTGCCCTACACCTTCCGCGAAGGCTGTTATCCCTGGCAACACACAGGGACTCCCTAAAGGGCAAGGTGCTGGGCAGATGCTATTTTTGCCATCAGCCAGACGCACCCACCATGCTATCCGATACCGTTTTGTTCACAGGCAACGCCAATCCGGCTCTTGCTCAAGAAATCGCAACCCAACTCGGTATCAACCTTGGCAAAGCCATGGTGGGCCGTTTCTCCGACGGTGAAACCACTGTCGAGATTCAGCAAAACGTTCGCGGCCGCGAAGTGTTCGTGATTCAGTCCACCTGCGCCCCCACGAACGACAACCTGATGGAACTGCTGGTCATGGTTGACGCCCTCAAGCGCGCGTCGGCCCACCGCATCACCGCCGTCATCCCCTACTTCGGCTACGCCCGTCAAGATCGTCGCCCGCGCTCGACCCGCGTGCCCATCTCGGCTCGCGTCGTCGCCAACATGCTGGAAGCCGTGGGCGTCAGCCGCGTCCTGACCATGGACCTGCACGCTGACCAGATCCAGGGCTTCTTCAACATCGCCGTCGACAACATCTACGCTTCGCCCGTGCTGCTGTCCGACCTGCAAGCCAAGAACTACGAAGACCTGGTGGTCGTGTCGCCTGACGTGGGCGGCGTGGTTCGTGCGCGCGCTCTGGCCAAGCAACTGGGTTGCGATCTGGCCATCATCGACAAGCGTCGCCCCAAGGCCAACGTGTCCGAAGTGATGCACGTCATCGGCGAAATCGACGGCCGCAACTGCGTGATCATGGATGACATGATCGACACCGCCGGCACCTTGGTGAAGGCCGCTGAAGTGCTGAAAGAACGTGGCGCCAAGAGCGTGTACGCCTACTGTACGCACGCTGTGTTCTCGGGTCCGGCCATCGAGCGCATCAAGGCCTCGCACCTCGACGAGGTCGTGATCACCAACACCATCCCGCTGAGCGAGGCCGCCAAGGGCACGCCCAAGATCCGCCAGCTCAGCACCGCCTTCCTGTTCGCC
>NZ_JBLIZW010000122.1:0-13348 GCF_048860245.1 Aquabacterium sp. | reverse complement strand
CAAGGATTTCCTGGGGCGTCATCGTGATTCCTTCTGTTCGGACAAAACAGGGTTCGGTTGTTTTGGATCAAAGGCGGGATTCTATGCGGGAAGTGCGAGAAATTTTCGCAGAAAAAAGCACGACCGTTCGAAAATCAACCGGTTCGGCGACTGGATTTGACGCATCTCCTTGATCTGGTACCAATTCGATTCAGTTGCTTGCCTGTCGTGCTAAGGTTGCCAAGGTATTCAACAAGTCGATTCATTTCACATGAGCTACACCCTTGACCTGTCCGGCCGCGTGGCCTTGATCACTGGCGCTTCGAGCGGCCTGGGCACCCAGTTTGCCCGTACTTTGGCCAAGGCCGGCGCTGCAGTGGTGCTGGCGGGCCGTCGTGTCGAACGTCTGAAAGATTTGCGTTCTGAGATTGAAGCCGAGGGCGGCGACGCCCACATCGTTGGCTTGGACGTGACTGACGTGGACAGCATCAAGTCCGCTGTCGCGCATGCCGAGACCGAAGTCGGCCCCATTGACATCCTGATCAACAACTCTGGCGTGAGCACCACCGAGCGTTTGGTGGATGTCACGGAAGAGGGCTATGACCACGTGTTCAACACGAACACCAAAGGCGCATTCTTTGTGGCGCAAGAAGTCGCCAAGCGGATGCTGGCGCGTGCGCGTGGCGCGGCGCCTGGTACCTACACCGGCGGTCGCATCATCAACATTGCGTCGGCAGCCGGGTTGCGTACCATGCCTCAGATTGGCGTGTACTGCATGAGCAAGGCCGCCGTCATTCACATGACCAAGGTGATGGCTGCAGAGTGGGGCCGTTTCGGCATCACGACCAACGCGGTGTGCCCCGGTTACATCGACACCGAGATCAACCACCACCACTGGGACACGGAAGCGGGCCAGAAGTTGATCAGCATGCTGCCCCGCAAGCGTGTGGGTCAGCCCAAGGACTTGGATGCTTTGGTGGTCATGCTTTGCTCGGCACAGAGTGATTTCATCAACGGCGCGGTCATCTCAGCCGATGACGGTGTGGTGGCAGCCTGAGGCTCACAACAGCGAAAGTCTTGAAATGCGCGCGCGGGGCCACATCTGTGGCTCTGTTGCGCTTGAGTGCGCGTTGATGTCACGGTGAGCCATGCGATTGGATATCCCTGAGCACAAGATCCTTGTGCATGAACTGAAACTCCCCATCATGTGGGGCGACATGGACGCGATCGGCCACGTCAACAACACCGTCTACTTCAAGTACATGGAGCAGGCGCGGGTGACGTGGATCGAGTCCATCAATGGCGAAATGGCCAACAAGCCTGATGGCCCGGTCATCGCCAATGCGTTTTTCAACTTCTACCGTCCGCTTGTCTTCCCCGGCGAGTTGGTGGTGAAGTTGTATGTCTCCCATCCGGGGCGTACAAGCATCGACACCTTTGTCACCATCGAGCGTGCCGACGAGCCTGGCTCACCGTATGCCGCTGGTGGCGCCACGCTGGTCTGGATCAGTAACACCGATGGCCGGCCTGTGCCATTGCCAGCACCGATTCGTGCGCTGGAGGGGGCGATGCAATCCCTGCCCGGACGTGAGCAACCTCCCGCATTGCCTGAAAAATGATGGATTTCTGACGTATACGTCACCCTGAGGCAAGAGTAAAACAACACTTGGGGCATTTACCGCCCCCCCTAAAGACGCGCTCAGTGCATGCTGGCGCGTCTTTTGCGTTGATTTCGCTGGATTTGCGCGCACACTCCGGTGTACGCTTTCCATGCTGCAGTGCAGCGAAGAATCGCTTTTGCCAAGGAGTGAGTGGATGAACAAGGTCTATCCCGACGCTGCCAGTGCGTTGGCTGGGATTGTCAAAGACGGGCAATTGCTCGCGGTGGGGGGCTTCGGCCTGTGCGGTATTCCGGAAGCGCTGATTGACGCCTTGCAAGCGTCCGGCGTCAAGGATCTGACCGTCATCTCCAACAATGCCGGCGTCGACGGTTTTGGTCTGGGGAAGCTGCTGAACACCCGTCAGATCAAGAAAATGATCTCCAGCTACGTGGGGGAAAACAAAGAGTTCGAGCGTCAGTATCTGGCCGGTGAACTGGAGCTGGAATTCACACCACAAGGCACTCTGGCTGAAAAACTGCGTGCAGGTGGTGCGGGCATTCCGGCCTTCTTCACCAAGACTGGCGTGGGCACCATCGTGGCCGAAGGCAAGGAAACCCGCGAATTCGACGGCGAGGTGTACGTCATGGAGCGTGCCTTGCTGCCCGAAGTGGCCTTGGTCAAAGCCTGGAAGGCCGACAAATCAGGCAACCTCATCTTCCGTCGCACGGCGCGTAACTTCAACCCGGCAGCCGCCATGGCGGGCAAGATCACCGTGGTGGAGGTCGAGCAAATCGTCGAGATTGGTGAGATCGATCCTGATGCCGTGCACCTGCCTGGGATCTACGTGCACCGCATCGTGCACAACCCCACGCCAGAAAAGCGCATTGAAAAGCGCACCCTTCGTGAAACTGCAGGAGCCTGATCATGCCTTGGACCCATGACGAAATGGCGGCCCGTGCCGCACAGGAACTGGAAGACGGCTTCTACGTGAACTTGGGGATTGGCCTGCCCACACTGGTTGCCAACCATGTGCGCCCGGACATTGATGTGTGGCTGCAGTCCGAGAACGGCATGCTGGGCATTGGCCCGTTCCCGACCGAAGCGGAGGTCGATGCAGACTTGATCAACGCGGGCAAGCAGACCGTGACCTGTCTGCCCGGCTCATCGATCTTTGGTTCTCACGAGAGCTTTGCGATGATCCGCGGCGGCAAGATCAATTTGTCGATTCTGGGCGCGATGCAGGTGTCAGAAAAAGGCGATCTGGCCAACTGGATGATCCCGGGCAAGATGGTCAAAGGCATGGGCGGCGCCATGGACTTGGTGGCCGGCGTCAAGCGCGTGGTGGTCTTGATGGAGCACAGCGCCAAGAACGGTGAGCACAAGCTGCTGCAGAAGTGCACGCTGCCGCTGACCGGTCTGGGTGTGGTCGATCGCATCATCACAGAACTGTGTGTGCTGGACGTGACCCCATCGGGCTTCCGTTGCGTAGAGATTGCCGAAGGCGTGACCGAAGAAGAGATCCGCATGAAGACGGGCGCGCACGTCGAGTTCGCCCTGCAGGCTGCTTGACGCCGCACTTCATGCTGTCTGCAACAAGGCCGCCTCAGGGCGGCTTTTTCTTGGGCGTTTGAGACAATCCAAACATGATGTGGCTGAACTGGATTTTGTCGGGTTTGATCGTGTTGCTGCTGTTGTGGCTGGTCTTGCGGCCTCAGCGTGATGTGACGGAAGCGCTGCAGCAGCGTCTGGATGACTTGCAGGATCAACAACACCGCTTGCTGGAACTACAGGGCAACTCCCTGCGGGACGACGTGGCGCGCCAAGCTGCGTTGACGCGCCAGGAATTGACGCAGGCCCTGAGCCTGTTTCAGCAGACGGTGCTGGCGCAACAGGGGGAATCCACCCGGACGCACAACGAGCAGATGGCCCGTTTGCACCAGATCGTCGAGCAGCGTTTGCGCGCCTTGCAGGCTGACAACGAGCAGAAGCTGGAGCAGATGCGGCAAACCGTCGATGAAAAGCTGCATGCCACGCTGGAGGCCCGCCTGGGTGAAAGTTTCAAGCAGGTGGCCGAGCGGCTGGAGCAAGTTCACCGGGGCTTGGGTGACATGCAGCGCCTGGCCAGTGATGTCGGCTCACTGAACCGTGTCCTCAACAACGTCAAAACCCGGGGCATCTTTGGTGAGGTGCAGTTGGCTGGGCTGCTGGAGCAGGTGTTCACGCCCGAGCAGTACGCGGTCAACGTCGAGACGGTGCCTGGCAGTGGTGCGCGCGTCGAATTTGCCATTCGCTTGCCGGGGCAGGGGGGGGCGGAGCAAGCTCCAGTTTGGTTGCCCATTGACGCCAAGTTTCCTCGCGAAGACTACGACCGATTGCTGGACGCGCAAGATCGGGCGGATGCCATGGGCGTCGAGCAGGCGGCCAAGGCGCTGGAGGCTCGCTTGCGCACCGAAGCGCGCAGCATTCACGACAAGTACCTTGCCCCCCCGCACACCGCCGAGTTTGCGATCCTGTTCGTGCCCACCGAAGGGTTGTACGCCGAGGCCCTCCGCCGCCCGGGGTTGGTTGAGTCCCTGCAAAGAGAGTGTCGCGTGATGCTGGCTGGCCCGACCACCCTGCTGGCCACGCTGAACAGCTTGCAGATGGGGTTCCGTACGCTGGCCCTGGAGAAGCGGTCGAGTGAGGTGTGGCAGGTTCTGGGGGCAGTCAAAACCGAGTTCGCCAAGTTTGGTGAGGTGCTGGCGCGCACCCGCAAGAAGCTCGATGAGGCCAGCAACACCATTTCCAACGTCGAAACACGCACTCGCGTGATGGGGCGAGCGCTCAAGCAGGTGGAGGCCATGCCTGAGCAGCAAGCGCAAACGCTTCTTCCGGGTGTTTTGCCTGCAGGCGACGACGAGGAGGTTTAGACCTTGGCGCCAGCCGCCAATGCACGGTCACGCTGTTGAATGAGATCGTGATTGCCTGGCTGTTGGGCGCCTTGGGTGGGCCAGCCCTGAAGGTGGGTCTCGACCAATTTGGTCAGCGCACGAATCCAGTCAGCGCGGTCATTCAGGCAGGGGATGTAATGGAAGGCCTGCCCACCGTTGGACAGGAAGGCCTGCTTACCCTCCATCGCGATTTCTTCCAGGGTTTCAATGCAGTCCGCAACGAAACCTGGGCAGATGACGTCCACGCGTTTGACGCCGGCCTTGGCCAGCTGCTTGAGTGTCGGCTCCGTGTAAGGCTCCAGCCACTTCGCCTTGCCAAAACGGCTTTGGAAGGTCACCACGTATTGTTCTGCAGTCAGGCCCAGACGTTCTGCGACCAGCCGCCCCGTCTTCAGGCACTCGCAGTGGTAAGGGTCACCCAGTTCAAGCGTACGCTGAGGCATGCCGTGGAAGCTCATGACCAGTTTGTCGGCTTGCCCATTGGCCTGCCAGTGCTCGCGCACGGAGGCTGCCAAAGCGTCGATGTAGGCGCTGTCGTCGTGGAAGCGGCTGATGTAGCGCAGCTCTGGCAAAGCCCGAATGTTCCGCCCCCAGCTGAAAACCTCGTCCATGACGCTGGCTGTGGTCGCGCCCGAGTACTGTGGGTACATCGGCACCACCAAAATCCTGTTGCAGCCTTGCGCTTTGAGCTTGTCGAGTGTCTGCGCGATGGATGGCATTCCGTAGCGCATGGCGTGCTCGACGACCACGTGGTGGCCAGCCTCACCGATGAAGCCTTGCAGCAACGTGGTCTGTTTTTCTGTCCAGACCCGCAGTGGGGATCCTTCATGCGTCCAGATGCTGGCGTACTTCTCTGCGGACTTCGCCGGGCGTACGCGCAGGATGATGCCGTGAAGAATCACCTTCCACACCAGCGGCGGAATCTCGACCACACGCGGGTCGCTCAGGAATTGCGCCAAATAACGGCGCAGGGCCGAGGGGGTTGGCGCATCGGGTGTGCCGAGATTGACCAGCAGCACCCCGGTGCGTGGCAATTGGCCGTGTTTGTAGGCGGGCTCTTTGGCGAAACTCATGTGATCGTCGGGCTGTCACCCTTGTCGGCCAGGCGGCACAACTCGTTGGTGACGGTCATGATGTCAATTGGCTTGGTCCAGTAGCCCGTGAAGCCAGCCTCTTTGGCCTTGGCGATGTCTTCGGGCATGGCGTCTGCAGAGCACATGTAGGCAGGCACGCCTTCCAGACCAGGAATCTTTCTCAGGCTGGCCAGCACCTCAAAGCCCGTCATGCCGGGCAAATGTGCGTCCAGCACGAGCACCTCGGGCAGCCACTTGCTGCTCAGTGCGATGGCGCTATCTCCGTCCTCAGCAATTTCGAGCTGAAGTTGTTCGTGAGGGCGCAGTGCCTCTTCGAACAACATCGCGTTGATGCGGTTGTCTTCAACATAGAGCACCCGCAGGGGCGCCTTGACGGCAGCCGAATCGGTAGGAGACAAAGAGTCAGACATGAGTGGGGCAAACAGGCTATCAGCTGGTGCTGTAGCGTAGTCGGTGTCAGAGTCAGACAGCAAAGAGGGTTGAATCACCAGTGGCAGGTTGATGTTGACGCATGTCCCTGCACCCAACTGGCTTTGGATGTCCAACTGACCACCCATGGCTTCGACCAGCGATCGCGTAATGATAAGACCCAGCCCAGTGCCTTCAATGCTGGAAGTCTCTTTTCCAAGTCGTTCGAAGGGTTGGAAGAGCTTGGACAGTTGCGCCTCACTCATCCCCGTGCCGGTGTCCTGGATTTGCAGAATCAGGCGACTGTCGTCCATCAGAGGACAGGCGCGGAAGGTGACATGCCCCCCGGCGCGGTTGTACTTGATCGCGTTGGATGCCAGATTCATGATGACCTGACTCAGGCGCTGACGATCTGCCTGCACGTACCAGCGCCAATCCAGGTCAGGCACCAGTTGTACTTCTCGTTGATCTGCCAGCGGATTCAGCATGCTGATGCAACGCAGCACCACTTCACGCAGACAAAGATCTTCTGGGTGGAAGGTGAGCATGCCCGTCTCCACCTGCTGGAGATCGAGTACATCGTTCACCAGGCAGGTGAGGTGACGCGCCGCATGCAAGATCTGTCGAACGTAGTTGGTTTGTTCTCTCGGGACGCCTTGCTTGGCCATCTGCAGGCGCAGCAACTGTGCAAATCCGCTGACTGCGTTCAGCGGCGTCCGCATCTCATGGCTCATGCGTGACAAAAACGCGCTCTTGGCTGTGCTGGCAGCCTCGGCTGCATGCTTTTCTCTGAGGCTGTGTTCTGCATGCTTGATCGGAGAAATGTCCGAGAGCGTCCCCACCATTCGCTGTGGGGCGCCGTAAGCGTCTCGGCTGACAACCTTGCCGCGCGACAGCGCATGGAGGTAATGCCCATCTCGATGGGCGATGCGGAACTCCATTTGATGGATGCCGTGCCCTTCGGCGGCGTAACGAATGAAGCTGTCTCGCACACGCTCCTGGTCATCCGGATGGACTCTGCTGAGGTACTCCTCTGCCAGCGGCTGGACATCGTGATCCTGGTAGCCCAGCATGGCCTTCCAGCGCGGCGAATAGAACACCTCACCGCTGGAGATGTTCCAGTCCCACACGCCATCGCCAGCACCCTCCAGCGCAAACTTCCAGCGCTCTTCGCTGACCGCCAGTTCCTGCAGCGCCCGGTGCTCCAGCGTGATGTTGCGGAAAGATGCCATGGCCGCGAAGGGGGGCTCGTCTGGCCCGACGCGCAAGACGTTGCTCGACATCTGAATCCAGATGACTTGTCCGTCACCTCTGCGCATGGGCAGGATTCGGTCGACCACGCGTTCACCAGTGTGAATGGCCTCGTATACAGGCCATTGTTCAATCGGGAGCGGGGTGGCCAAGTCTGGCGCCAGCAAACGCAACTCGCTGAGTTGCAAGGGTTGCTCGGTTGGTGATGACGGCACTCTGACGCCCAGCATGCGACTGGCCACGGGGTTCAGCGCCAGGATGTGTCCCATCAGATCCACAATGAGCAATCCGTCGCTGATCGTGGATGCCACGGATCTGTAGAGTTCTTCACTGACGCGCAGCTTGTCTTCCGACTCCTTTTTGTCGGTGATGTCCCGCGTGAGGAACAGAATCTCTCCATGAGGCATGGGGGTCATGCGCGCCTCAAAGTGGCGCAAGACACCATCACGTGTTTCGAGCTGGTATTCGAGCTCTTGAGGCGTGTTCATCTCGCGCAGTCGCTTGATGGCTCCCCCTTGTAGTGCAGCGACCTCGTAGGGCAGGTGAATGCCAACGGGGCGCCCCCGGAGCTCCTCCATGGGCCGAACGAGCATGGGGTGACCTTCGTGCCCATCGCCGTAGCACCCATGTCGGTCAATCACAAACCACAGGTCAGGCAAAGCCGACAGAACGGCTCGCAGGTGCGCATCCTTGTCGCGCAAGGCCTTTTCTTGCGCCGCCAGTTGAAGGGTGGCTTCCTTGCGCTCGGTGATGTCCATCACGCAATGAACGGTGTTGCCGTCGGCAAGGCGCTGATCTTGAAGCAACATCCAGCGGTTTCTGAAACGCACCTCGGTGGCAACACCTTGGCCAACCAAGCTCATGCGCCACTGAACAAACGCTTCTTCACGGCCCACCGCATCGGGGTAAGCACCGTCGTTGACCAGGCGTCGAAGCATGCGCTCCCAGTTTGGATGCTCGGCATCCCAGGCGCTACCGGCCCATGCTTTCCAGCGGTCATTCGCGAGCACGACGTTGCGGTTTTCGTCGGCGATCATGACGCTGAAGTCAAATGCCTCCATCGCTTGCCGTAACAGCAGATCCGCGCGTCGGGCGTGCTGTTCTGCCAGCACCTGTTTGGTCACATTGCGGCAGGCGCCGCGATACCCCATGAAGTCGCCTTTGCTGTTGAACACAGGGCTGCCACTGGCGCTGACGATGAGTCGCCCATGGGGTGTTTCGCGCTCGCCGATGGCATCCAGAAACGGCGCACGGTAATGGACGGCCTGGCGAAGCTGCTCCCAGGATGCCCGCGTTTCGTCACTGCGATGGTCGTAGACAGAGCCGGCCGGTGTGCCCAGTTCAAGTTCTGGGTCCAGCCCGGTATGCTGCTGGAAGCTGTCCGAAATCCACGTGAGGTGACCTTCACTGTCCGTCTCCCAGAGCCAGTCACTGCCTGCGTGGCTGGCGGTTCGGACACGCGCGGCCATCTTTCGGGCTCGTTGCCGATGGAGTTCTGCCTCGATCAGGGTTTGCGCACTGAGCGCGATGTCATCCAATGCGAGCAGATCGCTGGATGACCAGTTGCGGGTCTCGCTGTGCAGCGCGATGGCGCAGCCGACGCACACGCCTTCGACAAACAGCGGGGCACGTGCGTAGGACAACAGCGTCGGGGTATCGCTGCTTGCTGCTCCGAGTTGCCACAACGGTGGGCTTGCAATCGCATCGACTGCCGAGGGCAAACCGGTGATGGCACTGGCATCAAAAGGGGCCTCACCCAAGGCCACGATGCGCTGGGTCCAACCTTGCGATGCAATGACATGAGCCGACGAATTGTCTAAGACGCAAATGACAGCAGCCTGGCACGACAATGTTCGGGTGGCAAGCCTTGCCAGAGCCTGAAACGCTGCAGGGGCTTCACTGCCGTCTAACAGGCGTGTGTCCTGCAAGATCGCGAGACGCTGTTGCTCAGGAGACAGAGGTACAGAAGTTGTCATGCGCTCGTCGCGTGCGAATCAGCGTGTTGACGCTAATCCGGACGGCATGACTTGGCGAGCATCAGCTTCACTGAGGTCGTGTGTCGGAGAAGCTCAGCACTTCAAAATGAATTTGGGTGCCACTGGGGTCTGAGGGTGGGGCACCCAGGCAAATGATGCCACTGCCATGCAGTGTACAAGTGCCTCGCCGCAGCGTGAGTACTTGATCGTCGTGATCGAATTTGACGTGCGTGCCGTTGTAGCTGAGGTCTGACAGATAAATCTGTCCACTGTGTGATTCGATGCGGGCGTGCGATCGCGATGCACGCGAATCACTGACGCAAAAGTGTGCCTGCGGGCTGCGGCCCAACACCAGCGGCATGGCCGACGTGGGGAAGACACGTTCTGTGCCCAACCAGGTCAGTCGAACACCGTCTGGCATGTCGGAGGGCAGGGCGTCCATCATCATCGTGGACATGGTGTCGCCGAACCGGCGATTTTCCATGCGCAGAACCGACACGGGCTCTTTGCGACCACGCAGATGAAGCTTGTCGATGCTGCGGAACAGATCCAGTTGCTCTACCGGCAACTGATGCAGCAACTGTGCGGTGGTCAGCGTTTCGTTGTCGCCAGCGAGGTCAATCAAGCGGGCTGCGACGTTGACGGCGTCACCGAAGCAGTCGCCATCTACTTCGACCATCTCGCCCCAAGCAATGGCGACCTTGAGCTTGATGGCCGGCGCCTTGGTGGGCAGGCCTTCGCCGACCGGGGCAATTTTTTCGAGGGAGTCTTGCAGTTCGGTTGCCGATGCCACGGCACGCTCAGCGTTGTCAAAGACGGCCATGAGTCCATCGCCAAGCGTTTTGACGACTCTTCCACCGCCGCGGACGATGATCTGCCCCAGCATGGCCAAGCTGTGCGTCACCACGGTCGCAGCTTCCTTGTTGCCAAGCTTCAGATAGAGAGCGGTGCTGCCTCTCAAGTCGGCAAACAGAATCGCTCGTTCGGTGGTTTGGGCCATCGCGCTAGACGAACACTTAGGTGGACTGAGATGTGTGATGAATTGCACACCTTGTTCTGATGGACATTATGTCTGCTTCGGGCATGAAAAACCCGGCGCGGGGGCCGGGTTGTGTGGTCATGTCGACACAGGGCTTACGTGAGGCTCAGGGTCACAGGTTGTCCAGATAAGTGCGGAGCTTGTCGGAACGGCTGGGGTGCTTCAGCTTGCGGATGGCCTTGGCTTCGATCTGACGGATGCGTTCGCGGGTCACGTCAAACTGCTTGCCGACCTCTTCCAGCGTGTGGTCGGTCGACATTTCGATGCCGAAACGCATGCGCAGCACCTTGGCTTCGCGTGGGGTCAGGCTGTCGAGGATGTCTTTCACCACGTCGCGCAAACCGGCTTGCATGGCTGCTTCGATCGGCGCAGTGTTGTTGGTGTCCTCGATGAAATCGCCCAGGTGGCTGTCGTCATCGTCCCCGATCGGCGTTTCCATGGAGATCGGCTCCTTGGCGATCTTCATGATCTTGCGGACCTTGTCTTCCGGCATTTCCATCTTGGCAGCCAGCGTCGGTGCATCGGGTTCGAAACCGAACTCTTGCAAGTGCTGACGCGAGATGCGGTTCATCTTGTTGATCGTTTCGATCATGTGAACCGGGATACGGATGGTGCGGGCTTGGTCAGCGATCGAGCGCGTGATGGCCTGACGGATCCACCAGGTCGCGTAGGTCGAGAACTTGTAGCCGCGACGGTATTCGAACTTGTCCACCGCCTTCATCAGGCCGATGTTGCCCTCCTGAATCAGATCCAGGAATTGCAGGCCGCGGTTGGTGTACTTCTTCGCAATCGAGATCACCAGACGCAGGTTGGCCTCGATCATTTCCTTCTTGGCATCACGCGAGGCCTTTTCGCCTTCGTTCATGCGCTTGTTGATCGTCTTGAGGTCATCGATGGGCACAACGGCCTTGGCCTGCAGGTCGATCAGCTTTTGCTGCAGTTCCTGAATCGCGGGCAGGCTGCGACCCATCACGGCGGAGTAGGTCTTGCCGGCTTGAGATTCCTTCACGGCCCAGTCCAGGTTCAGGATGTTGGGCGGGAAGGTCTTGATGAACTGCTCTTGAGGCATGCCGCAACGGTCCACCACGATCTTGCGCAGTTCGCGCTCGTAGCGACGGACGTCGTCGACTTGCGAGCGCAGCACGTCGCACAGACGCTCAATGGTCTTGACGGTGAAGCGGATGGTCATCAGCTCGTGGCTGATGGCGTCCTGAGCCTTGTTGTAAGGCGCAGACTTGTAGCCATCCTTCTCGAAGGACTTGGCCATCTTGTCAAAGTTGGCGCGCAGTGCGTCGAACTTGACCATGGCCTGGTTCTTCATTTCTTCGAGCTTCTTGCTCATGGCCTTGGAGCCACCGTTGCCGTCGTCGTCGTCCTCTTCATCGAATTCGTCGAAGTCTTCTTCGGCCACGTAATCGTCGGCTTCATCTTCGGCCACAAAGCCGTCCACCACATCGGAGATGGGCAACTCACCAGCGCGGATCTTGTCGGCCAGTGTGAGGATTTCAGCGATGGTGGTTGGCGAGGCCGAGATGGCCAGCATCATGGCCTGCAGGCCACCTTCGATGCGCTTGGCGATTTCAATTTCGCCTTCGCGGGTCAGCAGTTCGACGGTGCCCATTTCGCGCATGTACATGCGCACGGGGTCGGTCGTGCGGCCGAACTCGGAGTCCACCGTCGACAGCGCTGCTTCAGCGGCTTCTTCCGCTTCTTCTTCGGTCGCGGTGGCTTGAGCGCTGTTCGAGATCAGCAGCGTGGCGGCGTCAGGGGCTTGCTCGTAAACAGCCACACCCATGTCGTTCAACATGGAAATGATGGCCTCGAGGATTTCGGCCTCCACCAGCTTTTCGGGCAAGTGGTCGTTGATTTCCTGATGCGTCAGGAAACCACGGGTCTTACCCATCTTGATCAGGGTCTTCAGATCCTGGCGACGCTTGTTGACTTCTTCTTCCGTCAACGTGGTGTCGTCGATACCGAATTCACGCATCAGTGCGCGTTCTTTGGCGCGCGATACCTTCATGCGCAGCGGCTTGGCCTTGGGCTTATCGTCGCCTGCGTCTTCGTTGGTGGTTTCGGTTTCGGTGGACTCGATGTCGCCTTCCAGGTCAGCTTCGATGTCACCGACATCATCTTCGTCAAAGGATGCGGTCTTTTTGGCGGCCTTCTTGGCTGCAGGCTTGTCCTCGCCAGCGGCGGCCTTGGGCTTGCGACCACGCTTCTTGGGTTCAGCGGCGACGGCTTCAACAGTGTCGGCTTCCACGGCCTTGGCGGCACGGGCCTTCGTGGCCTTCTTTTCGGTCACGTCGGCATCGGTAGTGGCTGTCGTCACAGCGGATTTCGCGGCTTTTTTCGCGGTCATGCGCTTCCTCGAGAGAGATTGCAGGGTGCTTGTCGAACCCTCCATTATCGCCGAAGCGGAGGAGGGCGTCAAAAAATGGGTGTTGTCGGACTGCCGCCAATTCTTATCCGGAAATGGGGCGACTCTGACTGATTTCAAGTTTCATTTGGTTGGTCTGGCGAATCAGCTCGATCTTTCGAGCTTCAGCCGCCTCGGAGAGCTCATCGCCAGATTGAAGCAGCATCTTGAGCTCTTCTTGCAGGGCGACCAACTCGAGCGGGCGAATGAGGCTGATCAGGCTGTCTACCGTGTCTTTGTCGTCCGGGACATCATGAAAGTGGGCGATGCGTCGCGCCAATGCCTGAAAGTGACCTGACTCGCCGGGGTGCTCGGGGTCTTCGGTGTCGCCCTTCATCATTCGGGTTAGCACTTCGGTGTCGATGTGCCCTTGGTCGAGCAGCAGTCGGTCTAGCCAGCGGAAAAAGTCACCATAGGGTGCCGGTTGATCGCAAAGCAGGTCGTGCGTGGATGCAGGCAAGTGCTCCCAGAACGCGCTGTTGGCAACCAGTGCCCAGACAATGCGATCAAGGGGGGTGGCGGCCTGAGGCGGTGGCCTGACCGCGGCCGGCGTGCCGCGACTTTGCCAGCGCGTGTTGCCACGGGGTTCCCAATTTTTTTTCCAGGGGCGCTTGGTGAAAGACGTTGAACTTTCGGGCGGGGCGTAGGGGGCGA
>NZ_JBLIZW010000121.1:0-4115 GCF_048860245.1 Aquabacterium sp. | reverse complement strand
CGGTTTCCACGATCAGACCGGTGCGTGTACGCAGGCCTTTTGTCACCAGATGCTGGTGGATTGCGGAAGTTGCCAGCAGTGCCGGAATAGCCACGGCGTCTTTGGACACCTTGCGGTCAGACACGATCAGCAGGTTCATACCTTGCAGAACAGCATCTTCTGCTTCTGCACACAGCGAGGCCAGACGCGCTTCCACACCCTCATGACCCCACGAAGCAGGGTAAGTGATGTCGATTTCGTAAGGCTTGAACTTGCCGCCGGTGTGCTTCTCGATGTTGCGCAGGCGAGCCATGTCGTCGAAGTCCAGCACAGGCTGGGACACTTCGAGGCGCATCGGGGGGTTCACCGCGTTGATGTCGAGCAGGTTAGGCTTGGGACCAATGAAGGACACCAGCGACATCACCACCGCTTCACGGATGGGGTCGATGGGGGGGTTGGTCACCTGGGCGAACAACTGCTTGAAATAGTTGTACAGCGGCTTGTTCTTGTCGGACAGGACGGCCAGCGGCGAGTCGTTGCCCATGGAGCCAGTGGCTTCTTCGCCGTTCTGGGCCATCGGGGCCATCAGGAACTTGATGTCTTCCTGCGTGAAGCCGAAGGCTTGCTGACGGTCCAGCAGCGACTCGGAGAACTCGCCCACGGAGCCCTTGGCATCGATGGTGTCCAGCTTGACGCGGACGTTCTCGATCCATTGACGGTAAGGCTTGGCCGAAGCGTATTGCGCCTTCAGCTCTTCGTCTTCGATGATGCGACCTTGCTCGAAGTCGATCAGCAGCATCTTGCCAGGCTGCAGACGCCACTTCTTGACGATCTTGTTCTCGGGGATGGGCAGCACGCCGGATTCGGAGGCCAGCACGACCAGGTCGTCATCGGTGATGATGAAACGAGCGGGACGCAGACCGTTACGGTCCAGGGTGGCACCGATCTGACGACCGTCGGTGAAGACCATGGCGGCAGGACCGTCCCATGGCTCCATCATGGACGCGTGGTACTCGTAGAACGCGCGGCGACGCTCGTCCATGGTGGCGTGTTGTTCCCAGGCTTCCGGGATCATCATCATGGCGGCTTGCGCCAGAGGATAGCCGGACATGGTCAGCAGTTCGAGCGCGTTGTCGAACGTGGCGGTGTCGGACTGGCCTTCCAAGCTGATGGGGTACAGCTTCTTCAGGTCGTCGCCCAGCACGGGGGACTTCATGACGCCTTCGCGGGCGCGCATCCAGTTGAAGTTGCCCTTCACGGTGTTGATTTCACCGTTGTGAGCGACCATGCGGTAGGGGTGAGCCAGCGGCCACTCGGGGAGGGTGTTGGTCGAGAAACGTTGGTGCACCAACGCCAGGGCCGACACGACACGCTCGTCCTTCAGGTCGTTGTAGTACTTGCCAACTTGATCGGCCAGCAACAGACCCTTGTAGATAATGGTGCGGCACGACATGCTGGGCACGTAGTACTCGGAACCGTGGGTCAGGTTCAGGCTCTGGATCTTGCTGGAAGCCGTCTTGCGGATGACGTACAGCTTGCGCTCGAGGGCATCGGGCACCAGGAT
The DNA here is from genome assembly GCF_048860245.1 of Aquabacterium sp. Taxonomy (GTDB): domain Bacteria; phylum Pseudomonadota; class Gammaproteobacteria; order Burkholderiales; family Burkholderiaceae_C; genus Aquabacterium. The sequence continues at coordinate 2,572 of NZ_JBLIZW010000121.1, read as the reverse complement.
GTCGGGACCGCGGCCGATGAAGACCTGACGGATGACGGGCTCTTTTTCGCGGACCAGCGGCGACATGGGCATGTCGGCATCCACGGGCACGTCACGCCAGCCCAGCAGCACTTGGCCTTCGGCCTTGATGGCGCGCTCGAGCTCTTGTTCGCAGGCTTGGCGAGAAGCGCTTTCCTTGGGCAGGAAGATCATGCCCACGCCGTACTCGCCGGGAGGAGGCAACTCCACACCCTGCTTGGCCATTTCGGCACGGTAGAACTCGTCGGGGATCTGGATCAGCAGACCCGCACCGTCACCCATCAGCGGGTCAGCACCCACGGCGCCACGGTGGTCGATGTTTTCCAGGATCTGCAGACCTTGGCGAACAATGCTGTGCGCCTTCTGGCCCTTGATGTGAGCGACGAAGCCCACACCGCAAGCGTCATGCTCGGCGTTGGCGTACATGCCCAGTTCGGCAGCCGCCTGGATTTCCTGACGAGTGGCCACGGCGGTGGCTGCGTCAGACACGGGGGTGATAGGGAACGTCGTTCCCGAAGTCGCCTGGGTCATGAGGGCGCTCCAGATGTTAGTGTGGAAAAACAACACGGGGACGGTCGAGGATACTCGCGTTTGCCCGCAGATTCAAGTTTTTATAAATAGGGTCAGATCAATTTAGCGAGACACCAACGACAGCCTCATCAAATAAATAGGGACAGATCAAGCAGCCGGGACTTTGCGGGGGCGTCCGCGCGGTCTGGGCGTCAATCGGCGGCCCGCACTGACCTCCAGACTCTGCGCGGTCTCGGGCGCCATGAGCGCCCACCCCTTGTGAACAGCTTGCTGCATGTCCTCGCACAACCGGGTCGAGATGCCCTCCTCCAGTCGGCGACGCCACGCCAGGTCCCGCTCAAAAGGGGTGTTGCCCAGCGCCCAAAAGAGTGCGTGATCCCCAATGAGCGCATCGGTACAGAGCCCGAGATGGTGTCGCGCACTGGACCAGGCATCCTCCTCGACACGCAGCACTTGCCCGGACCGCAGGCCTTCGGTCTCCACAAAGACCATCGCATCCAGCAAGAACCGGGCCGGATCCAGCACCGTGGACCGGTATCGTGAGGCCCACAACCCCCCCAGTCGGGCGTGACGGGCGTTGTAGCCCGCCACATAGCGCCGACCAATTGCCTGCATGAACAGGCTGATGGCGTCTTCGGTGCCCGGCGTCACCAACAGCGTGAAGTGACTGACGCACAGGCTGTAGGCATGGACCACCACCCCATGCAGGCGTGCGGCCTCGCGGATCGCGGTCAACAGCGCCTGCCGATCGACGTCATCGCGCACAAGTGCCTGCCCTTCATGCACTCGCTGCACCACCAGATGCGGCCAGGCGGCCAAGCCCAAACGCGGCAAACGCGCCATGCGGTATCTCCTCCTTCAGATGTGCCACGCATTATCCAGATCCATGCCAACACCTCTCGCACAGAAGAGAACTGACACGGCAGAACCTGCCTGTTTGTTGGATGTGGTTTGCCTCGCTTCACCAGCGATCAAAAGTGATTTGTCGGATTTTTTCTGACACGACGGACATCCTGCGCCTGACGCGCCTTACAGCGAGCGCCCTATTCAGAAAAACAGACCCGATCTCCAGAATTCATTCCATGCCAGCAACGCCCATCGCTGACACCCAAAAGAGACCCAGCAAAACCGCTTTCCAAATCGCTTAAGGAGAACGACATGAACGCCGACCAGATGCTCAACGAAATCCGCGAAGCCAACCTGTCTTACCTGATGCTGGCCCAAAGCCTGATTCGCGCTGACCGCGAGCAAGCTTTGTTCCGCCTGGGGATCTCCGAGGAAACGGCCACGCTGATCAACATGATGACGCCCGCCCAGGTGCTCAAGATTGCGTCGAGCAACACCTTGCTGTGCCGCATGCGTGTGGACGACGATCTGGTGTGGTCGCTGCTGACCAACCATGGCAAGACTGGCAACGATGCGGTCACCCGCCTGCACGCCTCGATCCTGATGGCCGGCCGCCACCAGGAAGCCGCGTAAGCCGCCCGCACCGCACCCCAGACAGACCACCGGAGAGACCACCATGCGCACCAAGAGCCTGTTGACCGAAGCCAAGCAAATCGACCGCGCCATCACCCTCATCAACCTGGGTGCTCGCCTGCAAGTGCTGGAATCGGAAACTGACATGTCTTACGAGCGCCTGCTGCGCCTCTACAAGGAAGTCTCCGGCAAGTCCCCGTCCAAGGGCCAACTGCCTTTCTCCACCGACTGGTTCATGACCTGGCAGCCCAACATCCACGCCAGCCTGTTCATGAACATCCACGAATACCTGAACAAGGCCGCCGAGATGGACGAGATCGACATCGTCATCAAGGCCTACCAGCTCTACCTGGAACAAACCCAGACCCAAGGCCTGGAGCCCCTGCTGTCGGTGACCCGCGCCTGGCGCCTGGTCAAGTTTGTCGACACCGGCATGCTGGCCATGACCAAGTGCAACAAGTGCGGTGGCCACTTCATCACCCACCCGCACGAAATCGCCCGTCACTTCACCTGCGGCCTGTGCAACCCGCCCGCCCGCGCCGGC
>NZ_JBLIZW010000120.1:0-67261 GCF_048860245.1 Aquabacterium sp. | reverse complement strand
TGTGGTCCTGCACGGCTTGCAGCACGGTTTGCGCCAGCCGGGTCAGGGCTTGCCGAACCTCGTGGTTCCAGCCTTTCTGGTGATGGTCGGCGATCAGGTCCATCATGAAAGCGGCTTCTTCCAGGGCGTCAGCCACATCGTCCGAGATGCTCAGCAGGTGGGCCACCGGGCGCCAGTGGGGTTGGCGGGTGGCTTGTTCACGTGCCTGCATCACGAGGTGATCGGCATGGCGCTCCCAGACTTTGGCGCGCGCGCTGAGTTCACGTGCGGTGTCGTGCAGGCCGCCATGGCTGTGGGTGAGGGCATCGCTCACGCCTTGCGCCAGCGCGTGGCAGTAGGCGGCGTGCTCGTCCAGCAGGTCGAATGCCATGGTGCGGCGCTGGGCCTGGCGGGCCAGCAGCAGACGGGTCTCATCGGCCACCAGGGCCACGGGCTGCCCGCGCAGCAAGGCCTGTGTGGCCAGTCGCATCACGTCCAGCAAAAAGGCTTGGGCCGCTGGCTCACCCAGCACGGCATCGAGCCGGTCACCGATGCGGAAGGCACCTTCGAGGGCCTGCATGGCGCCAAACACCAGTTGCTCGCCTCCAGCCTTGAGCCAGGCCATGTGCCCGACCTCGGCATCGGCGGCAGCGCGCAGCACGGCCAGGGCCCCGGCCTTGCTGACAAAGGGCAGCAGGCGTTTGCGGGCACGGTTCCAGTCAATCAGGAAGACGATGCGGGCGCCCAGCTCGGTGAGGGTGTGCTGCAAATGGCCTTCGTCGGTGCACTCAAAGGTGGCGGTGCCCACGGTGTAGGCCTCGCCGCCATTGAGTTCCGACGACAGTTGGGACTGCGGCGTGTGCCATTGCGCCCCCAGCGTACCGAGCAGGCACTGAAAGAACGTGAAGCGGGTGAGATGCAGGTCGGAATAGGTCAGCGTGATGCGCAGGGCTTCGACCTGGATGACCAGCACATGGGCATCGTTGGTGCCGATGTCGTTTTGCACCAGCAGGCGCTCGCCATCACGCGTGGCGGCGGTGTCCAGGCCGGGGTGGTCAAACTTGAGGGTGGCTGTGCGATGCAGGCCTTGCATGAAGGCTTGCACGCGGGGGCGGTCGGCGTCGTTCAGGTGCCAGACGTGTGCCCCGTCGATCACCTCGCTGGCCAGATCAGCGGCCAGATGGTTGATCTGCTTGTGCAGGTCCATCACCAGGATGTGCAGACTGTCACCGTGCTGGCGCTGGCCGTGGGTGAGGTGGTGCAACTGATCGGGGTCCAGTCGTTCACCGTGCAGGGCGTCCAGCCAGTCTTGCCACTGCGGCACGCGGGCGGCCAAGTCGGCGGGCACGGCCGGGTCGGCCAGCACCGGGCGGGCCATGGTGACCAGATCGTCGTGCAGGGCGGCTGCCAGCCGGTCCAGTTCGGGCACCAGCAACACACCGTCGACCATGCTGGCGCCAGCGGGCAGTTCGTGCAGCCAGGCGGCTTGCTTGAGTCCGGCTGCAGCCAGCTCGTGGTGCAAGTCGGCCACATCGCCATGGGGATGTTCGGCGTGGTGTGCGGCCATTTGCAGCACCGTCAGGTAAAGTTTGAGCCGGTCGTTGGCGGCCAGCGCGGCCTTCACCCATACCGGCATGAGCAGACTCAACTGCCCCATCGATGCCACTGCCTGACTTTTCTGCATGACCTGCTCCGACCAAAGTGCAGCAGTCAGTCTGGCGTGCGTGTGTGACGCATTCGTGGCAAGTCGGATAATGCGAGCCCATGCCCGTCATGCCCATTGAAGGAGCCCCCGCATGTTCAAACACGTTGACGCCTACCCCGGCGACCCCATCCTCACGCTGAACGAGGATTTCCAGAAAGACCCCCGCCAAGGCAAGATCAACCTCAGCATCGGCATCTACTTCGATGAAGAAGGCCGTTTGCCCGTCATGCAGGCCGTCCGTCAGGCGGAGTCGGCCCTGCTGTCCCACATCGGACCCAAGCCCTATCTGCCCATGACCGGCAACCCGGCCTACCGCCAGGCCGTGCAAGAGCTGTTGTTTGGTGCCCAGCACGAAGCCGTGACCAGCGGCCGCATCGCCACCATCCAGACCCTGGGGGGATCGGGCGGCCTGAAAGTGGGCGCCGACTTCCTCAAGCGCTACTTCCCCAACTCGCAAGTCTGGGTGAGCGACCCCACCTGGGACAACCACAAGGCCATCTTTGAAGGCGCCGGCTTCCAGGTCAACACCTATCCGTATTACGACGCGGCGACCAAGGGCCTGAAGTTCGATGCCATGCTTTCTGCCATCGAGCGCCTGCCCGCCCAAAGCATCGTGCTGCTGCATGCCTGCTGCCACAACCCCACGGGCGTGGACCTGAACCAGGCCCAATGGTCGCAGCTGATCGAGGTCATCAAGGCGCGCGGCCTGCTGCCGTACCTGGACATTGCCTATCAGGGCTTTGGCGATGGCATCGATGAAGACGCTTTTGCCTTGCGCGCCCTGGCCGATGCCGGCGTGAGCTTCTTCGTGGCCAACTCGTTCTCCAAGAGCTTCTCGCTGTACGGCGAGCGCGTGGGCGGTTTGAGTGTCGTCTGCCCGGACAAGGCCCAGGCTCAGCTGGTCATTGGTCAGTTGATGTCAGCCGTGCGCCGCAACTATTCCAGCCCCCCCACCCACGGCAGCGTGCTGGTGGCCAAGGTGTTGCAGACGCCCGAACTGCGCCAGCAATGGGCCGATGAACTTACCGCCATGCGCGAGCGCATCAAGGTCATGCGTCAGCGACTGTATGACGGCGTGGTGGCCCAGTTGCCCGGCCGTGATGTGCGCTACTTCATCGACCAGCGCGGCATGTTCAGCTACACCGGTGTGAGCCCCGAACAGGCCGAAGCCCTGCGCACCGAGCACGGCGTGTACGTGCTGCGCTCGGGCCGCATGTGCGCCGCCGGGCTGAATGCCAACAACGTGGACCGCGTGGCCGAGGCCTTCGCGGCCGTGTTGGCTCAGGGCTGAGTCAGCTTGAACCAGCCCACCGCTTCCGTCAGCTTGCTGGTTTGATCCTGCAGGCTGGCCGCGGCGGCGGCTGATTCTTCGACCAGCGCGGCGTTCTGCTGCGTCATGGCGTCCAAGTGCGTGACGGCTTGGTTGACATTGCCAATGTCATTGGCTTGCTCGACCGCGCTGGCGGCGATGCGCGCAATGGTCTGGTCGACCTGTTCCACGCTGGCCAAGATGGCCTGCATCGCTTCGCCTGCGTTTTGCACCAGGCGCGCGCCCGTGTCCACCCGTTCACCCGACGCGGCGATCAAGGACTTGATCTCTCGTGCGGCTTCCGCGCTGCGCCCGGCCAGGGTGCGCACTTCGCTGGCCACCACAGCAAAGCCACGGCCTTGCTCACCGGCTCGCGCCGCTTCCACGGCCGCGTTCAGGGCCAGGATGTTGGTCTGGAAAGCAATGCCGTCGATCACGCCGATGATGTCGCCAATCTTGCGTGAACTGGCCTCGATGTCCTGCATGGTCTGCACCACCTCGCTGACCACCTGGCTGCCTTGCTCGGCGTTTTGACGCGCCGAGGTGGCCAGGGCGTTGGCCGTGCGCGAAGCTTCGGTGTTTTCTTGAACCGCTTGCAGCAGCATGCCCACCGACGAATTGGTTTCCTGCAGCCGGGCGGCCGTCTGTTCGGTGCGCTGGCTCAGGTCGTTGCCGCCGGCTGCAATTTCCTGGCTGGCCGTCAGCATGCTGTCCACGCTGTTGCGCACCTGGCCCACGGTCTGATTCAAGCCATCCGACAAGGTTTTCAGGGCGGCCATCAACTCGCCAATCTCGTCGTCCACACGCCAGCGGATTGCTTGGCTGATGTCGCCGTCGGCCATGGCCAGCGTGTAGTCGCGCGCCTTGCTCAGGCGGGTGGTGATGGACTGACTCATGCTGTGCATGACGAACCACAGCACGGCTGCCGCAATCAGGCACACCGGCACGAAGATGGCCACACGCTGCATGTACGCCGCCTGCAGGTCTTCCTGGTACACGCCGGAGCCGATCACCCAGCCCCAGGCGGGGAAGGCCGCCATGTAGGTCTCCTTGACGGCGGGCTTGCCCGTGCTGGGCTTGACCCAACGGTAGGTGTGGACTCCGCCACCGGGTTGCAGCCCAGCAGCCAGGAGTTCTTTGAAGAGGGGGTTGCCGTCCGCGTCGGTGATGGCCGTCATGTCCTTGCCGTCCAGCTTGGGCTGGTCGGCGTGCATGACCATGCGCACGTCTTTGTCCAGAATGAACAAATAGCCGTCTTGCCCCTCGCGCATGTTGCGCAGAATGGCTTTGGCCTGCTCCTGCGCCTGCGGAGTGCCCAGGCGGCCACCATCGACCTCACCCTTCAGGTACGTGAGCACCTTGATGCTGCTGTTGACGTGATCGCGGATGCTTTCGCGATGGTCCGCCATGCTGAGGCGGTAGAGGTTGAACAGCAAGAAACAGGTGATGGTCATCACCACGGCCGCTGTACCAATCGTGGTGGCACGCAACTTGGCCGCCAGCGATGCTTTGTAAACCCATGAGGCCATCCAGGGACTCCGATCCAAACCTATGTCTAGGACTTCATCGGAAACCCTGAGGCAAACTGGAGTCAGGGTTCCCCCTTGGTCGGGTGACGGATTACCGATCGTTCAATTTTCTGGGCCCATCAGTTTGACGGGGCAGAGCTCGATGTTCTGCTCGCCATCGTTGACCCAGATGGTGCCGTCCTGAACCGTCATCTGCAGTTGCATGCTGCGCTGGGCCAGCTTGGCCAGCGCCTGGGATTGCTCGGAAGGCACCTGCCAGACCGTCAGGTTGCTGGCCCGGGTCAGCTTGGTGGCAATGCCATCCCACCAGATCGGCGTGCTGTTCTGAAAGGCGTACAGGGTGACGCGGCGGGCGCGACCCGCCGCCTTCATCAGCCGCTTGTCGTCCGGTTGACCCACTTCCACCCAGTGCAGGATCTCGTCCGAAAAGTTCTTGTGCCACAGGGCGGGCTCGTCGGGCTCCCACATGTCCTTGGCCAACTCCAGCGTGCCTTCGGAGGTGTCTTCGGGCCAGCCCAGCGCCAAAGCCAGCACGCGGATCATCATGCGCTCGTCGGCCTCGGAGGGGTGGCGGGCGATGGTCACGCCAATGTCGGCGTACACATTGCGGTCCATGTCGGCCAGATTGATCTGGGCCTTGTAAATGGTGGCTTTCAGGGCCATGGGGGTACTTCTTTCAGAGAGACAGTGTGTCGAGCCACTGTTTAAGGTCGTCAAAGACGAGGCTTTGATCGGGTTCGTTGAAAATCTCGTGGAACATGTGCGCGTAGGCCTTGCTGCGCACCTGGTTGGGCGGGGCGAGCTGGGCAAAGCGCGCGCTGCCAGCCGGGTTGACGCAGCGGTCTGCCCCGCCGTAGATCAGCAAGGTGGGTACTTGCCAGCGCGGTGCCTGGGCCATGACATGGCTGCCCCCGGCCAGCATGAAGTTGACCAGGCGGCCGCAGGCGCGGTCGTGCACCAGCGGGTCGTTGACGTAGGCCTTCACCACATTGGGGTCACGGCACACCCACTCGGGCTTCAAGCCGTTCGACACGGCCAGGGTGGGGGCCAGTTTGCCCACCGAGCCCAGCAAAGCCTTCTGGAAGCCATTCAGGCCCAAGTCCAAGGCAGGCGACGAGAGTACCAGTGCATCCACCGGCTGGGCCCAATCGGCATTCGGGGTGGGGGACAAGGCTTCGGATACGTAGCGCGCGGCGATCAGCCCGCCCATGCTGTGCCCGATGAGCAGCAGCTTTTGCGTGGGGTAAGTCCGTCGGACCTCGGTGAGCACTTGGCCCAGATCGGACAAGAACGCCGATTCCGTGGGGAGCAGGCCGCGCCCGCCACCCGATTGCCCATGGCCGCGGTGGTCGTAAGACACCACGGACCAGCCCCAGCGGTTCAGGTGCGCGGCGACATGGTTGTAGCGCCCGCTGTGCTCGCCCAAGCCGTGCACGATCACCGCCACGCCCGCCGGCTGTGCGCTGTCTGCCAGAGGCCAGTGACGCAGCACGAGCGGGGTCTTGTCGGTGCCGGACTCGATGGAAGAAGGAAGGCTGTAAGGCATGGGGGTGGTGCTCAAAGTGCGTCGTGATCGGGGAGGGTCAGGCCGTTTGCAAGGCGCGCCACCAACCCAGACCGGCAGACGTGCCGCCAGGGCCGGACTGTCGGGGCTTGTACTCGCAGCCGATCCAGCCCTGCCAATTCAGGGCGGCCAGTTCGGCGAACACGTGAGGGTAATGCAACTCCCCGGCGTTCGGCTCCCCCCGATCAGGGACCGCTGCGATTTGCAAGTGCCCCACGCGGCCCGTGGGCAACCACTGCCGCAGTTGCATGGTGAGGTCGCCCTCCATGATCTGGCAGTGATACAGATCCATCTGCACCTGCAGGTGTGCTGAGCCAATGGCTTGGACCAATGCGTGCGCAGGGGCTTGTCGGTTGAGCAAATAGCCCGGCATGTCGCGCGTGTTGATCGGCTCGATCATGAGCGTGCGGCCAGCCTGTTTGGCGCGTTGCGCCGCCCATGCCAGATGGGCCTGATACCGTGCCCACGAGGCGGCCTGATCGTCCTCGCGGCACAAGCCCGCCATGACATGAATGCGCGGGCAATCCAGTGCTTCGGCCAGTGTCAGTGCATCGTCGATGCTGGCGTGAAACGCCGCTTCGCGATCCGCCAGACACGCCAGACCACGGTCACCCTGCGACCAGTCGCCCGGGGCCGCATTGAACAGCACCAACTGCAAACCGTTGTGACGCAGCCGGTCCCGCACCTCGGGCATGGGGTATTCGTGCGGGAACAGGCACTCGACCCCTTTGAAGCCATCCCGTGCGGCGGCTTCAAAACGGTCCAGAAAAGGCAGGTCGGTGTACAGCCACGACAAATTCGCGGCGAACTTCAGGGAAGAGGACGCAGACATGGGCGCTAGGGTAGCCCAAATAATAAAACCGGCAGGGGGTGCCTGCCGGTTGGGGGCGGCGCTGCGGACAGCGCCTGCGGGACGTTCGGTTGTTTAGAAGGTTTCCCAGTCGCCATCGTCGGCGGTGGAAGCCGTGACCTTGCTGGACGGTGCGTCCAGCGCAGGGGTGTGGCGCGGGGCCGCCGGAGTCGAAGCCTTGGGCTTGCTGGCCGAGCCGGGTTCCAGGCGTGGCGCAGGCTTGCTGGCGGCCACCTTGGCGACCGGTGCGGCGGGCTTCGGTGCGGGCGCTGCAGGCTGCTGCATGGGGGTCAGGTGGCTGAAGCTGCTGCTGGTCGACGCACCTTGATGGGTGTCGTGACGGCCGCCACCCAGCTTGAAGGCGGCAACGGCTTCGGCCAAGCGCACAGCCTGATCCTTCAGGCTTTCTGCGGCAGCGGCAGACTCTTCCACCAGCGCGGCGTTCTGCTGCGTCATCTGATCCAGTTGGGTCACCGACATGTTGACCTGGCCGATGCCGGTGCTTTGTTCGGTCGATGCAGCGGTGATTTCGCCAATGATGTCCGACACGCGCTGCACGCTGGTCAGGATCTCTTGCATCGAGCCACCGGCATCCTTCACCAGGCGAGAGCCCGACTCCACCTTTTCGCTGGAGGCGTTGATCAGCGTCTTGATTTCCTTGGCGGCTTGCGCGCTGCGCTGCGCCAGCGTACGCACTTCACCGGCCACCACCGCGAAGCCGCGGCCTTGCTCACCAGCGCGGGCGGCTTCCACCGCAGCGTTCAGGGCCAGGATGTTGGTCTGGAAGGCGATGCCGTCGATCACGGTGATGATGTCGGTGATCTTGCGGCTGGCGTTGTCGATCTCGGACATATTGGCCACAACTTGCGACACGATTTCTTCGCCGCGGTGCGCTGCGGTGGCGGCGCCCGAGGCCAACTGGTTGGCTTGGCGAGCGGCGTCGGCGCTCTGACGGACGGTGCCGGTCAGTTGCTCCATCGAGCTGGCGGTCTGTTGCAGGTTCGAAGCCGTGTGTTCGGTCCGCACCGACAGGTCGTGGTTGCCGGTGGCAATTTCGGTCGAGGCGGTCGAGATCGAATCGGTGGCTTGGCGGATCACACTGATGGTGTCACGCAGCTTGAGGGTCATGGCCACCACCGACGCACGCAGCGATTCGGTGTCACCCGGCTTGTGGTGCAGGTTCAGGTCCAGATCGCCCTCGGCGATGCGGCTCACCATCTTGCGCAGGAAGTCGGGTTCGTCACCCAGGTCATGCCAGACCGAGTTCACGATGGCACCCGAGGCCACACCCAGCACGGTCAGCACGATCAAGCCGGTGATCACGATGACCCACAGGTTGGTGCGCACGCCACTGGCAGCGGTGTCTTGGGCGGACTTGATGGTCAGTTCGGCTTCCGACTTGCGTTGTTCCAGCAACTTTTGCAAGGTGCCCAGCGAACTTTGCATCTTCGCCACCAGGTCGCCAGGCGGCTGGCTGGTCAGCAAGGCGCGGGTCGCACCGATGGACGATGTCTGGTAAGCGTCAAACGCTTCGATCAGCTCGCGTGCAATCTGGGTCTTCTCAGGCAGCTTTTCCATGCCGGCCAAGGCATCGTGTGCGGCCGACACCATCACTTGGGTGTCTTTGAGCTTGTCTGCGTCACCTTCGGCTGCAGCAGCTTGCAGGGTCAGGCGCAACTGTTCGGCACTGCGATCCACCGTTTGGACAAAACTTGCATGAGGGTTATCCACCTCCTGCAGGTGCGCCAGAACGTTCGACGTGCGATTGCCCACGATGAAACTGACAGCCACACCGACCATGAACACGGCGGCGGCGCTAGCGGGGAGCATCCAGATTTTTGTACGAAAGTTCATTGTGCCTCCTGGCCCGGTGACTGCTTTGACCTACTAATACAGACTGACCGTTACACGTTGTCGGCATCATCAGATGAAAACTGAAATGCAAATTCGAGAAAACTTGGCGTTTTCGGTCGCAAAACGTGTGAAATGACAGTGTTCCTACAATCTCGGCATGTCTTCCAGTAAATCCGACCAGGCGAAAGAGCCTGTCACTCGTCGCCTGCTGTTCTGGGTTTCCCTTCTGTATTTCTCAGAAGGACTACCCCTAGGGGTGTTTTACGACCTTTTCCCGGTCAACTTAAGACAAGCCGGGGTAAGCCCCTCGGACATTGGGCTGCTGAGCCTGCTTGGCCTGGCCTGGACCGTCAAGTTCCTCTGGGCACCGCTGGTCGATGCCTGGCGTGGGCACCGCCTGTGGATTGCCGGGGCCAACTGGGGCATGGCCTTGGTGTTGTCCTTGCTGGCCTGGCAGCCTCAGGCGCTGGCGCAAGGGGCCACTTGGCCCTGGATGCTGCTGGCGGCCTTCACCATGCTGTCCGCCACCAACGACATCGCCACCGACGGGTACACCATCGAAATCCTGAGCAAAGGCCAACTGGGCGTGGCCAATGGCTTGCGCATTGGTTTTTACCGCGTCGGCATGCTGGCGGCAGGCGCCTTGCTGGTGGTTGCCGGTTGGTCGGGCACGCCCGAGCAGCCCAACTGGTCGGCCGCCTACGGCCTGGGTGCCGTGCTGATGTTGTTCAATGGCTTGCTGATCTTGAGCGCCCCTCCGCAGCCGCCTCGTCCCGCGCGGGACCCCTCGTCCACCTTCAGTGAATGGGCCGTGCTGCGTGAGCAGCCCTTGTGGTTGGTGGCCTTGGGACTGGTCATGCTGGGCTTGCTCTGGCCGGTGCTGGGCCCCTTGGGTAAAACCTTCGGGTGGGCCAGCGTTCAGGCCGTCAGTGGCACCTGGTGGTTCAAAGGCGCGGTGCCGGTCGGGCTGATGTTTGTGGGCGCCAGCCTGATGGTGCGCGCCGCCCGGGGGCCTCAGGCTCAAGCCCTGGTCGAGGGGCCGGTGTTTGGGGCCTGGGTGGAATTGTTGTCGCGCCCCGGCATGCTGGCGGTGTTGCTCTTCATCCTGACCTTCAAACTGGGCGACGCGGCCATGGGCTTCATGGTCAAACCCTTCTGGGTGGATGCCGGGTTCACGCCGGCCCAAATCGGGCTGGTGAGTGTGAACGTGGGCTTGGGTTTGTCGATCGCCGGGGGCTTGGTCGGCGGTTGGTACGTGGACCGCGTGGGCATTTTCCAAGGCCTGTGGGTGCTGGGCATTGCGCAGGCTTTGTCCAACCTGGGCTACACCGCGGCCGCTTGGTATGTCCCTGTGGCGGCGCCTGGTGAGCAAGTGAGCATTCACTATCAAATCGCGGTGTACACGGCCAGTGGCTTGGAGAGTTTCACCGGTGGCCTGGGCACCGGGGCCTTCATGGCGTTCTTGATGGGCATCACCAGCAAGGCACGCGCCACCACCGAATACGCCATCCTGTCGTCCATCTTTGCGTTTTCTCGGGCCGTGGCCGGTTGGGCGGGTGGCCTGGGGGTGGAGCACATGGGCTATGCAGCCTTCTTTTTCCTCACGTTCTGGCTGTCATTTCCGTCTTACTTCTTGCTGCCCGCGGTTCGGCGTATGCTCGAACGCCCTGAGGTGCGTTGAGTCATCAACCCTGGTCTTTGCCATCTGAGTTGTTTATGCAAATTCGTCGTCTGTTTTCGCTGAGTACCGTCTCGCTGGCGCTGGTGGCCCAACTGGCTGTGGTGCCGGCTTGGGCGCGAGAAGGGGTCGATGTGCCCCGTCAGCAGTCCGGCTTCACGCGCTTGGTCTCTGCCGAGCAGGTGGAGCAAGCGGCAACGGCGCAGTATCAGCAGATGGCCACCGAGGCGCGCAATCAGAACGCCTTGCTCCCCGACAACCACCCTCAGGTGGTGCGCCTGCGCGCCATCGCCAAGCGCATCATCCCGTACAGCCTGGAGTGGAACCGTCGCGCCAACCAGTGGCAGTGGCAGGTGATGGTGCTCAACAGCAAGGAACTCAACGCCTTCTGTATGCCGGGGGGCAAGATCGCCTTCTACACCGGCATCCTCGATCAGTTGCAGCTGACCGATGACGAAGCGGCCATGGTCATGGGCCACGAAATTGCCCACGCCTTGCGTGAACATGCGCGTGAACGCATGGGCAAGACCTCGGCCACCAAGCTGGGGGCCAGCTTGATTTCCGGCTTGCTGGGCTTGGGCAGTGTGGGCGACAGCCTGCTGAACATGGGCGGCCAGTTGCTGACCTTGAAGTTCAGTCGCGAAAACGAAACCGAGGCCGATCTGGTCGGCATGGAACTGGCCGCACGCGCGGGCTACGATCCGCGCGCTGGCATCAGCCTGTGGAAGAAGATGGCCGCAGCCAACAAGGGTGCGCCACCGCAGTGGCTGTCCACCCACCCGGCCAGCGACACCCGCATCCAGGACATGGAAGAGGCCCTGCCGCAGGTGATGCCGCTGTACGAGCGCGCCGCCAAGCCTGACCGACGCTACGATGCGCCCAAGAAGACCGGCGCTGCCCACCTGAGCCAGGAACCCCTGGCGTACTGGGGTGTGGCGCAGTAAGCGCGTGTGATCAGAAGCGCTTGGCCACGCTGAGAATCAAGCCCATGCGGTCAATGCGCTTCACATCGCCATCTTCATTGACAGTTTTGGCGTAATAGCTGTCACGCATCAGTCCGCCCACCACGTCGGCTTCAAACTCGAAGCCCCAGCGGTTGTGGATCACGCCAAACTTGTAGTCCACCGTGTTCAAGAACGAGAAGTTGTTGACGGCGGTGTAGCCAATGTGGGTCAGCACCTTGGTGTTGCTGGCCACGGGAATGCGTGCTTCCAGTTGAATCAGTTGGGAGCCACGGCTGTGGTGGGTGCCGCGGCCATAGCAGTCCATCGCCTTGGACAGGGTGGCATCGCCTTCTGCCATCGCCGTCATGGCGGCACTGCCGCACACCACCGACGTGTTGTTGCCGCGGAAGTCCTTGCTGGCCACCAGCAGGTAGCGGCCTTCGATGATGCCGTAGCCAAACTCGAAGATGCCAAAGGTGGTGTCAAAGCGGGTGTTGACGGTGTCGGCTGACTCCAGCGGATTGCGAGGTGCGTCCTTCACTTTGGCGCGGGGGAAGGCTTCCAGCACGCCGCCGACACCAAAGTGCCAGCCTGACGGGTTGCCCCAGCGGTAGCCAATGGCGCCCACGGCCGTGGTGCCGCCGTCAGGAAAGCTCTCCTTGGCCACATTGCCCAGTTGCAGGAAGCCCACCATGCCGCTCTCGTGCGCCACATTGAATGTCAGCTCCGCGCCCGGGCTCAGGTAGGTGTCAGACAAGCCGTTGGTACGGCGGTCGCTCAGCACCTTGGCTTCGATGTCCAAGGCGTACGATGCGATCTGCGGCTCACCGGATTCGGCTGCTGCGGCGATGTGACTCGCCATGGTCAGGGTCAGGGCAGCTGCCGCGGCAGCAAGGGGACGGACATGGGTCATGGTGGTGCTCCTCTTGGTCGGTAAATCGGCAACTCAACGGGGTTTGCAGCCAGCGGGGATGCTGCTGGCGCGGGTCATCTCTTCGGTCTCACCCAGCAACTCCACGCCCACAAAGGCGCGCAGCAGCAGACTGCTCTTCTCGGTGCGAACGGTGGCCTTGTAGTACTTCTTGGTGCGGGGGTCGAAGGCCCAGCCTTCACGCCAGGCCTCGCCGTCGTAGCGCTTGAGCTTGGCGATCGTCGTGCCACAAGCATCGGCCGGTGTGCCGGCGTCCTTGTCCCAGACGATGGTGCCGCACAGGGCGCCGGCCACATCGCTGCATTCTTTGAACTCGATGATGGCGGCCTTGTCGCCGCTCAGCCAAAGGCCCTTGGCCTCATCGCCAGGGATGGCCGCGTGGGCCGTTGCCACCATGCCGCTCAAGAACAGACCGGTCCAAAATGCGTGCTTCATGCGGATCTCCTCAGGGGTTCAGGCCATGGCCGGGAAAACGGGCCACCGCGTGCTGAGGTGACCTTGCTCCACCACTGCGATGTCACCGAACTGCTGCAGCACGGCCTCGCTTTGGGTGGGGCGGAAAAACACAAAATCGTCTGGGTGCAGGGCTTGCAGACCCGATCCGACCAGGATTTGCTGGTTGGACGACTTGCCGATCAAGCCGCTGTTGGCCAGTCCCTCGGGGGAAACCGGTTGTGCGAGCCAGTTGCCGCCATAGGTGAACACCGATGCCCGCTGGTTCGGGTCCCACCACTGCAAGGCCTGGCTGGCCCACTCGGCGCCGTAAGGTGCGGTGAAGTGGTCCGAGGCCTTGATGACCGGCGTCGCGATGAATGCGGCGGGCAGCAGGTCATCCAGCAGGGGGGTGTCAAAGTCAGAGGGTTTGACCATGGCCGAACCGATGGCAAGCTCATTGGCTGCGCCACTGCCGTCATGCAGTCGATAGGTGGGCGAGCCCCCCGTGTTGAACGTCAGCGGCTCAATGGGGATCATCAGCCCGCTGCCCAGCATCACCTCCAAGTACTCTTTGTAGAGCGCCTTGGCATGGTCTCGCGCGCGCTGGCGGTTGCCGGCCAGTGCGGGCACCTTTTCCGTGTGGGCGTCATAGCCCATTAGGCCTGCCCAGCGCAGCAAGGGCTCTTCTTTGATCTGCTGGGCCATGTGCCGCAAGGCTTCGTCGCTGCTCACGCCCCCCCGGTGCAGGCCGACATCGATTTCAATGTTGACCTGAATGGGGGTGTGCAGCTGTCGTGCCAGATCGCGGTACTGCGCCAGCCGCTCGGGCGTGTCAATCAGCCACTGCAGTTGCCGAGCGGGCTCGAAGGTGTTGACCGCCCGGTCGCGGTAAAACGCGGCGGCTGCCGATACGGGCAGGGGCTTGCCCATCAGCACATTCACGTGCGGGCGCTCTTTGGCCACCAATTGCAAATAGGGCAGGTTGAACACCATTTGCCGCTGGGTGCCGCACTGCTTGCTGAGTTCATCCAGCAGCGGCAGACAAGGCAGGGACTTGTTGACCAGTCGCAGTGCCATGCGTCCGCCAATGTGCCCCATCACCTGTTGGGCATTGGCCCGCACACGGTCCAGGTCTAGCACCAGCGTGGGGGTGCCCACCCCGGCATCCTTCAGCAACTTGTTGAGGTGCGCAAAGTAAGTTTGGTGGGGGGTGCCCTGTGTGGCAGGACGCAGTGCCACCGCGCCCACGGCCGCGACCGCTGCACCCGTGCCCAACAAGAATGTTCGTCGCGAGGTCAGTGTCATGAGCGGTCAAGCCTTGAGAAAGAGCTTGCGCAGGTGCGCATTGAGCATTTGCCCCTGTGGGTCGAACTGCTGACGCACGCGCTGGAAGTCTTGCCAGCGTGGGTACATGGTGGACAACTCGGCCGCCCCCATCCAATGCAACTTGCCCCAATGCGGACGACCTTGATGTGCGCGGAACAAAGGGTTGATGTCGGTGAGCAGGTATTGGTAGGCCTCATCGGCTGAGGCGTGTACGGCAATCGAGCAGGTTTCGCGCTGATAAAACGGGCTCAGCCAGGCATCGTCGGCCTTGACGAAGCGGAACTCCAGCGGGAAGTAAACCTCGTTGCGTTGCTCCAGGGTGCGGATGACCTGGCGCAAGCAAGGGATGCCTTGCTCGCGGGGCAGGTGCCATTCCGACTCATTGAACTTCATGGGCCGCACGGTGGACAGCAAACGCCACGAGCGGTGGCGGGCTTCTTCCACCGTGTTCGGGTCGATCAATTTCTGCGCCACCCACTGCCGCACGCTAGGCACCCGTCCGAGCCAGTCACGCAGCTTGCGCAGGTCAGCCAAGGTGGAATCGTCGAGGGCAGGGGGGATGTGAAAGTCCTGCCCGGTGTACAGATCGTGTGTGATCCCCACGCCGTAGCCGGTAAAGGGCAGGTAGTACATCTCGAAGTTGCGGTGCTGGCGCGCCAGATCGGGCGCCACGCTCAACAGCTGTTCAATGGGCTGCACCCACACGCGCTTGGCCAGGTTGTAAGCCGGCAGCACACGCATGGTCACCTGCGAGATGACGCCCAGGCTGCCCACTGACACGCGTGCTGCTGCCAGCAATTCGCCGGGTGATTTGTCGTTGATCTCGACCACCTCACCGCCGGGCTTCACGATGCGCAGGCCGACCACATCGGCATGGATGGGGGGCAAGGTCATGCCCGTGCCATGTGTGGCGGTAGAGATGGCGCCCGAAATGGACTGCACGTCGATGTCGGGCAGGTTGCGCAGGCCCAGGCCAAAGCGGTCCAGCTCGCGTGACAGCACACCCAGGCGGGTGCCGCCATGGATGGTGGCCGTCATGGCTGCTTTGTCCACCGAGATGACACCCGACAGGCGATCCAGCGAAATGATGGTGCCCGTGGTGGGTACCAGGGCCGTGAACGAATGACCAGAGCCCACGGCCCGGACTTCACCCCGCGCCTTGCGCATCAGGTCAATCAGTTCGGCCTCGTTGGCCGGGGTGGCAATCGCGGCCGGCGTGGCTTGTTGCAAGCCCGACCAGTTGTGCCAGGTGGGGCGGGCGGTAGCAGTGGGGGCGCTTTGCGCCTGTGCGGCATCGGGCAGGCCAATCAGTCCCAAGGCATGGGCCACGGCCAGCGCCGAGCTGCCTTGCAAGACCTGGCGACGGGTGGGGTGCAGCGAATCAGTGGTCATGGGATGAGCTCATGAAGGCGATGAGGGCGCGCAGATCGTCGTCTGTGCAATCTGTGCACAAGCCCTTGGCGGGCATGCCGTTGAAGCCATCTCGGGCGTGTTGCAGCAAGACATCCATGCCCTGCTTCAACCGGGGGCGCCATGCGGGCTCAAAGCCTGCCAAAGGTGCTGCGCTGCGTGTGCCGTGGCAGGTGACACAAGAACGGTCGTAGATGGCAGCCAGTCGCGCATCGCCCGGACGGGCTTGCTCGGCGCGCTGCAAATCTTGCGCGCTGGGCTCAACGGGCTTGTCCTGGCAGCCGCTCAACAGGCTGGTCGCCAACACCCCCATGAGCAAGATTGCCCGAAAGACACCAAAACGTTTCATTGCAAAACACTGTCAGAAAAAAATACACTGTTATCAGAATATTCTTCTGACTGCCGACGGTTTATTCAGATAAACCCTCGCGCCATAAAGCGCTCAGTCCGTGACACTGAGCGTGCTGAGGAGACTGGGTCGTGACATTGACTGCCAGAGACGTGCGCAAGCAGCGTGAGGCTGAGCAGCGCCGCAAAGCCATCATCAAGATCGTGCGCAAGCTGATCCGCAAAGGCGGCATCGGCGAGATCTCTCTGCGCAAAGTGGCAGAGATGGCCGGCTATTCAACGACCGTGGTCTATTCCTTGTTTGAAGACAAGGCCATGCTCATCACGCAGGCCATGGACGAAGACCTGCTGGAGCTCACGCGGGTGCTGGATGCTGCCGCACGCGCCGAGGCTGACCCCGTGGCGCGCTTGCGGGCCGTGGGCCGGGCTTATGTGAAATTTGGTCTGGCACACCCGGACGAATACGCCTTTGTGTTCATGCAGCGGCGCCCGCATGCGCCCACCAATCAGGCCCGCGTGCAGCATGGCGACCCGGCGCAAGACCCGTATGCCTTTGCACGCGTGCTGTTTCAGGATCTGGCGCAGCACGGGCTGGTGTCGGCGCACCCGGACGACATCGACCTGATGACCCAACTGTTCTGGGAAGGCTTGCATGGCATGACCTCACGCCACTTGGTGATGGGGGCCGATGACGAATGGTTCCCCAGTCTACCGATGGATCACCACCTGGAGGCCATGATGGATGTGCTCTATCACGGCCTGGCGCACCGCTTTGCGCCTCAAGGCAAGCGCTGAGCGGCTGCCCCGTCAGCGCAAGAACGGGTTGTACTGACGCTCTTCGCCCAGGGTGCTTTCAGGGCCGTGGCCGGGGGTGAAGGTCACGTCATCACCCAGCGCAAACAGGCGTGTCTTGATGGCGTTGATCAGATCGGCATGGTTGCCGCCGGGGAAGTCCGTGCGACCAATGCTGCCCGCAAACAGCACATCGCCCACGAAAGCATGGCGCGTGCTGGGCTCAAAGAACACCACGTGACCGGGTGTGTGCCCCGGGCAATGCAGCACCTGCAGCGTGCAATGGCCAATTTGCACCGTGTCACCCTGTTGCAGCCAGCGCGTGGGTGTGAAGGCCTCGGCCGGCGGAAAGCCGAACATCTTGCTTTGCTGCGGCAGGCCATCAATCCAGTATTGGTCGCCCGTGTGGGGGCCAATGATGGGCAGGTCCAGTTCACGCGCCAGCGTGCCGGTGCCGCCCGCATGGTCAATGTGGGCGTGGGTCAGCCACAAGGCCTTCAGTGTCAGACCGCGCTCTTCCACGGCTTCCAGCAGTCGACCAATGTCGCCACCGGGGTCCACCAAAGCGGCCTCGTTCGTCTCATCACACCAGATGAGCGAGCAATTTTGTTCAAACGGTGTGACAGGGATGGTGAGGCGGTGGAACATGTTGGCGAGGTCGAAATGATGCGGCGAGGTTTCGGTCCGCAGCGGGGCTCTGCGCGGATCTGAAACGGATGCGCGGAGCGTAGCATTGTCGGGCGTGGTGACGCAGCGGGATGCAAAAGCGGGGTGGTGGCTTGGCAGCGAAAGCGGCCACACGAGATCCCTGGCACCAACGGCCATGACCCACCTCAAGCCAACATCACATCATCGGATGACGGCACGCTGACTGGCCGATGGCGGTCTCGCGGCAGCCTAGGAGGATCGCGAGATATTCGTTTTGCGGCCTGAGCCACCCAGCGGGCCGGATGGAAGGTTGCGTCGGGCTTCAAACGCCTTACCTGGGCGCTTGTTGGCGGCGACCCACCCGCGTGTGTCGCGCCCAAGGCGAGCAGAGTCCTTTTCCGAACGACCTGCGTCGCTGTGATCGGGCTTCTGCGCTAGCGGGTCGGCACGCTTGTACGGCTTTGACATGTAAGGCTCCTGAAGGCCGCCGAGACTTGGCAATGTCGCATTATCGAGGCTAAAACGAGGGGTCGTGCGGCGTACAGAGGCTCCCTGCACGAAGCAGGTTCTAGACGTCTAACCGGCATTGTGCGTCCAGCCAGTGCGGCCGAGAACCGCTCCCGGCCATCAGCAGGCGGTTGCTCCGCGCCCAAAAGCTCCGGCTGAGGCGAGACCCTGGAGGGCAGCTTTGCGGTGACAAGTCTGGGCGGCTAGTTAGTCACTTCAGCCAAAGACGTGCAGGCTGGCTTCTGCATTCAATGTCATGCGAATGCTGGTGATGTTCGTCGTGGCTGCTTGAGCAGCCGCCCCTAGCTGATGGGCATCACGTTTGGGCATGTGTGTGTTTGTTTAGGGTCGATCTCCGCCTCTGATGAATGACTGCTGATGGGCATCCGATCCAGCGTTCGTAAGAGACGAGGTCGACGAGTGGTAACCGGCTGCTTCCGGCCTGAAGCTGTCTTTAATATTCGAGTGGCAGTTCTGCTGCGAAAGTTGCTGTTCACCGTCGAGTCAACCTGAGACCTAAGTCGAACAGGTCAGCTTCCTGGCTATATGGGCCTCACGATCTCAGAGGCCACTTTTCGGGTAGCAGACTGTCGCCATTGATTTGGCGTTTGGCCGATGTGCACCTTGAACACGCGCACGAAAAAACTGACGTTCTCGTAGCCGACCTCGTAGGCAATGGCCTTGATTGACCAGTCTGTCGCCAACAGCAGCTTCTTTGCTTTGTCGACACGCACCTTCTGCAAATAGGTGGTGGGTGGCAGCCCCGTGGCCTGTTGAAAGCGCCGCTTGAGCGTGCGCTCGGCCATGCCGATCTCCTGTCCCATCTGCGCGATCGTGATGTGGCGCGCGAATTGGGCCTCCATCCACTCTTGCACTTTCAAGATGGTCGCATCCGCATGGTTGCGGTGCCCCGGCAGCATGGGGTTGAGCTTCTCCGGCGCGGACACCAGGAGGTGCGTGGCAACCAATTGGGCAAACGGATCTCCTCGCTCCTGCGCGAGAATTTCCAGCAGCGCATCTAAGCTGCCCATGAGTGAACCGGTGCTCCAGATGCCATCGCCCTGCAAGCAGGAGGGGTGCGCCAGGAAGCGGTGCGTCGGGTACTGCTTCTGCAGGGGACGAACAAAAGCCCAATGCGTGGCCAGCAAGGTGCCCTCGCGTAAACCGGTCGCCGCGACAAAGCAGGCGCCGGTGGTCATGGTCAGCACGCGTGCGCCGTCTTGCATGCGCCGCGTCAGCCAACGGGTCAGGCGAGGATCGGGCTGAAAGCCCTGGCTCAGGCGGATGCCTTCTACTGCTGGAATAACCACCAGATCATGTCCTTTGGCGCGCGACAGGGCGTGGTCTGCAGCAATGCCATGGCCGCTGGCCGCGTGGATATCACGCCCGTCGACGGTGAGGATTTCCACACGATGACCAGTCCCGGCGTGCCCCAGATGCCGGTCCAGCAGATCGACGATGCGAAAGAAGTCAGTCACGGTGTACACACCCATGGCCCAGCAACCTTCGTACGCCAAGATCGCAATCTTCTTCATATTTTTTGTGGCCCGATCAGACTATCAATGCGCCCGTTTGGCGCTCCCTCATGCAGAGGGTCAGAGCATACGATGCCATCCAGTCGATCAGACCATGATCGTCTTTCATAGAGGTTGAGTATGTCGGAATCGAGTGAGGTGGGCGTCGATCGCTTTGCGCAGTCGCTGGGTGTGGAAGTGATGTGCCACAGCTTTGATCAGGCCATTTGCCGGATCATGGTGGGGGCCGAGCAACGCAATGCACTCGGCGGGATTCACGGTGGGCTGATCTTCTCGCTGGCCGACATGGCCTTCGCAGCCGCCTGCAATGCAGGTGACGGCGTGTTCATCGGCATGCAGGCCGAAATCCGCTACATGGCTGGGGCACGCGGTGTAGCGCTAACGGCCACGGCCACGCGGGTGGGTGGCAGCAAGAAGTTTGCTCACTATGAGGTGTGGGTTACCGATGGCAGCGACCACCGGATCGCCTTGTTCACATCCACGGCCTACAAGCTGTCTGACTGAGGTCACACGATGATGTCAACGGCACTGTCTTCCCACGCGCACTGGGTCGCCACGGCGCGCGGCCGGCTCTATGCGCAGTCCTGGACCCCGCCCCAGCCGCAAGGTGTGCCCTTGATCCTGTTGCACGACTCCTTGGGCTGTGTGGCCCTTTGGCGAGACTTTCCTGAGCGGCTGGCACAGGCGACGGGACGCCAGGTCATCGCGTACGACCGTCTGGGCTTTGGGCGCTCTGATGCCCACCCCGGCATCCTGCCCGTCACCTTTGTGCAGGACGAGCCCCTGGTGGATTTAGCGGCCGTGGTGCGACACTTTGGCCTGACACAGTTCGTCGTCTTCGGTCACAGCGTTGGCGGTGGAATGGCCGTGTATGCAGCCGCAGCCTTTCCCGATGCGTGCGTGGGTGTGGTCACCGAGTCTGCGCAAGCGTTTGTGGAGTCGGTCACGATCGACGGCATCCGTGCTGCCCGCGACCAGTTTGCGCAAGCTGGGCAGATGGAGCGGCTCCAGAAGTACCACGGCAGCAAAGCCGAATGGGTGTTGCAGGCCTGGATCGACACCTGGCTGTCCGAGGCCTTCCGTCCCTGGAGCCTGGACGCCCAGTTGCCGATGGTCACTTGCCCAGTCTTGTGCCTGCACGGCGATCAAGACGAGTACGGCTCCTTGCAACACCCTCAGCGCATCGCGCGCGGGGTGGGTGGGGCAGTCACGCTGCGTATCTTGCGCGGCTGTGGCCATGTACCGCATCGTGAACGAGCAGACGTGGTGTTGTCCGAACTGGGGGCATTCCTGACACCAGCTTGAACACACGGATGTCAGTTCAGTGATCCAAAGTGCCTGATCAATCAGCCGGAAGCTGTCTTTGATATTCGAGTGACAGTTCTGCAGAGGTTGTGGCCAATCGAACGCCAACTTTGTTCCTCTGCATTAAGCAAGAGCGGTCAGGCAACACTGATTGACTCGGGCCTCGCGCAGTGATCGAATCGCGAGTTCACCGAACCCGTAAGTGTCAGGCCCGAGGATTTATGACCGGGGTTCAGGTGTTAGCCAATCTGGCTCGCTTGGATTCGTCTTCAAGTAGCTGTTTTCGTTCGATCAAGAAGTCCATCAGTGCACGGATCTTGGCGGGCCGTTGTGCCCGCGACGAAACGTAGAGATAAAAGCCAGGGAAGGGCCAGCACCAGGGCGCCAGCACCCGCACCAAGCGGCCCTCGGCCAGGTGCTGACGCACGCAGATGTCCAGGTACTTGATCAGCCCCACGCCTTGCAGCGCTGCGTTGAGCATGTTCTCGTCGTCGTTGAACACGGCGCTGCCTTTGGGCTCGACCACCACGGTACGGGCCTCGGCGTCGGGCGAGGTGAACGACCAGCGGTCGATCGTGCCGCTGGACGAGAAACGGTAGGCCAGACAGTTGTGCCGCATCAGGTCGACCGGCGTTTGGGGCAGCCCGTGCCGGGCGAAGTAGTCGGGCGAGCCCACCACGGCCATCTCGATCGGCGGCGTGACTGGCACCGCCACCACGTGTTCGTCCAGGCTTTCGCCCAGGCGCAGGCCTGCGTCCATGCCGTCGGCCACGATGTTCGACAAGCCGTCGTTCATCACCAGCTCCAGCCGCACCTTGGGGTGGCGCGACAGGAACTCGCCCAGGTGCGGCTCGATCAGCAGCCGCGCGGCGATGCGCGACGAGTTCAGGCGAATCAGCCCTGAAGGCTCGTCGTGCTGCTCAGCCAGCTCGTTGACGGCGCGCTCGATGGCCGACAGCGCGGGCTGCAGCACGTCCAGCAGGCGCTGGCCTTCGTCCGTCAGCGACATGTCCCGGGTCGTGCGGTGGAGCAGGCGCACGTCCAAGCGCTCTTCCAGCCCCTTGAGGTGCTGAGACAGCGCCGCGCGCGTCACGTTCATCTCGTCGGCGGCCTTGGTGAAGCTGCGGTGACGGGCGATGTGCGCGAACCAGGTCAGCGAGGCGAGCAAAGAGGGTTCGATGGGCATTTGGTTAGTTTAACTAAGCAGTCATGTCCGAGAAAGGCTATTTATCTATGCCAATCGAATTCCTACGATGCACCCATGCCGCACACATTCAGCGGCGGATTCACCCCCCACCGGAGCGCACCCCATGTCGACCAACGTCACCTTCAAGAACCTCAACGGCCAAGGCATCACGATGGCCGCCACCCTGTACTTCCCGGCTGATTTCGACGCTGCCCGCACCTACCCCGCCGTGGTCGTGTCGCACCCGGGCGGCGGCGTCAAGGAGCAGGCCGCCGGCCTGTACGCCAGCAAGCTGGCCGAACACGGCCTGGTGGCCATCGCCTTCGACCGCTCTTACCAAGGCGCCAGCACCGGCGAGCCCCGCCAGTTGGAGAACCCCCACGTGGCAGTCGAAGACGTCAGCGCCGTCATCGACTACCTGACCACACTGCCCTACGTGGACGCGAACAAGATCGGCGCCATGGGCATCTGCGCCGGTGCCGGCTACAGCGCCAACGCCGCCATCAACGACCGCCGCATCAAGGCGCTGGGCATGGTGAGCGCGGTGAACATTGGCCAGATGTTCCGCAATGGCTGGGAGAACAACGTCAAGGACGCCGACGCCGTGGGCTACCTGGACTTCGGCTCGAGCGCCCGCACCGCCGATGCCCGTGAGCAAGGCTTCGCCACCATCCCGCTGGCACCGCTGAAGAAGGAAGACGCGCCCAACGTCGAGCTGGCCGAGGCCTGGGAGTACTACCACACGCCCCGCGCCGAGCACCCCCGCGCACCGGGCTTTGCCCTGGCCCGCAACCTCAACCAGATCATCACGTACGACGCCTACCACCTGGCCGAAGCCTTCCTGACGCAGCCCATCCTGGCTGTGGCCGGCAGCGTGGCGGGCAGCAAGTGGATGAGCGAAGACCTGCTGGCCCGCGCGGCCAGTACCGACAAGACCCTGCACATCGTCGAAGGCGCCAACCACATGTCGCTGTACGACGTGCCGCAGTACGTGAACGAGGCCGTGTCGAAGCTTGCGCCGTTCTTCCGCGCCAAGCTGGCTGGCTGAGCCGCCGCCCACCTCATCAGGAGATTCACCATGGAAGCCGTCACCATCCGCAACCCGGGCATGACCTGGGACATCGCCGCCCACATCCACGTCCCGCCGGGCTTCGATGCGACTCGCCGCTACCCGGCCATCGTGTCCAACCACCCGATTGGCAGCAGCAAGGAGCAAACGGCGGGCAACGTGTATGGCGCGGCCTTGGCCGAAGCCGGCTTCGTCGTCATCGTGCCCGACGCCAGCTTCCAAGGCGGCAGTGGCGGCTCGCCCCGCTGGCTGGAGGACGCCGAACAGCGTGTTCGCGACTACCGCGACGTGATCGACCACCTGCAGCGCTTGCCCTATGTGGACCCTGAGCGGATCGGCATCCTGGGCATCTGCGGGGGCGGCGGCTACTCGATCAAGACCGCCATCATCGACAAGCGGATCAAGGCCCTGGCCAGCATCACCGGCGTCAACTTCGGCCGGCTGTTCCGCGAAGGCTTCAGCGGCTTCAACCCGGTGGGCACGCTTGAAGCGATGGCGGCACAACGCACGGCCGAGAACGCTGGCGCCGAGCCGCGCGTCGACATCTTCCTGCCCGAGAGCGTCGCAGCGGGCCAGGCCGCCGGCATCAGCGACATCGATGTGCTGGAGGCCACCGACTACTACCGCCGCCGCCAACCGAATGCGAACGCAGGCACCCGCATGCTGTTCTCGCACGCGGCCACCAACCTCGCCTGGGATGCCTTCGCCTTTGCCGAGACGCTGTTGACGCAGCCGATGATGGTGGTGATCGGCGACAAGCCGGGTGGTTTTGGCGCCTATCGCGATGGCATGGAAATTCATGGCCGCGCTGCTTCGAAGGACAAGCACCTCGTTGTGGCCGAAGGCTGGTCGCACTACGACCTGTATGACCAGCCCGAACCGGTGGGCTTCGCCCTGTCGAAGGTGGTGCCCTTCTTCAAGGACAAGCTGTGAAGCACGCGCTCATCCTCGGGGCCAATGGGCAGATCGCGCAGTGGCTGTTGATGCTGCTGGCCGTGGCCATGCTCTCGGGGCTCGCGTTTTTCATCGGCGTGACTTTGATCGAAAAGCGGCAGGCCCGGGCGGTGGCGGGCATGGTGCCCCATGACGCCCCGGCGCACAGCCGGGGCGCGGTGGTGTACTTCTCGCGTTCGGGCAACACCGGGCTGGCGGCGCGCCACGTTGCCAAGCGGATGGGCTCGGCGCTCTACCCGCTGCAAGTGCCTGAGTACGAGCTGGGCCTGGGCGGGCTGGCCCGCTCGGCGTTTGCAGCCAATGCGCGCCGAACCGATCCGGAGGCCCTGCCAGACATCACACCACGCCGGTTGAACCTCAAGCCCTTCGACACGGTCTGGCTGGGCTCACCGATCTGGGCCTTTGTCGAACACAACCGCTTCGACGGCCAGCACGTGGTGCTGTTCAACACCTTCAACAGCAACCTGGCCGCCGACCAGATCGCGGCGTTCAAGGCCAAGGTGATGGCGCGCGGCGCGCGGTCGTTCAAACACCGGCAGGTGCTGCGCGGGCGCATGACGCGGCAGCTGACGCCTGAAGAGATGCTCGGGAGCATCGACTCCGAATGGTTTGCCTGACGCCAGACAAGCATGAACGTGGCTCAACAGTCAAGCCGCAGTAAGTTGTCAGGCGAGTCCGTTCATCGCTACCAGTATCCAAGTGATATGGATGGGTTCGGTTTCAGCCTATCGCTGACATCGAAAAGCCAAATGTCCAGTTGGCAGCACTGGCTTGCCGCTTACTGAACCTGCAGCACCTCAAATTGCTGTCGGACTTGCGCGATCTGGATGGACACTTCATCGCCCTCGCATTTGCCCAATAAGGCCCGACCCAAGGGCGATGCGCTGCTGATGACCTGAACGAACTGGTCGCCGCTGACCAACTTCATGCTGCCGCCATCCGGTCCGAGAAAGAGCGATTGCTGCTGGTCATTGGCATCGACCAGGCAGACCAGCGCGCCGAGCTGGATGCCTTTGTGGGCGTCATAGGGACTGGGGCGGAACTGGCGCCAATGGGCCATGGCCTGGCGGATGGCTTCTGCGCGCCGAGCCTGGCCGGTGGCCAGGTATGCGGCCTCAAGGCCCAAGGTGTCGTATTTGTTTTCGGCGATGTTCTCTTCGTGCGTCGCCGTTTCATGGGCCACGCGCGCGGCCTGTTCAACTTGCAGCAGGTCTTCGGCGAGGCGTTCCAGCACCTGTTGTTGCAGCAAGCATTTATCCATGATGAAAGGTCGGCATCTTGAACCAGCGGGGGCAGGCCCCGGTTCCGTTTCAGTCACCACATTGCGAGTCTGCGAACCCGCATCGATCTATGCACCGTGCTCGGGACGAGCCAGAAGAGCTCCGACCGCCAAAGAAGCCTGTGCCGTCTTGATTCGACAGGCCCTCACATTGCGCCTCACAGGCTGAGCGCAAGGCCGCACAGTTGTTGGCCTGGCGACGTGCCTCACGCACGGATGCGCGTGCTGCCTGTTCTTCACGCTCGCGACGGCCTTCCGCCAGTTGTCGTTGACGAATGACGACGCCTTGTCGCCACCGTGCTTCCGATTGCGGCACGGCGGCCGCTTCCGGGGGAACCACGCCGCCACGTACCAGGATCACACCCAGGCTTTTGTCCGGCTCGTACTCTCGCCAGCCATCTTCGCCATCCAGTCTTTGGGTGCGCAGGGTGGTCATGCCGTCGAATTGATCCGCCAGCAATACGTCGTCGTGGCTCTGCCCAAACAGCAGCCGGTGGCCCTGATGGCTGCAGCGCTGGCCAAAGCTCAGGCTTCGAAATTCGTTGCGCGTTGGCAAGCGCCAGTCACTTTGTCCCGCAAAGCGGAATTCACGCACGGCGCGCAGCATGCCCCCCCAGTCATAGCGGTTGGGCTCACCAACGCAGGTGTCGTCACGCAGCGTGGATCCGAGCGGGCACCTCAGCCAGGTACGGTCGCTGTTGTCGGTGAAGGTGCCATCACGGTTGTCGGTGTAACGCGATGTCTGCTGATGGCATTGCACTGCCAGCATGGTGGAGTCGCGCACCAGACCTTGGTTGCGCCCCTCGGCAAAGTGGTTGGTTTTGTAATCGTTGATGAAGTCGCGGAACGGGTGAGTCGGTGGCAACGCGTCCAGGGTGATGGCCCCGTCGAAGCGACCGTCGCGCATATTGCCTCGGAACGCCACCACCCCCGAGGCGGCCTTGGTGACCCATCCTGACGGCCTGAACTCGCCGTCTACCGTCAGCGTGCCGCGGCCCTCCGCGCGCCCCTGGCGGCAGTCGCCTGTCCAGAACATGTGCGAGACCCGCTCGGGGTGGATGACTTGCACACCGTCTTGCTGATCCAGCGTGTCGAGCGCGCGCCAACCGCCAAACTGCCGGGTGTCTGCGGCGCACGGCATGCCCGGCAGAATCTTTTTCTCTGCCAGCTTGGTGATTTGGGCGGGGCTCAGCTTGCCCTGGCTCAGCAGCGAGGTCGCCAAGGCATAACTCAGGCTGCCCCGTTCGACTTGGGCCTCAATGTTGTCGGCCACCAGTGCCTGATCGGACGATGCGCCCATACAGCGCGCGATGAAGCTTTTGTGCTCGTCGGCGCGCAGTTGCAGCTTGTTGGCTGACTGCGCGCAATCGACGATGCGCTTTTCGAGGTTCTTTTTTTCCTCCTGGCGGCAGTTGTGCATGGCCACCGAGTCGCTGCCATGCACGCGCACGCAATAGCTATCAATCCCTGCATGGTTGGTGGGCCGGGCCTCTTGTGCGCCGGCAGTCAGGGCCACCAGACCAACCGCGGCCAACATCGCAATCCGCAGTGCCATGATGTCATTGCCCGATGGGCTTGCCGTTTTCGAATCGCCCATCGAACACGCGCCCATCTGGCCAGGTGACCGTCCCCCAAATCGGCATCAGTTGCAGGGGGCCGAAACGGAAGTCGGACGGGCTGGAGGTCGATGCTGCAGCCAGATAGAAGGCACTGCGCACACCCCGAGGCCACGAGCCCTCTGTGTATTCCGATGCCGATGCCGTCAGGCGTGCGCCATTCTGCAGGGTGAAGCCAGATGGATAGCATTCCACGCCACCCGCCCATTTTTGGACGGTCAAGTGCAACACCAGCGACCGTCCGGAACGGTCAATCAAGGTGACGGACGGGTTATCTCCACAGAAGGAGAGTGCGTCACTCAGAGACACGCCTTTCGCGGTCAGCGTTTCGCCACCCATCACGAACTCAATGTCACCGACCCAAGCCCCGGTCAGCCCGTGTCTGGCATCCAGCGAACCCCCCACGCCTTGCAGGGTGAGTGTCGAAACACTTGCCAACTTGCTCTGTGCGATGGTTGGTTCGAGCCGCCTGATGCTGCGAGACACGCGTTGGTTCAATTCGTCCAACAGGCTGCCAGGGAAGGGGGCGTCGATCCGTACGCTCCCCTTGGCATTGGCGAACTTCGCCGCCCACAGGTGACCTCCCCTCGGTGATGTGACGACCACTGGACCAGTCAATTTGCCCGCCGTGCGTTGAACCAGGGTGGTGGTGTTGGTTGAGGAAATTTTGGCGGAAAGATAGACCTTCTTCGAGTGGGCGAATGAGAACTGACACTCCGCATCGTCCTTGCCTGTGAGAGGCTGATCGGGCTGATGCCAGAGGTTGGTGCAGGTCATGCTGGCAGACACGCCAATGCCATTGCCACTGGCTTTGATATCCAGTGTTTTTTGCGCACGCACGGTGTACTGCGTACCCGGTACGGCCTTGCCAGCGACAAAGAGTCCTTCCACCAAGTAGCTTTCGCCAGAACCTGTTTCCCCAAGCACAGGCGGGTTGACGCGCACGGTTGCCATGCCTGTCGGCTTGCCGAAATTGTCGCAATCACCTCCCGCATAAGCGATTCGTCCGCCCCATTCCTGTCCCTGCCATTTCGCGGCAGAGCAGGTGGCCTGCAAGGGCAAGGATGATTTGGATGCGTCGGCTTGCTGTGCAACGGGCTGACCTGCAGATGGGGTGCCTGCATCACGCAGGCCTGCCTGAACCGGCACGCCCTTGCCATCCTCTTTCTTTTGCGGTGTCACGCACCCCGTCAACAACGCGGCAGAGGCTGCAAGCACTGAAATACGCACCATCAATTTCACAAAGCGCTCCCGAAATGCATTGATACAGCGCACATGATGAACCGCGTGTTCCAATCCTTCAAGGCTCGGCGCGGTGCTCATGTGGTCTATCGGATGCATCATGTCTAAGCAAGTCACTTGGCTTTGGACTGCAGGGCCTTGAGCTTGCGATAGAGCGAGCGCTCGCTCATGCCCAGACTGGCCGCCAACTCGGCGCGGCTGCCTCGGTGGCCTTGCACCGCAGCCAGCAAGGCCGCATCGGCCTGATCCTTGCGCCAAGGCAACAGCGCCGGTGCGACAGCGGTGCCAAGGGGGGGATCGGTCTCCGGCCTTGCGTGGGAAGGGGGGCTGCCATCCCACGCATCGGCCGCCAGCGCTTGCTCGATGTGCGACACCTCGATCAGGTCATGGTCACAAAAAAGCGCAGCGCGCTCCATGACATTGCGCAACTCTCGGATGTTGCCGCTAAAGGGGTGGCTCATCAGTCGATGCTGACCTGCCGCTGAAATGCTCAGTCTGCGAGCGGGTGCCACGCGTGACAACAGAGCGTCGGCCAGCAAGGGGATGTCCTCCCGACGCTCTCTCAGTGGGGGCAGACGGATGGGGAAGGTGCTGATGCGGTGGTAGAGATCCTCTCTGAACTGCTGTTGCGCGATCATCTCTCTCAGAGGACGGTGTGTGGCAGCGATCACGCGCACATCGGTGTGGCGCAAATCGCTGCTGCCGACCCGCCGAAAAGTCCCCGTCTCCAAGAGGCGCAGTAGCTTGACTTGCATGCTCAGCGGGATGTCGCCCACCTCGTCAAGAAACAGTGTGCCGCCGTTGGCCGATTCGGCCAGGCCCACACGCTTCGACGATGCCCCAGTGAAGGCCCCTTTTTCATGGCCGAACAGCTCGCTCTCAAACAGCGTCTCGCTGAGGCTGGCGCACTCCACGACGACAAAAGGTGCGCCGGCCCGTGGGCTGGCTTCGTGAATGGCCTTGGCCATCAACTCTTTGCCGGTCCCCGATTCGCCCAGGAGCAGCACGCTGGCTGTCGACGGGGCCACCCGGAGCGCCATCTCCAAGGTCGCGCGAAACGAGGGCGCGCGTCCCACCATCCCTTGTTCGACCGGCGCCCCATCATGGGTGGTCATCGACTCCATCTTTTCGATGAAGTAACGGATCTGCCCGTGGTGATCCTTCAGTGGCACCAGTTCGATGTTGACGTAAGCCTCGCCGGTGGGCGTGTGATGCAGGTGCAGCACCCTTTCCCGCTGACCGGAGACCATGGCCCGCGCACGTGGGCAGCTCTCGCCGGCGTGGTCGCATGGCTCTGAAAAGCAATGCGACACCTCAAAGCAAGTCCGTCCTCGCACATCACGTCCTTGCGCGTACTCACGCAGATACGCGGTGTTCGCTGACACGATGCGGTAGTCCATGTCGAACAGGATGTGGGGCTCTGGCAAGCCATCCAGATAGGACATGAGGGCGGGCAAGTCGTCAGACATGGTTTTTTCTCCAGGTAACCGCCATATGGCTGCCGGGCTGGCGGTCAATTGTGTCACTTTGGCAGTCATGTTGGCGGCTGCTTTTTTGCACTAGAAGGCCAAGTCCTTGATTTGCCTCATGTTTGTGGGGAGGCCGGGCTTGGCATGGATTGTGTATACGGGGTGGGGTATGACATCCGCTGATCGTCGTCTTTTACGTCATCTGGTCGTCGCCGTGGTGATCAAGCTCATCGTGCTGACGGCGTTGTGGTGGCTGTTCGTCCGTGACACCCGCGTCACGGTGGACGCCACCCGCATCGACCAACGCCTGGGCGGTGTCACCTCTTCTCAAGGAGCCTCCAAGTGATATCCGAACAATTGGTTGACCTGTCTCGGCTGCAGTTTGCCGCGACAGCGATGTACCACTTCCTGTTCGTGCCGTTGACCCTCGGCATGGTCTGGTTGCTGGTCATCATGGAAAGTGTGTACGTGATGACCGGCAAGGTCGTCTGGAAAGACATGACCCGGTTTTGGGGCAAGCTCTTCGGCATCAATTTCGCCCTGGGCGTGACCACCGGCATCACGCTGGAGTTTCAGTTCGGCACCAACTGGGCCTACTACTCCCACTACGTCGGGGACATCTTTGGCGCGCCGCTGGCCATCGAGGGTCTGATGGCGTTCTTCCTGGAGTCCACCTTCATCGGGCTGTTCTTCTTTGGGTGGGACCGCTTGAGCAAGACGCAGCATTTGCTGGTGACCACGCTGATGGCCATTGGGACCAACCTGTCGGCCCTGTGGATCCTGATCGCCAATGGCTGGATGCAGAACCCCGTGGGTGCCGAGTTCAGCTACCAGACCATGCGCATGGAGATGGTGGATTTCTGGGCGGTGGTGTTCAACCCCGATGCCCAGGCCAAGTTCGTGCACACCGTTTCGGCCGGCTATGTGACCGGCGCGATGTTCGTGCTGTCGATCTCGTCGTGGTACCTGCTCAAGGGGCGAGATGTGGAGTTTGCCAAGCGTTCGTTCCGCGTGGCTTCGGCTTTTGGCCTGGCATCGGTGCTGAGTGTGATCGTGCTGGGTGACGAGTCGGGCTACACGGTGGGCGAGGCGCAGCAAACCAAGATGGCTGCCCTCGAAGCCATGTGGGAAACCGAGCCGGCGCCGGCAGGCCTCAAGTTGATTGCGGGCATCAACGAAGCGCAACAAAAAAATGATTGGGAGGTCGAGATTCCCTATGTCATGGGCGTGATCGGCACCCGCTCGCTCGACAAGGAAATCCCAGGCATCCACGACATCAAGGCGAAGAACCGCGACCGTGTGGTCCGTGGCATCGAAGCCGTGAAGGCGCTGGATGCCCTCCGCAAAGACCGCCAGGACACAGGCGCCAAGCAGGTGTTCGAGCAATACAAGGCCGACCTGGGCTTTGGTTTGCTGCTGAAAAAGTACACGACCGACATGAACCAGGTCACCACCGAGATGATTGACCGGGCGGTGGACAGCACCGTGCCCCGTGTCACGCCCATGTTCTGGTCATTCCGCGTGATGGTGGGCCTGGGCTTTGCCATGCTGGCCTTGTTTGCCTTGACGTTCTGGACCTCGGTGAAAGGCACGTTCACGAAGCGACCCTGGCTGTTGCGCACGGCGCTATGGATGCTGCCTGCGCCCTGGATCGCCTGTGAAGTGGGCTGGTTTGTGGCCGAGTACGGACGCCAGCCCTGGACGATTTATGGCGTGCTGCCCACGCACCTCAGCGTGTCTACCTTGAGCGTGCAGAGCTTGTACGGCTCGTTGGCCGGGTTCATTGGCTTCTACACCGTGCTGCTGATCGTCGAGATGTACCTGATGGTCAAGTTTGCGCGCATGGGGCCGGGCAGCCTGGGAACGGGTCGCTACGACCGCGAAGTCATTCACCACACTGCTCACGCTTGATCAGATACGGAGTCACATCATGTTGGATTACCCAACCCTCAAGATCATCTGGTGGCTGTTGGTGGGCGTGCTGCTCATTGGCTTTGCCATCATGGATGGCCATGACATGGGCGTTGGCACTTTGCTGCCTTTTGTGGGGCGCAGCGATGTCGAGCGCCGTGTCGTCATCAACACGGTCGGCCCGCACTGGGACGGCAACCAGGTCTGGTTCATCACCGGTGGCGGGGCCATTTTTGCGGCTTGGCCGCTGGTTTACGCGACGGCCTTCAGTGGCTTTTACTGGGCCATGCTGGCGGTGCTGTGGGCGCTGTTCTTCCGCCCCGTGGGTTTCGACTACCGCAGCAAGATCCACAACGCCACCTGGCGCAGCGTGTGGGACTGGGGCCTGTTTGTGGGGGGCTTTGTGCCGCCGGTCATCTTCGGCGTGGCTTTTGGCAACCTGCTGCAAGGCGTGCCCTTTGGCTTTGATGCCTACCTGATCTCGACCTACACCGGCAGCTTCTGGCAATTGCTCAATCCCTTTGCTTTGCTGGCAGGGGTGGTGAGCAGCGCCATGATCACGATGCATGGTGGCGCGTATCTGGCGCACCGGACCGAGGGGCGTGTTCAGTCGCGCGCCATCACGGGTGCAAGTTGGGCCGCTGTCGTGATGGTGTTGGGCTTTGTGGGGGCGGGCATCTGGCTTCAAGCCATCGATGGCTACCGCATCACCTCGTTGGTGGACCCCGCTGCCTTGCCTGACCCCATGGGCAAATCCGTGGTGCGTGAGGCCGGGGCCTGGATGGCGAACTATGCGGCACAGCCCCTGCTGTGGGGCTTGCCGGCCATGGGTGTGGCCGGGGCGCTGCTGGCGGCACTGTTTTTGCGGGTGCGCCGCACCTTGACCGCCTTTGTGTGCTCGGCCCTGTCGATGGTGGGTGTGATTGGCACTGCAGGCGCGAGCATGTTCCCCTTCGTGATGCCGTCGAGCAGCATGCCCAACGCCAGTTTGACGGTCTGGGACAGCGTGTCCAGCCATTTGACACTGGGCATCATGTTCTGGGCGACGGTCATCTTCATGCCGCTCATCGTCCTCTACACCGGCTGGGCTTACCGTGTGATGCGCGGCAAGGTAACCGAAGCCTACATCCGAGAGAACGACCACGCCGCATATTGACGCGTGCGCCAACCTTGATATTGAAGGAGACAGTCATGTGGTATTTCGCTTGGATTCTGGGGGTGGGCTTCGCCGTGCTGCTGGCCATCCTCAACGCCATGTGGGGCGAGAACGAAGAGGCCCGGTCCAAGGCCGAGCGCTGACATGGAGGCCCCGCTCACACCCTCGTCATCGCGGCAGCCAGGGCTTCACTGGCCATCGCTGTGGGTGGCGGTTCTGATCATGATCGGGGGGACCTTGTATCCCCCGCTGATGGCCAATGCGGCCGGGCGTGCCGATCACGTCCTGGCCTCGTCCCTGTTCTGGGCCATGAGTGCCGGATTCATCCGAGGCGTGGGCTTTGTACCGACCTTCTGGCTCTGGCGCGGATTGTTTTCGGGGTGGTCGTGTACGCTGGGCGTGCTGGTCGCCGCCTATGTCAAATCAACACACTGACGCGATGCGGCGCTGCCCAGACGCACCGGGTTGATGGCCGTTCTGGCCTGACATACTGACATCTGTATCGTGAATGTATTCAAGACGCTGGCGCATCGCGCCTTGCTGTGGGGGCTGAAAGCCCCGCATCAGCCTCATCCGCTGATCCCGGAAGGACTGGCACAAGCAGCGCAGCCCACGCGACCGGTCTGGATCGACGGCGAGGGCGGCAGCCGATTGTTTGGCTGGTTCGTGCCGCCACCCCAGCAGCGTGCGCCTGCTCCAGGGGTGGTGCTCATGCATGGCTGGGGCGCCCATGCTGGGCTGATGTGGCCCGCTGCGGCGTGGCTCCACGAGGCCGGGTTGGCGGTGCTGGTGCTGGACGCGCGAGGACATGGGCTGAGCAGCCCGGTGGACTTTCAGTCCTTGCCACGCTTTGCGCAAGACGTGGATTCAGGCCTGAGTTGGCTACGTCAACAGCCTGAAATCGATGCCACGCGCCTGGCCTTGGTCGGTCATTCCGTGGGCGCGGGTGCGGTGCTGCTGTCTGCCACGCGCCAACCCGATGTGCGTGCGGTCATCAGCTTGAGTGCCTTCGCGCATCCGGCTGAGGTGATGCAGCGCTGGCTGGCGCAGATGCGCATTCCAATGCGATGGCCGGGGCGTTGGATCCTGGCGCATGTCCAGGAAGTGATTGGGGCTCGCTTTGATGACATCGCGCCGCTGCGCAGCGCAGCGGCGCTCTCGTGCCCCATTCTGTTTGTGCATGGTCACGAGGATGAGACCGTGCCATTTTCCGATGCTGTGCGTTTGGCAGAGGCCCGCGGCGCGGAAGCGTCCACCTGTCTGGCCGTGCCGGGCGGACATGACCTGACAGAAGGCCTGGGACCGGATCATGTGCACCGCATGATGGGATTTTTGCGCGCGTCGTTGGGCGTTTCGCCCGGGTGAGCGCGCACGGCATCACCGCTTCAGATAGATCTGATCGAAGACGCCGCCATCCGAGAAGTGCGTCTTTTGAGCTTGAGCCCAGCCCCCAAACGTGTCGTCAATCGTGAACAGGTTGATCTTGGGGAACTGCTTGGCGTACTTGGCGGCCACCTTCGGGTCAATCGGGCGGTAATAGTATCGGGCGATCAGATCTTGAGCCTCCGGGGTGTAGAGGTATTGCAGATAGGCTGTGGCCACTTCACGGGTGCCGCGCTTGTCGACCACCTTGTCCACGACGGCCACGGGTGGCTCCGCAAGGATGGATTGGGGTGGGTACACCACGTCAAATTGGGTGTCGCCAAATTCCTTCTTGATCAGCGCAATTTCGTTCTCCCAGGCCAGCAGCACGTCACCCAGGCCACGCTCTGCAAAGGAAACGGTCGAACCCCGTGCGCCCGAGTCAAGAACCGGTACGTGCTCGAACAGCTGCTTGATGAAGGCGCGAGCTTTGGCGTCGTCACCCTGATGCCGCTTCAGCGCATGACCGTAGGCGGCCAGGTAGGCCCAGCGTGCACCGCCTGATGTCTTGGGATTGGCGGTGATGACCGAGTGGCCGGGCTTGATCAAGTCGTCCCACGTCCGGATGTTCTTGGGGTTGCCCTTGCGCACCAGAAACACAATGGTGGACGTATAGGGCGTGCTGTTGGCCTTGAGTTGCCGCTGCCAGTCAGGGCGCAACAGGCCCTTGTCGGCAATGGCATCAATGTCGTAGGCCAACGCCAGTGTCACGACGTCGGCGTCCAGACCGTCGAGCACCGAGCGTGCTTGCTTGCCGGAACCGCCGTGCGAGGCTTTCACCACCACGTCGTCACCGGTCTTGGCTTTCCAGTACTTTGAGAACAGTTTGCCGTAGTCAGCGTAGAACTCCCGGGTGGGGTCATACGAGACATTGAGCAGTGAAATGTCTTTGGCGTAAACGAAGGCACCGCTCAAGATCAATGCAGCGGCCACAAAGGTGTTGCGAATGGTTTTCATGGTTGTGTCGAACGGGATGAATGCAATGGATGCACTCTAGAGAGCCCGTCGCACAACGTGAACGAACGAAATCGCGTTTGCTTATGAATCCAGCGACTTGACGTTCATCGTGATCTGCGCCGTGAACACCTTCTTGCCCGTGGTGTCGAAGATCTCGACAGGGACCACCTTGTCGCCGGGGACTGACCAGTCGATCGCCGAGCCGTCAGAGATCGCCGTCAGATCGGTCTTGGCTTTGGCCAGGTACGCCACGGTCATGCCGGACGGAATCCAGCGTGTGCCAGCGGGCAGTGACACGTCGGTCATGATGCCGCCCACCAGTTCCGCAGCGTTGCACAAGGCGATGGCGTGCACGCATCCCAGGTGGTTGGTGATCTCTTTTCGGAAGGGAATGCGTGCTTCGGCGCGCTGTGGGCGCAGGTCCACCAGGGTGGGGGTGATGGTGCTGAAGTAGGGGGCGATCTCGCACACCATGCGGCTGAACTGGTCAGCGCCGACGGTGTTGAACATCTGAAGGGCCTGGCTCATGGTGACTCCGCTGAAGGCGATGCCTCACCCTATCAAGAGGGCAAGGCGGCCGCCATCGTGTCATGACCTATTGACCAGTCGATCGGCTTCGTTCAGCGCTTGGGGTAATGGGTGATGTGACGGATCGATCGATACAGGGGCGAGAGGCGGTCGTACATGCGCAGGTAAACCTCCTTGTAGAGCCGGTCATACACCTGCGCGGTGCTTGCATGGGGCTCGAACACCTGGCCGGGGTGTGACATGGCTTCCACGGCCGTCGCATGGTCTGAATGGACACCGCAGCCAACCGCTGCATTGATGGCCGCGCCCAGACCCGATGCCTCATAGGTGTGAATGCGTTCGGTGGGCAGACCAAAGATGTTGGCCGTGATCTGCATGATGCGATCACTCTGTGAGCCACCACCGGCCACACGCAGGGTGCGAATGGGCGTGCCGTTGCGCTTCTGGAGCTGATCTTTGCCATGTCGCAAAGCGTAGGCCAGACCTTCGATGATCGATCGGTACAGGTGGGCACGGGTGTGCACATCGCCAAAGCCAATGACGGCCCCTTTGGCTTCCGGGCCAGGAAACTTCACGCCCGGATTCCAGAAGGGCTGCAGCACCAACCCCATGGCCCCGGGGGGCGAGGCATCCAGCAGTTCGTCGAACAGCAGTTCCGGGGCGATGCCACGTTCCTCGGCCTGGCGAACCTCGTGTGCCGCAAACTCCCGCTTGAACCAGTTCACCATCCAGTACCCACGCTGGACGATGATTTCCGAGTTGTAGGCGTGTGGCACTGCGGCCGGGTAGGCCGGCAAAAACGGCATGGGCTCGATGTAGCGGGTGTTGCCTGTGTTGATGGTGGCGGTGGTGCCGTAGCTGATGCAGCCCACATCGGGGCGGATGCCGCCACAGGCCAGGACTTCGCAGGCCTTGTCGGCACCAGCCGCATAGAGCGTCAAACCGGCCGGAATGCCCGTGTGGGCCGCGGCGTCAGCGGTGATCCGCCCAAGGGGTCGCGCCGCCTGCACCAGAGGAGGCAATTGCTCGGGACGCACGGTCAACGCCTGCCACTTGAGGTCGCCTGGGCGTGCCCAGTCCTGTCGCTTGTGATCGAACGGAACATAGCCTACTTGCGACGACACGGCGTCTTGCAAGGTGCCTGTGAGCAGGTGGCTCAGGTAGGCCGACAGTTGCACAAAGTG
Source organism: Aquabacterium sp. (assembly GCF_048860245.1). Taxonomy (GTDB): domain Bacteria; phylum Pseudomonadota; class Gammaproteobacteria; order Burkholderiales; family Burkholderiaceae_C; genus Aquabacterium. The sequence continues at coordinate 30,639 of NZ_JBLIZW010000120.1, read as the reverse complement.
CCGGGTGCGCGCCCAGTCGTGCGGGAAGTCGGCCGCCAGCCAGTTGCACTCGGCTTTCGAGCGCAGTTGATACAGCATGTGGGACATGCCGGCCGCGGCAGCGCCCCAACGCATCCAGAAAGGCAGAGGAGGGTAGCGGTCGGTGCGTCGGGAGTCGAGCCAAATGGTGGCGGGCCGAACGGGCTGGAATTCCTCATCCAGGCAAATCATGGTGGCGCGCTGACACGTCAGTGCCGCAGCGGCCACCCGATTACGCAAGGTCGGGTGCTGTTGCCACAGTTGCTGACATGCCAGGCCGAGGTGATGCCAGAAGTACTCGCCGTTTTGCTCGGCCCAATTGGGGTGCTTCGAGAAATAGGGCGTGATGTGCTGCTGGGCTTTGGCCACCAACTGGCCGCGCGGGTCAAACAGCATGGCGCGCACACTCTGCGTGCCTTGATCGATCGCCAGGAAGAGCGGTTCGTCAGCCATGGTGAACCCTTTCTGTGGCGGCACGCACCGGCAGCCGGTAGTGATGCGTCAGGATGTCCTGATAGCGTTGCCACTCTTGTTGCCATGTGCCTTCTTGCCAGCCAAGCCAGCGTGTGCATGCCTCTCGCACGGTGCGCAGTTGCTCGGGGCTCAGGGTGTCTTGCACATTGCCGATGCGCAGACGTCGAAGCAACAGGTCATCCAGGTGCACCACCATTTCGTGTTGCAGCACCCAGTCCACATGCGCGGCAAATTGCGTGCCGTGGGCTGCGCCCCGCAAGGGATGGTTGAGCCCCAGGGGGACGGTCACTTCATGATTGAAACAACGCTGAGCGCGGTCCCCGTGGGCTTGTTGATGGCTGCGACGGTCGAGCAAGCCAGCGGCCAACAGCGCATCGAGCGCAATTTGCCGGAAGGTGGTGAGCTTGCCGCCGGACACCGAGATCACACCATCGTGCTGCCACACCAGGTGGTCTCGACGTTCCTTGGACGGGTCGCGACCTTTGCCCGAGGCAATGATGGGTCTCACGCCGGCCATCGTGCTCAGTACATCCTGGGTGTGCAGCGATGCGGCGGGCATCTCATGGCGAACGACTTCCAGCAGGTAATCGATCTCGGCCTCGGTGGCCGTGGGCTCGTCAAGCGGTCGGCCTTGATGATCCAGGTCGGTGGTGCCGATGCAGGTCTGGCCTTTCCAAGGAAAGACAAAGACGGGGCGCTGATCTCGCGGATGCAGGAAGGTCAGACATTCCGACACGGGGAGTTTGGCGTGTGAGACGAACACGTGGGTGCCGCGCTGCGGGCGCACCACCGGGGGTGTGCCTGACAGCTGATCAGCCCACAGCCCGGTGGCATTGAACACATGTCGCGCTGCGATGGCGGTGGTGCGGCCGTCGATCTCGTCGTGTACCGACAGGGTATGCAGCCCATCGGGGTGGGGGCGATGGATCGACCGCACGGCGGTGTAGTTGCGCGCGTGTGCCCCTTCCAGGCAGGCCTCCTGCAGGACGCGGATCACCAGCCGGCTGTCATCGGTGAGGGCATCGGTGTAGCGCATGGCCCCCAACAAGCCCTCGGGCTGCAGCAGCGGATGGTGCGCCAGCAGCGCCCGGCGAGGCACCCACTGGTGGTCTCGGATGCCTGCAAGCCAGTCATAGAGCTTGAGCACCAGGGTCAGTGGCCAGCGGCCCGGAAACTGGCCTGTCCGAACGGCAAACAGATAGGGCATGCGGACCACCAGATCCGGCAACTCGTCGAGCAGTCGCTCACGCTCTTGCAGTGCGTGGCGGGTCAGGCGAATGTCGCCTTGAGCGATGTAGCGCAGGCCCCCGTGCACCATCTTCGAGGAGCGGCTGGAGGTGCCCCAGGCAAAGTCCTTTTGTTCCAGCAGCAAGGCGCGATGCCCTCGTCGCGCGGCTTCCAGCAGAATGCCCGCGCCGGTGATGCCGCCACCGATGACCACCACATCCCACGGCGTGTCTTGCCCGATCAGTGCAGACAGTGGGGGGCGTTGCGCCAGCAAGGTTGATGCACGCACTTCAGTCATGGAAGTGCCCCAGGCAGCCCTTGTTGAGCAATTCATCCTGATCAAAGTAGCGCAGCACCTGCCCCACCGCCGCCATGCCGAGCGGGCCCTTTTCGGCGGGCAGCCAGGGGGCGTGATCCCGGCCTACGCCGTGCTGGTGACTGATGGTGCCGCCCATCTGAACCACGGCATCCGACGCAGCGGACTTCATGGCCTGCCAGCGCGCTTGCGTGGCTTCGTAGGTGTCCGAGTTGCGGAAGAAATAGGTGGTGTAGATGCTGGAGCCCTGCGTGTACATGTGCGACAGATGGGTGAACACGTGGGCGCGTTCACCGTCTCCGCAGTGACGCTGAATGGCTTGCTCGATGGCGTGCATGGTTTCGGTGACCTTGGACCAGTTCACCGCCGTCTCCAGGGTGTCCACCGAGTAGCCGTGTTCCCAGAAGCCGTGGCGCAAGTGCGGTGAGCGGAAGCGGGCATGTTCCCAGCGTTTGCCCATGAAGGTGCCGGTGTACAGGGCCCCGCCCGCACGAACCCGGCGCTTGATCTCACCGATCAGGTAGCGGGCCTGTCGTCGGCTACCCGTCACGCCCATGGTGATCATGCACTTGCCGTCAGGGCACCCTCTGAGGGCGGTGTAGCGGTGCAGCAGTTTGGCTTGCCACGCGTCGGCGCCGAGGACCAGATGGGTGCGCGTTTCTTCCGGATTGGACAGCCGCAGCATCGACAAGGGCAGCTTTTCCTGAACCATGTTGCGGACCAGTTCCAGGGCGGTGTCCCAGTCCGGGGCAAAGGCCACATGGAAGGACTCGTGCTCGGGCAGGCGCTGGACCCGCACGTCGACCTCGGTGATGATCCCCATGCGACCTTCGGTGCCCATGAAGATCTCGCGCAGGTCGGGGCCAGCGGATGAGGCCGGCACACTGGGGATGTCGAGCGTGCCGCGCAGGGTTTCTATGCGCCCGCCCGCAAACAACTGCTCGATGCGGCCATAGCGCATGGACTGCTGCCCCGACGAGCGACTGGCCACCCATCCGCCCAGGGTGGACAACTCGAACGACTGCGGAAAGTGCCCCAGCACGTAGCCCTTTGCGGCCAGTTGTCGCTCGATCTCTGGGCCTGGGGTGCCTGCGCCCAGTCGGGCAATTTGGCTCACCGGGTCGAGGGCCAGCAGTTTGTCCATGCGCGCCAGCGACAGCGTCAGGATCGGGCGATCCGACGGCTGCGGCGTGATGTGGCCAGCGACCGAGGTGCCGCCGCCGTATGGGATGACGGTCACGCCCTGAGCCTGAGCCCACTGCAGCAACTCGCGAACCTGGTCCGAATGGGTCGGTTGGGCGACCCCGTCAGGGAACACCTCGAAGCGACCTGATCGCATCGCATACCAGTCCGGCAGGCTTTGTCCGCGCGCATGACGGATGCGAGTCTCGGCATCCTGCGCCACCAGCGGGTGGGCTGGCAGTCGGCTGGGCGGCACGGTGGCCATCACTGCTGACAGTGGGGCATCTGCCAACACGCGACCCTCACCCAGCAGGCTCTGTACGTGAGCCAAACCAGACGGTCGAAGCGGGAAATGGTGTGCTTCATCTCCCCAGCCGTTCCAACGCCGTGCCATGAATCGCATCCTCTCAAGTCATTCAACCTGGTGGATGCTAAGCAAGCGGCCGTGGCGCGTATTGACAAAGTGCGCCATCTGCCGACCGCATGCGACCGGGCAAACGCGACGCGGGATGCGGTGTCAGCGTCGGCCGAAGAGGGACGAGGGGCGCGGGATGTGGGGCAAGGTGTTCAGCTTGTCGCGAACCAGATCAAACGGGGACAGGCCGCTGCCCGTGAGTTGGCGCGTGATGGCGGCCTTCAGTGGGGGCAGGTGCTTGGACACGCGCAGAATGGCGCCGCGTACCAGGTGTGCAGCAGGCAGATCGTTGGTGAACAACTTGACGATGGCGTTGGTGCCCAGGTAGATGGGCAGGGTCACGCGCTGGTGTTCGCTGGCGTAGGTCTGCAAGGCACGGCTGTCGCCCAGATCCCGACCGGCCGCGCGCGCCGCCACGAGTTCGCGCGTCAGCGTCTCGATGCCATACAGGCCAAAGTTGTAGCCGTGCGCAGTGACAGGGTGCATGCCCACAGCGGCGTCGCCAATCAAGGCGAAGCGGTCGGCCCAGAAGCGCTGGGCGTAGACGGCCACCAGCGGGTAGGCGTGACGTTGTCCGGCGGTGCGCATGTCACCCAGGCGGTGGCCGAATTCACTGTCCACGGCTTGGGCAAAGGCTTCGTCGCTCCATTGCATGATGGCTTCGGCGCCATCGGTGCTGACGGTCCACACCGCCGAGGCCTGTCGCCCCGCCATGGGCAGGATCGCCAGGGTGTGACCGTGCAGGAAGCATTCGTGGGCAATGCCCTCGTGGTCGTGTTCATGCGCCATGCGGCAAACGATGGCCGTGCGCCCGAAATCGAGCATGCGGGCACCAATGCCGGCCATCTTGCGCACGGTCGAGAAGCGGCTGTCGGCCGCCACCACCAGCGGGGCGCTCAGTTGGCTGCCGTCTGCCAGGGTGACCGTGGCGCGGTCGGCAGTGCGATGCAGGGCCGTCACCCGGGCCTCGCCTTGCAGGGTGATCCAGTCGGCACGGGCCACGGCGCCGGCGTAGCAGGCCTCGCGGATGCGGTGGTTGGGGACCAGCCAACCCAAGGCCTCGTGTCCCTCGTCCTGGGCGTCAAAGGGCAGTACCAGGGGGGAGTTGCCGCTGGTGACCTGCGCCTTCTTGAGCGGCGCCACTTCGTCCGCAGGCAGGCGATTCCACAGGCCCAGCACACTCAGCACGCGGCGGGCGCGGTGGGTCAGGGCGATGTCGCGACCATCTTCGGGAGGATGCGCCAGACTGGACAGGGGCGCTTGCTCCAGCACCCGTGTGCGGATGCCTGCATCCGCCAACGAGCAAGCCAGGGCCAGACCGGCCGGGCCTGCGCCCACGATCAGAACATCGGTGTCCAGCGACGCATTCATGACAAACCTTCTTGTATGACAAATCCCCGCCAGCAGGCGGTGTGCCATCCTAGGGTGCGCACCGCCCGGTGTCCTTGATCGGGGTCAGTGAGGCTGGTCGGCTGGAATTCATTCAATAATTCAACTATTATTGAAATGTGGAAGAAAACGATGTCATCCAATCTTTGGCGGCGCTGGCGCAGCCCGTCCGCTTGCGTGTGTTTCGGGCCTTGGTGGTTGCCGGGCCTGCTGGCTTGACGCCGGGCGCCTTGAGTGAGCAGTTGGTGGTGCCCGCCACCTCGCTGTCGTTTCACCTCAAGGAGCTGACGCATGCCGGGCTGGTCTCGCAGGAGCGAGACGGGCGACATCTGGTTTACCGCGCCGCGTTTGCGCGCATGAACGGCTTGCTGCACTACCTGACCGAGCACTGCTGTCAGGGCGGCGCGTGCGAGGTGTCTGCCCCTGATGCGTCGTCCTGTCCTCACTGCTGATTGCTGATCACCATGACCATTCACGTTCTGATCCTGTGTACCCACAACTCTGCCCGCAGTGTGTTGTCGGAGGGCATGCTCAATCACCTTGCCGCCAAGTTGGGCAAGGACGTCAAGGCGCACAGCGCCGGCAGTGCGCCCAGTGGTCGCATCAACCCCTTCGCCGTCGAAGCACTGAACAACGCCGGCATTGACACCTCGGCCTACCGCAGCAAGAGCTGGGACGAATTCACCACGCCCGAGGCGCCCCCCCTGTCCATCGTGATCACCGTGTGTGACAGCGCGGCCGCTGAAGCCTGCCCGGTCTTCTTCGGCGGTAACGGCCAGCCCGTGAAGGTGCATTGGGGCTACCCAGACCCCTCTAACGCAGAAGGCGGCGAAGAAGGCAAGCGCCGTGCGTTCGAGCTGACCCGTCAGGCCATTGGCTACAAGATGCTGCAACTGCTGGCCTTGCCGCTGGACACCATGGACAAGTCCGCGTTGGCCGATGCTTTGGCCGCCATCGCGCGAAGCTGAGGGGATCAAGATGTCGCAATCCAACGCACAACCGATGAGCGTCTTTGAGCGCTACCTGACGGTGTGGGTGTTTCTCTGTATCGTCGCGGGCATCGCACTGGGGCAGTTTGCCCCCGAGCCCTTCCAGGCCATCGGTCGCATGGATGTGGCCCAGGTCAACCTGCCCGTGGGCCTGCTCATCTGGGTGATGATCATCCCGATGCTCATCAAGGTGGACTTTGGCAGCCTGTCGCAGGTGAAGGCCCATTGGAAGGGCATTGGCGTCACGCTGTTCGTCAACTGGGCGGTCAAGCCATTTTCGATGGCCTTGCTCGGTTGGGTGTTCGTGCGTCAGGTGTTCGCGCCCTGGTTGCCCGCAGAGCAACTCGACAGCTACGTCGCTGGCCTGATCCTGCTGGCGGCGGCACCTTGCACGGCCATGGTGTTCGTCTGGAGCCGACTGACCAACGGTCATCCCCTGTTCACGCTCAGCCAGGTCGCGCTCAACGACACCATCATGGTGTTCGCCTTCGCACCCATTGTCGGGCTGCTGCTGGGGCTGTCGGCCATCACCGTGCCCTGGGACACCCTGGTGACCTCGGTGGTGCTGTACATCGTGATTCCTGTGGTGCTGGCCCAGTTGGTCCGCAAGGCTTTGCTCGCACGCGGTCAGGCTGCCTTCGACGCGGCGCTGGCAAAAATCGGCCCGTGGTCGATCGCTGCCCTGCTGGCCACACTGGTGTTGCTGTTCGCCTTCCAGGGGCAGGCCATCATTGAGCAGCCCTTGGTCATCGCCATGCTGGCCGTGCCCATCCTGATTCAGGTGTTCTTCAACTCGGCGCTGGCCTACTGGCTCAACCGTCGCGTGGGTGAGTCGCATAGCGTGGCCTGCCCCTCGGCCTTGATCGGTGCCAGCAACTTCTTCGAGTTGGCGGTGGCGGCAGCCATCAGCCTGTTCGGCTTCCAGTCGGGGGCCGCGCTGGCCACGGTGGTGGGCGTGCTGATCGAGGTTCCGGTGATGTTGCTGGTGGTGCGTGTGGTCAACCAGAGCAAGGGCTGGTACGAACAAGGGGGCCGTCGCGCATGAGTGCGGCCGAACAATGGCCCTGCCTGATGCGGGCCTGGCATGCCCACGAACGGGAATTGCTGGGCTGGCTCGCGTACCGTCTGGATGACCCGGCGACGGCGCGTGACCTGCTGCAGGACGTGTTCATCAAAGCCCTGCGCATGGGTGGGCGCTTTTGTGATGTCACCAACGCCAGGGCGTGGTTGTTCGAGGTGGCACGCAACACCCTGACCGACCATTGGCGCAAGCACCGCCCCACAGACGTGCTGGACGACACCTTGCCCGATGCCGAGCCCGAGGAGCCGGCCGCTGTCGACAGCCTCGCCAGTTGCTTGCCGCGCGTGCTGGCTGAACTCAGCGAAGCAGACCGGGATGCCATCACCCGCTGTGACCTGAATGGCATGAGTCAAGAAGACTACGCCCGACTGCTGGGCATCACGCTGCCTGGCGCCAAATCACGCATCCAACGGGCCCGACGTCGTCTCAAGGCGCAACTGATGACGTCCTGTCAGGTCTCGCTTGATTCACACGGATCGGTCTGTTGCTTCACACCCCGGTCACCATGAGGTAGCAGGGACTGGCCCCCTGCATCTTTTGGCGGACTGCTGCGTCTTCTTGCTGAACCACACAGGAGATGCGCATGTGCATGGGATACGCCAAAGACATCAAGGCCTGGGTCTGCCCGCAGGAAATCGGACGCCGGGAGCATTCGCTGGAGCGTTGGGGCGAGATGATCCGTTCGGAAACCGATCCCCTCGGCCAACCCGTCCGTTTGCAGTAGGGTGCCCCCACGGTCACGTCATGGCGGGCTGTGGATGCGATCAAGTTTGACGCAGCTGCTTGACACCCAGAATCCGTCGCGGGATGCTTCCCATATGAGCACAACAGCAGCCAGAGTGTCACAAGAGACCCACCGGTTTTGGCATTGGATGGCCGCCATGGCTGTCTTGCTGCCCACATGGTGGTGGGCCTATGTCCACCTCACAGACTTTGCCGATGCCGTGGTGGTGCTCGCCGGGCTCACCCGCCAGACCGCTTTGGGAGAGGCCTTGCACTTCTTCTGTTACGACACGCCCAAGGTGCTGCTGTTGCTGACGGGTGTGGTGTTCGTGATGGGCGTGGTGCAGACCTTTTTTGCCCCTGAGCGCACACGTGCCTTGTTGGCCGGGCACCGTGCGGGCATCGGCAACGTGCTCGCCGCCTTGCTGGGCATCGTCACCCCTTTTTGCTCCTGCTCGGCCGTGCCCTTGTTCATTGGCATCCTGTCGGCGGGCGTACCGTTGGGGGTGACGTTCTCCTTCCTCATTTCGGCCCCCATGGTCAATGAAGTGGCCTTGGTCATGTTGCTGGGCCTGTTCGGCTGGAAAGTGGCCGCGCTGTACCTGGGGCTGGGGCTTGCCGTGGCCATCGTGGCTGGCGTGGTCATCGGCCGCCTTGGCATGGAGCACCATCTGGAGGACTGGGTCCAAGCCGTGGCGCAGGGCGCGGGCGCGGCTGACTCTGCCAGCGAAAGCCTGTCTTGGCCGCAACGCCTGCAAGCCGGGGCGGTGCACGTCAAGGAGATTGTCGGCAAAGTCTGGCCCTATGTGATCGCCGGGATCGCCGCCGGGGCGGGCATCCATGGCTACGTGCCCGAGGACTTCATGGCGAGCATCATGGGACGCTCCGCCTGGTGGTCGGTCCCGGTGGCCGTGATGTTGGGTGTGCCCATGTACACCAATGCGGCAGGCATCATCCCCATCGTGCAGGCTTTGCTGGGGAAGGGGGCTGCGTTGGGGACCGTGCTGGCCTTCATGATGAGCGTGATTGCGCTATCGGCCCCCGAAATGATCATTTTGCGCAAAGTGCTCAAGCCGCCTTTGATTGCAACGTTTGCGGCGGTGGTGGCCACGGGCATCTTGCTGGTGGGCTATGTGTTCAATCTGGTGCTGTGACGCAGCATCGCAACGACGAGAAACATCATGAAAGACATCAAGGTCCTGGGTTCGGGTTGTGCGAATTGCCGCAACACCATCACATTGATTGAGTCCGTGGCACAAGAAGTGGGTGCAGCCATCCAGATCGAGAAGGTGCAGGACATGCCCCGCATCGTGAGCTACGGCGTGATGTCGACACCGGGCGTGGTGGTCGATGGCAAAGTGGTGCATGCCGGGGGCGTGCCCAGTCGTGACAAGATTCGGAGCTGGTTGATCTGACTTCGTGGCGCGCATCACCATGACATGGCTTGAACATCCCACCCGCTTTCTGTTTTTCACCGGCAAAGGCGGGGTTGGCAAAACGTCGCTGTCCACCGCCACAGCGATTCAGCTGGCAGACCGTGGGCTGAGGGTGCTCCTCGTGAGCACCGATGCCGCATCCAACCTGGATGAGATGCTGCATGTGCCGCTGCACAATTCAGCAACGCCGGTGCCGGATGTGCCGGGCTTGTCGGTGCTCAACATCGATCCCAATACTGCAGCAGAAGACTACCGGCAGCGGGTGCTGGCCCAAATGGCCGACCGTAGCAGTGAGCAGGAACGCGCCACCGTGCGTGAGCAACTCTCGGGCGCCTGCACCACCGAGATCGCCACCTTTGACGAATTTGCCAGCCTGCTGGCCGACGGGGCGCAGGGCTACGACCATGTGGTGTTTGACACCGCGCCGACGGGGCACACGCTGCGATTGCTGAGTCTGCCCAAGGCCTGGAGTGGCTTCCTCAAGGACAATGATCGTGGGGCGTCCTGCCTGGGGCCGCATTCCGGCTTGAAGATGCAAGAAGCCCGCTTCAACGCGGCCTTGCGCGCCTTGAGCGACCCGGCCCTGACGACGGTGGTCTTGGTCGCACGCCCGGAAACGTCTGCGCTGCGTGAGGCGGCGCGCACCGCAGAGGAACTGTTGCCCTTGGGCCTGTCGCACCAAGCCCTGATCGTCAACGGCGTGTTGAGAGACCCGCAGGCCGATGATCCGCTGGCCTGTGCGCTGGCGGCAACGGGCGCGGCCGCGATGGCCGCCATGCCTGCGCCGTTGCGTGCGCTGCCCTCCGCGCAGGTGCCGCTGCGTGCGTTTGACACCGTGGGGGTGAGCGCGCTGCGGGCGCTGCTGGATGACGCGTCCGCCCAGCGTTGGGTGCCATCGGCCCCCGCTGCGGCGGACGATCTGCCGGACGCGGCCTCCTTGCAGGCCTTGGTCGACGAGTTGTCGATCGCAGGCAAGGGGCTCATCATGGTGATGGGCAAAGGCGGCGTCGGCAAAACGTCGATTGCGGCGGCCTTGGCGCTGGGCTTGGTGCGCCGCGGGCATGCGGTGCATTTGAGCACGACCGATCCGGCTGCCCACCTTGCCAGCACGCTGGAGGGGCAGGTGCCCGGGCTGACGCTCAGCCGCATCGACCCCAAGGCAGAAACCCAGCGCTACATCGACAAGATCATGGCCACGCGTGGCGCGCAGCTTGATGATCAGGAGCGCGCACTCTTGCTGGAAGACCTGCAGTCTCCCTGCACCGAAGAGGTGGCGGTGTTCCACGCGTTTTCGCACACGGTGGCATCGGCGCGCAGCGCCTTTGTGGTGCTGGATACCGCGCCCACCGGTCACTCGCTGTTGCTCATGGATGCCACCGGGGCCTATCACCGCCAGATGACGCGTGAGCTGGAGGGCAAAACGGCCGCCCGCATCGTGACCCCGCTGATGCGCCTGCAAGATCCCCAGTACACCCGCATCCTGTTGGTGACCTTGCCTGAGACGACGCCTGTGTCGCAGGCCGTCGCCTTGCAGGACGATCTGCGGCGCGCCCAGATCGAGCCGTATGCTTGGATCCTCAACAAGTCCTTGAGCGCCATCGGCAGCACAGACCCGACGCTGGCAGCCCGCCTTCAGGGCGAGCGCAAGCAGGTGGCGCGCATCCGTTCGGGCCTGGCGCAGCGACTGTTTCGGGTGCCCATGTTGTCGCAGCCGCCCGTGGGCGTGGACGGTGTGACACAGATGCTGGGCTAGCGCGGTCAGGCCGCCTGTCTCAGCTGCTTGGCGGCGGCCACCATGTTCTGCAGCGCCGGGATCACCTCTTGCCATTGGCGTGTCTTGAGGCCGCAATCGGGATTGATCCACAGGCGCTCAGCAGGAATGCGGGACTGGGCCTTGCGCATCAGGCCCACGATCTGATCCTGACTGGGGATGTTGGGCGAATGGATGTCATACACCCCCGGTCCGATCTCGTTGGGATAGGCGAAGTGTTCAAAGGCATCCAGCAATTCCATGTCTGATCGGGAGGTCTCGATGGTGATCACATCGGCATCCATGGCGGCAATGGCGTCCATGATGTCGTTGAACTCCGAATAGCACATGTGCGTGTGGATCTGGGTGTCATCGCGCACCCCGTTGGCCGTGATCCGGAAGGCCTCAATGGCCCAATTCAGATACGTGGCCCACTGTGTGCGCCGCAAGGGCAACCCTTCGCGCAAGGCGGCCTCATCGATCTGAATGATGCTCACACCGGCGCGCTCCAGGTCCAACACCTCTTCCCGAATGGCCAACGCCAGTTGCAGACAGGTTTCCGAGCGTGGCTGATCGTCCCGGACAAAGGACCAGTTGAGCATCGTGACCGGACCCGTCAGCATCCCCTTCATGGGGCGCTGCGTCAGTGATTGGGCAAAGCGTGTCCATGCCACCGTCATCGCGGCGGGGCGACGGATGTCCCCAAAGAGGATGGGCGGCTTGACGCAGCGCGAGCCGTAAGACTGCACCCAGCCAAACTGGCTGAAGGCATAGCCATCGAGTTGCTCGCCGAAGTATTCAACCATGTCGTTGCGCTCGGCCTCACCGTGAACCAGCACGTCCAGGTCCAAGGCCTCCTGCTCGGCCACGCTGCGCGCAATCTCGGCCTGCATGGCGATTTGGTAGCGCGTGGCATCCAGCTCACCCGACTTGTAAGCGCGGCGCGCCTGACGGATTTCGGTGGTCTGCGGGAATGAGCCGATCGTGGTGGTGGGGTAGGGCGGGAGCCGCAGCCGTTCGGCTTGCAGACGTGCCCGGACGGCATAAGGGTGTTGGCGTTGCCCCATGCCGGCGTGAATCTTGGCGACGGCTACCTTGACTTCGGGCAGATGGACGCGGGGGGAGGTGCTGCGGGATTGCACATCGGCGGCATTGGCCTGCAGCGCCGCGTGCACCGATTCTCGCCCGTGGTTCAGCGCATGTGCCAGGGTCCGGACCTCGTCCAGCTTCTGCACGGCGAACGCCAGCCAGCGCTGCACATCGGTGGGGAGGTGCTGCTCGCTGGACAAGTCAACCGGGACGTGCAGCAAGGCACAGCTGGGGGCCAGCCACAGCCGATCCCCCAGCCGGTCATGGAGGGGTGCCAACCAATCGAGGGTGGCGTTCAGGTCGGTCTTCCAGATGTTGCGGCCATTGACCACGCCCAGCGACAGGACCTTGTGGCTGGGCAGCAGGTTCAGCAGCGCAGGCACGTCTTCTCGACCGGTGATGGCATCCAGGTGCAGGCCGGCAACGGGAAGGGTGGCTGCCAGATGCAGGTTGTCTTGCAAGGGGCCGAAGTAGGTGGTGAGCAGCAGCTTGGCCCGGCAGGGTTTGAGCTGGTGGTACGCCGTTTGAAATGCATGCTTCCAGTCGGCGTCCAGTTCGGTCACGAGGATCGGTTCATCCATCTGGATCCAGGTGGCACCGTGCTGCACCAGCACTTCGATCAACTCCGCATACACATTCAACAGTTGCGGCAGCAGACTCAGTTTGGACGTGCCATCTTTGGACTTGCCCAAGGCCAGGTAGGTCACGGGCCCGATCAGCACAGGCTTGGCGGCATGACCTTGTGCGAGGGCCTCTTGCAATTGCGCCACCAGTCGGTCGGCATGCAAGGCAAAGTGTGTGTGGGCATCAAACTCGGGGACGATGTAGTGGTAATTGGTGTCGAACCATTTGGTCATTTCACCCGCGGCCACAGCATGCGCGGTGCAGCAAGCCGGGTCTGCTTGGCCGGGGGCCGAGCGTCCGCGCGCCACACGAAAGTAGGCGTCCAGTTCGGTGCCGTGGCCATGCAGCGCGCGCGCAGGCAGGTTGCCCAGTGTCTGGCTCATGTCCAGAACCTGGTCATAAAACGAGAAGTCGCCAACGGGCAGCCAGTCAAGGTCGGCTTGCTGGGTCCAGTGACGCTGACGCAAGGTGTGCCCCAGCGCGTGCAGGTCGGCTGCAGGCAATTGGCCCTTCCAGTAGGACTCCAGGGCGAACTTCAATTCACGCTGGGCGCCAATGCGAGGAAAGCCCAGGTTGTGTGTGGTGATCATGGTGAGAGCGTGCTCGATTCATTGCAGAAGCCGCGAGACTACGGATCGCCATGCATGAAGTAAAATGGTATTAATTCAACAATCCATGAATTTGGCTCATTCAAGTGCTGGAGCGCATCCACCTGTCCATCGTTCAGGAAGTTGAAAAACGCGGCTCGCTGACGGCGGCGGCCGATGTGTTGTGCCTGACGCAGTCGGCGCTCAGCCATGCGATCAGGAAGCTGGAGCAGCAACTCGGCACAGACATCTGGTTGAGAGAGGGGCGGCGGCTTCGCCTGACGCAGGCCGGCCAGCAGGTGCTGGCGTTGGCCAACCGCGTGTTGCCGCAATTGGTCTTGGCCGAAGAGCGCCTGCAGCAGTTTGCCAAGGGGCAGCGCGGCACCTTGCGCATCGGGATGGAATGTCACCCCTGCTATCAGTGGTTGCTCAAAGTGGTGTCGCCTTATTTGTCCGCGTGGCCCGATGTGGATGTGGACGTCAAACAGAAGTTTCAGTTTGGCGGGATGGGGGCCTTGTTCGGCTATGAGATCGACCTGCTGGTGACCCCGGATCCCCTGTTCAAGCCGGGCTTGCACTTTGAGCCCGTGTTCGATTACGAGCAAGTGCTGGTGGTGGCAGCCTCGCATCCCTTGGCGGGCGCCCATCATGTGACCCCGCGTCAGGTGGCCAAAGAGGTGCTCATCACGTATCCGGTGTCCCCCGATCGCCTGGATGTCTACACGCAGTTCCTGACCCCTGCCGGCGTGGCCCCACGTCAGCACAAAACCATTGAAACGACGGACATCCTGCTGCAGATGGTGGCCAGCGGCAGAGGGGTATCGGCCTTGCCAAGATGGTTGGTGGCGCACTACGCGCAGACCATGCCAGTGGTGCCCGTTCAACTGGGGGCACGTGGCATTGCCAAGCAGATCTACCTGGGCGCGCGGGAGGCCGATGTGGACATCGACTATCTCCGCGCGTTCATTGACATTGCCCGTCAGACCACGTCGGTCGCGTGAGCCTTGCGCCCGACATAGACCCGAATCGGCACGGTGTAGTGCACCCGCCCCTGGGCATCTCGACGCGCGTGAATGCCCAGTCGGTTGATGCCGATGTCGTCGGTCACCATGCGCCGAATGCGTGGAACGTCTTCTTCTGCGGGAAACGACGCAGCCAGTTGGGCTTCGAGTTCGATCTCGACTTCATACGTGCCGAAGCGACAGTCCGTCAGCCCCGACGAGGCAAAGAGCGCCAGGCTCTCGCTGGTGGACAGCGCATGCGTGTGAGAAGGGTCGCGCAAGGTTTCCAGCTCGTCATAGGCGGCAGCCTGCTCGTCGGGCATGACCACATCGGCGACCAGAACGCGGCCACCGGGTGCGCACACGCGCATCATTTCACGCAGCGCTTGCTGGACATCCTGCAAGTGATGGAAGCTGTAGCGCGTCACCACGAGCGAGAACGTGTCGGCCGCAAAGGGCAATTGCACGGCATTGGCCTCTTGCCATTGGACGTTGCTCAGGCCTTGTTGCCGCTGGCGCTGCCGAGCTTGCTGCAACATGCCGGGGGTGATGTCCACGCCGGTGACCGATCGGGCGTGCCGGGCCAGTTCGCAGGCGACGATGCCGGGGCCACAGGCCACGTCCAGCACGGTGTCGTCCGCGGTGACGGCGCTCATGCGCAGCAAGGTGTCGATGGCACTGAAGTGCCCCGGGATCTGCGTAAACGGGATGGACTGTCGTGTGAATTGGTCGATGATGATGTCAAGATGATCGGTTGGGGGGATGCGCATGCGCCACTCCTGATGTGTGATGTCACATCCTCCCGCGATCCATGACGAGGCGATTCAGCCAGCATGCCAACCCATCAAGGAAAACTGACAAAACTCAGGCCGATCACGCTGGGGTTCCGCGAGGAGCCCGAGCGCCCGGTCATGGGCTTGTGCCTGACCGTTGACAACGCAGTCTGCCAGGCCCCGCATGCGCACCCACGTGGGCAACTGCTGTATGCGAGTCATGGCCTGGTGCGCGTGAGCACCCCGGCAGGCGCCTGGCTGGTGCCGCCGTCGCAGGCGGTGTGGATTCCGCCGCATGTGGTGCATGAGGTGGCCTTGCCCGGCGCGGTGACCTTGCACAGCTTGTTTGTGGCAGAAGCCGCCGCAGCCCCGCTGTTTGACCAGTGCTCGGTGATCCAGGTGTCATCACTGCTCAGAGAGATGATCTTGCGTGCAGGCCGCCTGGGGACGGACTATGAGCCCGACACGCCTGCGGATCGTTTCATGCGTGTGCTGCTCGATGAGATGGCACAAGCCACGGTGACGGAAATCGGACTGCCCATGAGCACGGAGCCGCGAGTCAAGCGTGTGATGGATGCCTTGGCCGAGCGGCCAGGCTTGGTGTTCTCGATGGCCGAGTTGGCGCAGGTGGCGTGTGCCAGTGAGCGCACTTTGGCGCGGCTGTTTGTCAAGGCGGTGGGGATGTCGGTGGGGGATTGGAACCGCCGCCTGATGGTGCAGCACGCCTTGACGCTGCTGGACGCCGGACACAGTGTGCAGCGGGTGGCCATCACGCTGGGGTACACCGAGTCCAGCAGCTTCATCGACATGTTCCGGGGCGTGATGGGGCAGGCACCCGGGCAGTTTGTTGGGCAGCGGGGCGCGCGTCACGGGGGCGTGAGCTGAAACTTTCTGCGATACGCAGCCGGTTGCAGTCCGACTCGACTCTGGAACAAGCGCCGGAACGAATTGCTGTCTTCATAGCCCACCGCAAAGGTGATGCGGTCGAGCGCCATGCGTGTCGATTCCAGCAAGTGCTTGGCCTTTTCGAGGCGCAAGGTTTGCAGATAAGCCAGCGGGGTATAGCCGGTGGCATCCTTGAAGCGTCGTTTGAAGTTGCGAACGCCGAAGCCAAATTGTTGAGCCAGATCGTCGATCAGGATGGGCTTGGCGAAGTGCGTGTCCAGCCAGTTCTGGACGCGCAGAATCTCCACGTCACCATGGCTTTTGGGCATCGACCACAAGACGTAAGGCGTTTGTTCGTGCCGCGTGTGATCAATCAGCAGGTAGCGACTGCATTGCTGAGCCAACTCCAAAGAGGCAAATCGCCGAATCAGATGCAGCATGACATCCATGCCTGCACTGGCGCCTCCGCTGGTCACCAGGCGGTTGTCTTCGCACAGGATCTGTTGGCAGTCGATGTGTACCTGCGGATATTGCCGCGCAAACAGTGATGCAAACGCCCAATGCGTGGTGGCGCGCAGCCCATCCAGCAAGCCGGACTCGGCCAGCAGAAATGTGGCCGTACAGAGTGTGGCCAGGGTGGCACCCTGCCGATGTTGCTTGCGCAGCCAGGTCCGGTATTGCGCAAATGCGGGCATGGCCTCGCGCAGGGTGAACAGGAAGCCCGGGATGATGACCAGATCGGTTTGGCGGATGCTCGACAGTGCCGCGTCCACATGGAGGGTCTGGGTGCCGGTGGAGCGAACAGCTTGCCCGCTCAGCGACGCGGTGGTGACCTGAAAGAGGGGGCGATCGCCGGCGCTGAACGCATTGGCCGCAGCCAGCAGTTCAGCGGCCATGGTGGCACTGGCGGCCGAGCAGTGTTCGGCCAGGAGCAGTGTGACATGCATGAGAGGCTAGTGCGTTTTTCGCATGAAAAATGTCATTTCTGCATCTACCTTATCAGAGAGCGCTTCACTAGAGTGCCGAAGGTTTTCACATGCAGTCTGCTTCACCATGAATCTCTGGTTTCGCCTTTTCTTGATGTTGTGTCGTCGCCCCTGGCGACAGCCCGCCCATGGCCTGGACACCACGGTGGTGCGCATGCGGGTCTGGCCGCTCGATCTCGACTTCAACCGCCATGTCACCAACGGGCGTTACTTCACCATGGCCGATGTGGGACGCATGCACTACGTCTTGCGAACAGGGGCCTACAAAGTGGCTTTGCAGCACAAGGCCTTGCCGATCGTGGGGGACACGTGGGGCAAATTCCGACGTGAGTTGCGCCTGTTCGAGACCTTTGAAACTCACACACGCATGCTGGGTTGGGACGACAAATGGAGCTTTGTCGAGCATCGTTTTGTGCGCCACGGCCGGGTGCTGGGCGTGGTCGTGATTCGTTGGCTGTTTCGCTCACCCAAGGGCACGGTGTCACCCGTGGCGTTTGTGCGCGGCATGGGCTTGCCCGAGCAGTCGCCGCCGCTGCCCGCCTGGCTTCAGGCCTGGTCCGACAGTTGCGATGCGATGAGCAATCAACTGCGGGACGAAGAAGCCAGGCTCAAGTGATGGTGGCCGTGGGCGGTCTCGACGCGGTTGCGGCCCATGCGCTTGGCATGCAGCAGGGCATGGTCCGCAGACTCCGTCAGCGATGCGGCGGAATCAAACAAGGGGTAGGACGCCATGCCCGCGCTGAACGTGGCGTGCAGCGTGCCACCCGGGTGCGCGTGGGGCAGGGCAGAGAAATCGCTGCGGATGCGATCGATCACTGTCTTGGCCTGTTCCGGGCATACGCCGGGCAGGGCAATCAGAAACTCTTCCCCACCGTAGCGCCCGATCAGGTCGCCTGAGCGCAGACGTCCCTTCAGCAGCCAGGCCAGCGAACGGATGACCTGATCGCCCACCGGGTGCCCGTAGGTGTCATTGATCGATTTGAAGTGATCAATGTCGATCATGGCCACCGTCAGCAGCGGCTGCTCGCTGTGCTCGGCTTGCGTGAGCAACGCGTTCAAGCGCGCCTTGGCGGCGGTGTGGTTCAGCAGGCCGGTCAAACCGTCCAGACGGGTCGAACGCTGCGTTTCACGGAAGCGTTGAATCTTGGTCTTGACCACGGCCGCCAGCAGCACGGGGTTGAAGGGCTTGGTCAGGAACTGGTCGCCGCCCAGACGCAAGGCTTCCACCTGCATGCCGACATCGGTGGCGCCGGACAGGTAGACGATGGGAACCGTGCTGTACGCAGACATCTGCCTCAGGACACGGGTGGCCTCCACACCATTGAAGCGGGGCATGTACATGTCCATCAGGACCAGATCGGGCCGATAGGTTTCCAGGGCCTCGATCAGGGTGCCCGGGTCGCGGATGACGAGGCTGTCGATGCCGTGTTGTGCCAGGGTGCGCTGAATCAGCGCGCCCGCGACGCGGGAATCTTCGACCACCAGCACGCGGTGCTTTTCCTGTTCCAGGTTTTGCACCAGATCCAGGATGCGGTCCAGCACCATGGCCGTTTGCTCATCAGCCGGGATGGCGACGTCAATGCCCGCGCGCATCAGGGCCACGATGGGCTCGATGGCCGACTGGGCACCCAAGTAAAGCAGCTGGCTGGCCGGGCAGGCTGCGCGCACCTGAGCGATGAAATCAAAATCGGACGAAGAGGTTGCCAGTTCGGCTGGAATGAACAGCACGGCCAAGGGCATGTCCTCGGCTGGGGGCTGGTCGCCCCACGCCATGTCCAGAACCTGAAAGCCGAAATAGCGCAATTGCTTGCACAAAGCCTCGGCCATGTCGCCATGGGCGGCCGGGCTGAAGAGCCACACGGAGCGCGGCTTGATCCAGTCCACATCCGTGGGCGACGTGGTGGTCGATTCATCGTGCCGACGATTCGGCTCCGGGACGTGCGGCTTGGCGGTGGCGACGGCCCCGAGCAATGCGTCGAGCTGTCTTTGCAGGATGCCGATGTCTTGCTCCGCCAGCGGATGCGAGCTTTCGGTGCCGAGGCGAGCGAGGACCACGCCCTCCAGGCCCTCGCAGATGCGCACCAGCCCTGGCAGGCGCATCCGATTGAGGTGTTCAGCGAGGCTGTTGACCGCGACGGCAAATTCGATGAACTGCTCGAAGCGGCCTTCCGAGACATAGAAACCCCACCGCGTCCGAAGGACATGGAGGCGATCGTCAAGGGAATTGGGCGGCACTGCAGTCATGGTTGTCGAGCTAAATGCTATGACATTATCGATTCCGGTGAAGGGGGGAATGTCCACTTCGTCACGTTCTCGCTCCGATTTTTGCGTGCGTGTTTTCCCGGTGTCCGCCGTTGTGCCTGTTGTCAGCGCTGCAGCGGAGAGCCATCTGGCAGCGCGGGCGATACGGCGTGCGGGCGTCATCATCTTGTCGCCATCTCTGCGCATCATGGCCAGATTTGCCGACAAGTAGGGTTGACTGGGTGTAACGGTCGGTTAGCAACGGTGATAATCAAACCGTGACACGTGTATTTGTCTAACCGAAGTTTTCATCGATGTTTCGTATCCGGACTGTTTGCAAATTGCTGGGGTTCTGCTCCATGCTGGGCGGCGGGGCTTCGTTCTCACTTGCACAGGGCGTCGATCGGGTCGCCTCCGAGGATGATTACTTTGCCAACGTTCCGGTGGTGTTGACGGCCAGTCGCCTGGAGCAGCCGCTCAACGAGGCACCTGGCGCCATGACGGTGATTGATCGCAAGACCATCAAGCTGTCGGGGGCGAGAAATGTGGTCGAGGTCTTGCGCCTCGTGCCAGGCTATCTAGTGGGCGGGTGGAACGGGGCCAATCCCGTGGCTTCCTACCATGTGCCCCTCGATGACTACGGCACGCGCAATCTGGTGTTGATTGATGGGCGATCGGTGTATTCGTCGACGTACCGCGGTGACACGCATCGTGGACTGATGGACGTGATGCTCGAAGACATCGAACGTATTGAGATCTTGCGTGGCGCCAACTCGGCAGCGTATGGTGCGAATGCGATGTTTGGTGTAATCAACATCATCACGCGGCACAGTGCTGACACGATCGGCGGCGAGGTGTTGCTGACGTCGGGCAATGACGGCATCCTGGGCCAACGTGCGCGGATCGGTGTGGGCGATGAGACGGCCAGTTTCCGACTGTCTGTCGGCGAGCAGCGTGACAGTGGCTATCTGCATGCGTACGACGATGCCCGGTTGCGGCAGGTACATGGTCGGGCAGACTGGAAGCCCTCACTCCGAGACGATGTCATGGTGTCGATAGGCGTGACGTCTCACGATGCCGGCGAGGGCAGTGCGCCGGATGATGTCGGCAACCCCTTTCACACCATCACGACCCAAGACAGCTATTTCCAGGCCGCTTGGCATCACCAGGTGCGCGAGGGCGGGGAGATTCGCTTGTCGATGAGTTACATGGAGGACACGCGCAAAGATTTGGGCATTTCACCCAATGATGAGCCCGACGTGCCCGGCACGGCGGTGTACTGGGATTACAGCGGGAAAGGGCGACGCACCAACTGGGAGCTGGAGTACATCTCGGTGTGGCGTCCCGACTTGCGGACCTTGGTGGGGGTTGGCTACAAATCGGAGGCCACGCAGTCGATGGCCTTGTATGCCTCGCCCAACTGGGTGGGCTATGACGAAACGCGGGTGTTCGGGACGGTGGAGTGGCGCATCGCGCCGCAGTGGCTGCTGAACGGCGGTTTGTTTGTGGGGCACCATAGCGAGGTGGGCAACCATTCGTCGCCACGCATGATGGTGAACTGGCTCGCGTCCGATAACCATACCTTTCGGGCCGGGGTGACCGAATCCACTCGCACGCCGAGTCTGTACGAGTTGCGGGGCAATACCCGCATCTACACGAATGTGGGCGCCTTGTATGACCAGGAGGTGCTGGCATCGGGGCAGGTCAAGCCGGAAACGCTGCAGAGCCGGGAGATCGGGTATCTGGGGCGCTTCCCGTCGGCGAACATGACGCTGGACGTGCGCCTGTACGAGGAAGCCATGCGCGGGGTGATTCGCTCGTCGGGGGTGGACTTCAAGAACCGAACCGATTTATCGATCACGGGCAGCGAGTTCCAGTTGAAATGGCACCCGGTGGAGGGTTCGGAGATCTGGGTGAACCAGAGTTTCACCAATGTGAATTGGCAGGTGGACAAATTCGAGCGCAGCAAGGACCGTTTCCCGCCCAGGTACGCGACGACGATCGCCTGGTTTCAGAAATTGCCTTCGCAACTCCAGTTGTCGGTGCTCTATCAGTATTCGGGGGCCTGGACGTGGCGAGATTTTAAAGATTGGCAACCCGCGGGTCATCGAACGGATATCCGTTTGGCCTATCCTTTCCGTGTCGGCCCCCACAAGGCCGAAGCGGCGGTGACGGTTCAATCGCTGGAGGGGGCGAAACTGGTTTTACCCCGGGAAGGGTTTGAGCAAGGCCGTCGCACATTCATGAATATCAGCATGGAGTATTGATCTGATTCGCAGACGTCATGCACTGGCTTGGGCTGCCGGCAGCTGGTTTGCTGCGGGGGCAGGTCGTGTGCTGGCTGCGTCAGACTCCATCTGGGTGCTGCTGTCAGACAACTCTTGGACTTATGCCGAAGCTGCCTCAGCGCTTCAGGCCGAATGGCGTCAGATCGGGCGGGGCAAAGACCTGCTGGTGCTGAACGGGCGTGAGTTGCCGGTGGGGGCGCCACCCGCGGCCCTGGTCACCTTGGGGAGTTCGGCGGTGCGCATCGCCATGGAGCGGGCGGAGGTGAATGCGGACTGGTCGCGTGTGCCCGTGGTGGCCGGCTTGCTGCCCAAAGATGGTTTCCAGGCCGTATGGAAGCATCCTCCGGCATGGGTCTCCGCGGCCTATCTGGATCAGCCTGTGGAGCGCTACCTGGATTTGATCGCTCGTGCCTTCCCGCGCATGCGTCGCGTTGGCGTATTGATTGGTGTGGAGGCGACGGCGACACGCGTGGCCCTGAGCAAGGCCGCCAGTGATCGCGGGTTGCATTTGGTGCTGGGCACGATCGCCAAGTCGGATACGGTGTACGCCAGTTTGCGAGCGGTGCTGGCCGACAGTGATGTGTTGCTGGTTTTGCCAGACACTGCCGTGGTGGATGCCTCGGCACTTCAGAATTTGTTGATTGCTGCGTATCGGCAGCGGGTGCCAGTGGTGGCGTATTCGCCGTCGCTGGTGAAAGCCGGTGCGACGTTGGGCTTGTATGCCAGTCCGGCGCAGGTCGGAAAACAGGTGGCTACCCTGTTGCGGCTTTCCGTGAGTTCGCAGAGTTGGCCTGCCCCCCGATTGGCCGATGGTTTCACCATTGCCGTGAACGAGCAGGTTTGTCGGTCAATGGGATTGGATGTGCCAGATGCTGCCGAATTGACGGAAGCCATCAGGCGCCAGGAGGTTGGACGGTGACGCTGAAGTTGGGTGGTATCCGGGCGCGCCTGTGGATTGCAACGGCCTTGCCCGCCATGTTGGTGATTGGGCTGCTGGTGGTGGGCTTTGCTTCGCGCTATGGCGAGCGCATGGCCGATGCGTTGAAAGATCGCGCGATCGCGTCAGCCAGGCAGTTGGGCAGTGCTGCAGAGTTCATGCTGTTCGCGGGGGACCGTGAGGGCTTGATCCGCTTGGCCGAAGCTGCCATGCGCAGTGACGCCCAACTGCGTGCGGTCATCATCTACAACGCTCAAGGGCAGGTGCGTGCGTCGGTGGGGCAACCGATGACCCAGATGCCCCGGCTGGACGGCGCGCTGCAGGTGATCACGGGCAAGAATCTGTTGGTGGCGCAACCGATTTATCCCACTGCGGTGCCGGTGGACGATCCTTATGCGCCCCCCGTGGCCGGGGCTGCGCGCGTGGCCAAGGCGCAGGTGCTGGGGTATGCCGTGCTCGAAATGTCGATGTTGACGCTGGAGCAGCAACGGCGGGAGCTGTTGACATGGTCCTTGGCCACGGCGGCCGGGGGGCTGTTGCTCGCAGGCATTCTGGCTTCGGTGATCGCCTCGGTGGTGACCGCGCAGATCGGGCGGATCAACCGGGTGGTGGTCCAGGTGGGGCGCGGGCATCTGGATTCGCGCGTCGAGGCCGAGCGCGCGGGCATCTTGCGCCCTCTGGCGGTCGGGATCAATTTGATGATCGCCCGCATCGCCACCACGCAGGAAGAATTGCAGCAGCAAATTGAGCATGCGACGCAGGAGTTGCGCGTGCAAAAGGATGCGGCCGAGCAAGCCGCGCGAACCGATGCCCTGACAGGGGTCGCCAGCCGACGCGCCTTCACGGAGGCCGCAGAGGCCGAAATGCAGCGGGCCATTCGTTACCGCACGGAATTGTCTTTGCTCATCATGGACCTGGATCACTTCAAGGCCGTGAATGACACCTACGGCCACATGACGGGGGATGCCGTGTTGGTCAGCTTTGCTCAGACCGTGTTGCAGCAGGTGCGTTCTGTTGACTTGGTGGCTCGGTTGGGCGGCGAAGAGTTCGTGGTGCTGCTGCCCAACATCAGTGCCGAGCGATCTCAGGCTTTGGCAGAACGGATCCGTGAGGCCGTCGATGAGCACATGCTGATGGTGGATGGGAAGCCCTTGCGCTATACCGTCAGCGTGGGCGTGGCCCAATTTGATCCACGTGAGTTGAGCCTGTCCGTGTGGCTGGCCCGGGCGGATTCAGCGCTTTATCGTGCCAAGGCTGAGGGCCGTAACTGCGTGCGGATTGACGAGATTCCCATGGGGTGAGCTCGCCACACCTGCCTGAAAAACAGACATGTACCTGTGGAGTATTTAACAGCATCGTGACGCTGAAAAGGCGCCTACACTCGACCGACTGTATGGTGCCCCATCGTGGCTGCACAAACCCGTTGCCTTATGAATTCCACACACATGCGTCGTGTCGCGATGGACGAGGTCTTGCTCGACGAGGTGCTCGGGGCATGGCAAGCACAATGGCCTGATGTGGCGGTCATGGCCTTGCTACCCGAGCGCGAGGTGGTGCGTTTGCCCGTGTTGCAAGGCATTTGCCAGCGTCGTGGCATCTCGTTGTTTGGCGGGGTGTTCCCGCAGTTGATCGATGGCGATCAATTGGTTGGCGATGGCGTGTGGTTGTTGGCGCAGGAGCGTGGTGCCGCGTACACCTTGGTGCCTGATTTGCCCGATGATCCCGCCGATGCCGCCTTGCGCATTGCCAACGCTTTGTCTGCGGTGAGCGTGCCAGATGAAGGGCAAGGGGCGCCGACGCTGTACCTGATGTTTGACAGCGATTTGCAGCACATTGGTTCCATCCTCGAAGGCTTGTATCAGCGGGTGGCCGATCGTTTCCGCTACGCTGGTGTATGTACGGGTTCGGAAACGTTTGAGCCCATTCCCTGTCTGTTTGACCGCGATCGCTTGATCTCCCGAGGCGTGTTGTGTGCCGTGCTGCCGCCGGCATCGCGGACCGCTTTGGCGCACTGCTATCCGGTGCCCGAGCACGTATTGAGTGCCACGGCCACACAAGGCAATCGCATCGTCAGCATTGACTGGCAGCCTGCGTTTGAGGTGTACAGCGCCTTGGTGCGCAAGCACTATGGTGTGGAGTTGACCAAGGAAAACTTTTACACCTATGCCGTGCATTTCCCCATCGGCTTGCTGCGAGCGAATGGCGATGTGCTGGTTCGGATTCCTGTTTTGCTCAATGAAGATGGGTCGCTGACCCTCAAAGGTGAGGTGCCCGAGCATGCCATGCTCGTCGTGTTGCGCGGGCCAGATGCCTTGGGCACGGCTTGTGTGGATGCGTTGGATGCTGCACTGGGACCGCATGCCAAAGGCAAGAACGCGTGCCTGTTTTATTGCGCAGGGCGTCGCATGCACATGGGGGAAGCCGTTCACGGCGAGCTGGCCGCCGTGCAGGCGCGTCTGCACGCGCCGGTCATGGGGGGCGCGCTGTCTCTCGGCGAGGTCGGTAACCCAGATGTGTGGGGCTATCCCATGTTTCACAACGCAGCCTTGGTCTGCACCACGTGGAACGGGCGATGAAGCGCGAGCACGTTCTTCCCGTTTTGTATGACCTGACGCTGACCATCGGCAGCGAGGTCCATGTCCAGCCGTTGCTCGGACGGGTCTTGCAACGTCTGCTGTTCCATACCTCGTTTCCTGTCGGGGTCGCTTTGTTGAGCGAGCCAGGCCACATGGCGCTGCGGTGCGAAGTGGCTTTGGGCGATCAGCTGTTGAGTGCGCGACAAGGTCAGGCTTTGTCTTTGCCCTCGGCGTACAAAGAAGCTGAGTCGGGGTGGCTGGGAGAGTCCGATGTGCGGGCTTTGGGGGGCGCCGACAGGCTGGTCTGTGGTCTGAGGTTGCCCATACCTGGCTGCGGCGTGATCGTGTTGCTGGCGCCAGAAATGCCCAGAACCGAATTGCCGCTTGTGCAGGTGTTCAGCCCGGTGTTGCGCAACTTGGCGAGAACTGTGGAGTTGTGCCGCGGCAATGATCAGTTGACGCAACGTCTTCAGGACGACCGCGACAAGGCTCGGCACGACCTGTTTGTGGCGTTGCGCCATTCTGAAGAACAGCGCCGCTTGTTGCGCTTGCTCACCGACACCTTACCTGACCTGTTCTGGATGAAGTCGTCGGAAGGTCGTTATCTGTTTTGCAACAAGGGCTTCGAGGGCATGTATGGCGTGCCCGAGGCACAGTTGCTCGGGCACTTTGACCGTGATTTCGTTGGCGAGGCCCAGGCCGCGGCCTTCCGGTCCGATGATCTGATCGCTGCGGAGTCCAACAAGCCCTACGTGTTTGAAGAGTGGCTGGACTTTGTCGATGGCCGCCCCAGTGGCTTGTATGAAACGACCAAGGTGCCCGTCCGCACGGAAGATGGGAGCCTGCTCGGCATCATGGGGATCGCGCGAGACATCACCGAGCGACGTAAGACCGAGCAGCAACTCTTGCTGGCGGCGAGCGTGTTCACCCATGCGCGCGAAGGCATCATGATCACCCAGGCGGATGGCACCATCGTCGACGTGAATGAGACCTTCACCGACATCACGGGCTACCCCCGTGAAGAGGCCATCGGCAAAACGCCCCGCATCTTGCAAAGCGGCCGTCAGACACGTGAGTTTTATCAGACCATGTGGCATGACCTGGCCGCGCATGGCCACTGGAGCGGCGAAGTCTGGAACCGCCGACGCAGTGGAGAGATCTATGCGGAGCAGATCACCATCAGTTCGGTGACCGATGCCAAGGATCAGGTGACCCACTACGTGGCACTGTTTTCCGACGTCAGCAAGCAAAAGGAGCATGAGCAGCAACTGGAACGCATCGCACATTACGATGCACTGACGCTGCTGCCCAACCGGGTGCTGTTGGCCGATCGCTTGCAGCAGGCGATGTTTCAGGCCAAGCGGCGGGGCTTGCAGGTGGCGGTGGCTTATCTGGACCTGGATGGGTTCAAGGCCATCAATGATGAGCATGGGCACAGCGTGGGTGACAGTTTTTTGTCGGCCATTGCTGACCGCATGAAGCGAGAGCTGCGCGAAAGCGATACCTTGGCTCGCCTGGGGGGTGATGAGTTCGTCGCCGTGCTCATCGATTTGCGCAACACGGCCGATGCCGAACCCTTGCTGCAACGCCTGCAGCAGGCCGCCTTCGAGCGGTGCGACGTGGAGGGGCTGTCCTTGCAGGCCTCGGCCAGCATCGGGGTCACGTTTTACCGTGGACACGACGACATCGACGCCGATCAGTTGCTGCGGCAGGCCGATCAGGCGATGTATCAGGCCAAGGTGGCGGGCAAAAACCGGTGCTACATCTTCGATCCGGATAAGGATCGCGATGCCCGTGGATTGCACGAGCATTTGCAGGACATCGCGCGCGCCTTGAAGGACGGCGAATTCGTGCTGCACTACCAGCCCAAGGTGCATCTGCGCTCAGGGCACCTGATGGGCGCGGAAGCCCTGATTCGCTGGCGCCATCCGATGCGTGGCATTTTGTCTCCGGCCGTGTTTTTGCCCGTGACCGAGAACCATCCCCTGGCGGTGGACATTGGCGAGCGGGTCATTGAGACGGCGCTGGTTCAGATTGGCGCTTGGCGTCAGGCGGGGCACGACATTCCGGTCAGCGTCAACATCGGGGCGCGCCATTTGCAGCAAGACAATTTCATCGAGCGACTGGACATGATCTTGGCGCGTCATCCCGACGTGCCACCGTCCTTCCTGCAAATCGAGATCGTCGAGACCAGCGCGCTGCAGGACATCTCGCAGATCTCGCATTTGCTGGCGGCGTGTGCGTCGCGTGGCGTGCGCAGCGCCATCGATGACTTTGGGACGGGGTACTCGTCGCTGAGTTACCTCAAGCGCTTGCCGGCGCATCAGCTCAAGATCGATCAGAGCTTTGTTCGGGACATGCTGGAGGATCCGGATGACCTGGCCATTCTGGAGGGGGTCATGGGCTTGGCCAAGGCGTTTGACCGAGAGGTCATTGCCGAGGGCATCGAAACCATCGACCACGGGGTCATGCTGCTGCAACTGGGTTGTGAGTTGGGACAGGGGTTCGGGATCTCTCGTCCGTTGCCGGCCGCGGAGTTGTTGCCGTGGTTGAGCCACTGGCAGCCCCATCCCCGATGGGTGGCCACGCAGACCTTGGGCCCCACGGCGGTGTCGGTCCTGCGAGCCAGCATTGATGTGCGCGCATGGATCAATGCGCTCGATGCGTTTCTGGATGGGCGCCGTGAGCAGCCACCTGAGCTGGATCCCGGTCGTTGTCACTTTGGTCGCTGGTTGCAAAAAGCGGCACAGCAGGCCGGGTTGAGCGAGCAAGATCTGCATGAAGCCGACTTGGATCACTTGCGCCTGCACGATCAGGCCACCGCATTGATGAGCTTGAAGCGGGAGGGGCGTCTGGCGGAGTTGCGCGAGCACATCGTGCTGCTGCGCCAGGAGGGGGAGTCCTTGATTGGGCGCATCACGGACTGGGCCGAGCGTGGGTTGAACAAGCCGGCCTGATTTACCCGTGGGGGTACTCAAGAACCCTGAATGCATGCCGATAAAACTGCCAAGCTAATGGTGGCTTGGGTCGGGGTTTGCGTGCCTGACTGAGGCCTTGATTTGATGAGGCGGGGACAGGTATGTTGAAAAATCTCAGGATCGTTTTTTACTTCAGAACGATCGTGATCGGGCTGTGCCTGTCCATCTTGCTTCTGTCCGGCTTGTCCTGGTGGGCCACGTCGACGGCATCCGCGAGCTTGCATGCGGTGCACGGCGAGCGGATGGCCAAAGTGGACAGGCTGTCTCAGATCGCGGAAAACATCACCAAGAATCGGTTGGAGATCATGTTGATGTTCCAGCATGATCCGCAGGGTGCCTTGCACGGCGTGCATGACCATGCCATCAGCGTGCATTTTGAGCGGTACGCCAAACGTCGCGAGGAAACCTCTCGCCTTTGGCAAGAGGTGCAAGACACACCCATGGATGACGCGGAGCATGCCTTGTTTGCGCAGGCTGCCGAGGCTCGCAAGGCATGGGTGCCCAAGGCGGATGCGGCGCTTGAGTCGGTCAGGCACGATCAATACAGCAGCGAGGTCATGGCCGCCTACTTGAAGGCGGGTCGCGAGGAAGGCGACGCCATGATGACGGCGATTGATGCACTGACCACGTACCAGGCATCGGCCGCTGCTGAGGCTGCTGCTGCGGCCGATCGTCGTCATCGCACGGCGGGAATCATGTTCGGGCTGGTGTTGTTCGGCCTTGGGGTGCCGGTCATGGTCGTGTCGTTGCGCCTGCTGCATCGCTTGCGCCGAGGCTTTGAAAAAGCCAACTCATCCGCTCAGCTCATCGCACAAGGCGACTTGACGGTTCACATCGAGTCGGATAGTCGCAACGAGATTGGGGAATTGCTGTTGAGCATGGAGCAAATGCGCCGCAACCTGACGCAGGTGATCGGTCAGGTGCGTGGTGCAGCAGACAGCATCGAGTTGGCCGCGGCAGAGGTGGCCGCGGGCAATGCTGACCTGAGCCAACGAACCGAGCAGACGGCCAGCAACTTGCAGCAGACCGCCAGTTCGGCGTCGCAGTTGGGCGAGATGGTTCGTGAAAACGCCGCCAGCGCACACGAGGCCAATCAACTGGCGCAAAGCGCGTCGGAGGTGGCCAGCAAGGGGGGCGAGGCTGTGGCCCAAGTGGTGGACACCATGCATGGCATCAACGACAGCTCGCGACGGATTGCCGACATCATCGGGGTGATTGATGGCATTGCCTTCCAGACCAACATCCTGGCGCTGAATGCTGCGGTTGAGGCTGCGCGGGCCGGAGAGCAGGGGCGAGGCTTTGCCGTGGTGGCGGGCGAGGTGCGATCGCTGGCGCAGCGCTCAGCCGAAGCGGCGCGAGAAATCAAGGAACTGATCGCCATCAGCGTGGAGCGGGTGGACGAAGGCTCGCGGCAGGTGGATCAGGCAGGCGCCACCATGAAGGAAGTGGTGAGCTCGATTCATGGCGTGTCGGCCACCGTGGGACGCATCAGCGCCGCCAGCTCGACCCAAAGCGAAGGTGTCGAGCAGGTTGGGCGTGCAGTGAATCAGATGGATGCCGCCACGCAGCAGAATGCGGCATTGGTGGAGCAGAGTGCAGCGGCCGCAGAGAGCCTTCGCAATCAGGCGCAACAGCTGGTTGCGGCGGTGGCGACCTTCCGCGTTACCACCGGGTGAGCGCTTGGGGGGGGGGGGGCACCCGCCCTCACGCGGCGATTTTTTTTGCAATCCAGCGTTGCAACCGGCCGGGCACCATGCCACTCAGGGCGAACAACGGTCCGGCCAGCGGGCCGACATGCCAGTGCACCGGGTAATGACTGCGGGCGCGTTGGGCAGCACGCACAATGTGCCGGGCGACATCGTCAGGGCGCACATGCACACCCAGGCGCTCGATGCTGCGGGCGTCCATGCCCACCACCATGTCGGTTTGCACGAACAGCGGCATCATGTCGATCACACGGATGCCGTGACGTTGCCATTCGATGTTGAGCGCCTCGGTCAGACCTCGTACCGCGAATTTGGTGCTGGAGTACGTTGCCAAGCTGGGTTGACCATACGTGGCCGATGCCGACGACAGATTGATCACGGTGGCGCCGGGTGTCTGGCGCAGATAAGGGAAAGCGGCGTAGCAGCCGGTCATCACCCCTTTGATGTTGATGTCCACCAATCTGAGTTGGCGCGCCAAATCAATCGACTCGAAGTCACCTGAGACCAGAATGCCCGCGTTGTTGATCAACAGATCCAGGCGTTGGCTGACGGTGTGAAAGGACTGAAGCGCGGCTTGCCAGTCACCGATGCTGGCGACGTCCAGCTTGTAGGTCAGGCAGCGCGGAGACTGGGCTTCGGTCGCCAGTCGCTCCAGCCCGGCCGTGTCGATGTCCGCTGCGCCCACCAGCCACCCTTCTTTGAGCAGCGCCAGAACGGTCGCGCGTCCGATGCCATGGGCGGCGCCGGTGACGAAGGCGCAATGTGCGGACGACGGGCTGCGTGAGGGCGAAGGGTTGGTCATGGCTACGGCAAGGGATGGAGAGAGCGCCCGAGTTCGACACCAAAATGCCGATTTCGCGTTTTTGGTGAAGCCGCTTCCATGTGAATCAACGACTTATGCACATTTTTGCGGAAGTTTTGTAGTGGCAACTGCATGAATGCTTTGTAGTGGCGCAATTGGGGTGTTG
>NZ_JBLIZW010000119.1:0-31248 GCF_048860245.1 Aquabacterium sp. | reverse complement strand
AGTACCTGCCCAGGTGGCGGAATTGGTAGACGCACTAGTTTCAGGTACTAGCGGGTAACTCCGTGGAGGTTCGAGTCCTCTCCTGGGCACCAAATGAGCAAGCCGGCTGATGGAAACATCAGCCGGCTTTTCTCTTTTCGATCGCCCGCTTTCTGTGGTCGTTTGCGATCGCTGTCTCAGTCTGAACACAGGTCACGCGACCACAGCCCGACGACATGCTATACTTCAAATCTTGATTGGTTGGCGACTTAAGGCAATCATCAGAAAGTACCTGCCCAGGTGGCGGAATTGGTAGACGCACTAGTTTCAGGTACTAGCGGGTAACTCCGTGGAGGTTCGAGTCCTCTCCTGGGCACCAAATGAGCAAGCCGGCTGATGGAAACATCAGCCGGCTTTTCTCTTTTCTGGCCATGTTGTTGTCGAGGCGTTGTCGGCCATAAAAAAAAGCAGCTCAAAGCTGCTTTTGGGGAATTCAGGGCGCCGGCCTCAAACTTCGTAACGCTTGCGCAGCGCATCGGGACGCAGCGCGTCATACTCTTCGAATGGCTGGTGGATCCAAGGACTGGTCGGCAGCGCTTCGACAAAGTACTCAGGTGTATAGCAAGAAACGCCCTTCACCCAGATCACCGCCGAGCGCAGCTCGGTAATGGCCGGCATGCTACGCAGGCGATCGACCACCGCTTGCAGCGTGACACCCGAGTCAGCCAGATCATCGACCAGCAACACGCGCCCGGCCAACTCCCCCTTGGGCATGGTGATGTACTTCGCCATGTCCAAACGGCCCTGCAACGTACCGCCCTCATCGCGATAAGAACTGGTGGACATGATCCCCAGCGGCCTATCGAAAATGCGGGACAGCACATCACCTGGACGCAAGCCCCCGCGGGCCAGGCACAGAATCTGATCAAACTCCCAGCCGGAAGCGTGCACCTTGAGCGCCAGACGCTCGATCAACTGGTGATACTCCTCCCAGGAGACATACAGGTGTTTGCCATCATCGGTGAGCATGAATATTCCTTTTTGCGTTGTCGCTTCTAATGTTGGGAGTCCGCCGGCTCAGCCCTTGTACGGGTGACGCAGCAAAATGGTGTGATCACGATCCGGGCCGGTCGACACCATGTCGATGGGCGCGCCAATGAACGCTTCCACACGCTTCAGGTAAGCACGGGCGTTTTCTGGCAGCTTGTCCCACTCCGTGATCCCAAATGTCGTGCCCCCCCAGCCGGGGAAGCTCTCGTAAATGGGCTCGCAAGCGATGATGTCATCCGCATCCAACGGGAGGATGTCGATGCGCTCACCACGGAGCATGTAACCGGTGCAGACCTTGATCTCATCCAGACCATCCAGCACATCCAGCTTGGTGATGCACAAACCAGAGACACCGTTGATCAGCACCGAGCGCTTCAATGCCGCGGCATCCAGCCAGCCGCAACGACGCGCACGACCCGTCACCGTGCCACGCTCCTGACCGACCGTAGACAGGTGATAACCCACTGTGCCAGGGGTGTCCCAGTCCAGTTCGGTTGGGAATGGGCCACTGCCCACGCGAGTGGTGTAAGCCTTGGTGATGCCCAAGATGTAGTGGAGCTTGTCCGGGCCCACGCCAGACCCTGCAGCGGCATTGCCAGCAACACAGTTACTTGACGTCACATAAGGATAGGTGCCGTGATCGATGTCCAGCAGCGTACCTTGTGCACCTTCAAACAGAACGCTACCGCCATCAACGTTATGGCCGTGGATCTTGACGCCCACATCCGCCAGCATGGGCAAGATTTCCTTCGCGCATGCCATGGCTTGGTCGAAGATGGGCTGGAACTCCAGTGCGTCGGCCTTGAGGTAGCCCTGCAGCGCAAAGTTATGCAAGGCCAGCAGCTCCTTGAGCTTGGCAGCAAAGCGATCAGGGTGCTTCAAGTCCTGCACGCGCAAAGCACGGCGAGCAACCTTGTCTTCGTATGCTGGGCCAATGCCCTTACCGGTGGTACCGATCTTGCCGCTGCCGCTGGTTTCGCGGAGTGCTTCACGCGCCTTGTCCACCTCAACGTGGAACGGCAGGATCAACGGGCAAGACTCGCTGATGAACAGACGCGAGCGAACATTCAAACCCGCGTCTTCCAGGCGCTTGATCTCGGACAGCAAATGAGTCGGATCAACCACCACACCGTTACCGATGTAGCAAGCAACGCCATCGCGCATGATGCCCGACGGAATCAACTGAAGCGCTGTCTTTTTGCCATTGATCACCAGGGTGTGACCCGCGTTGTGACCACCCTGGAAACGAACAACCGCAGCAGCGTGATCAGTCAGCCAATCGACAACCTTGCCCTTGCCCTCATCACCCCATTGGGTGCCGACGACCACGACGTTGCGGGCGGATGCGTTGCCGGCACGAGCCGACGCAGAAGTGCTTTGCATGACGAATTCCTGTTTCGCAAAAGTAAGCCGGGCGCGCTTACAGCACGCGCACCGACCAGCGTCCATCATTGATCACGAGCTCTCGGTCGCAATCGAACTCCTGGACGTCATGTTCATGTCCGGGCAACACACACACAACGGTGTGCCCCTGTGTTCTCAATTCACGCACAGCCTGACGCAACGCGGGATCGTTGCCCCACGGCGCGCGGATTGCCGGGCGAGCGGCCAAGCCATCTCGTCCTGCGAGAACATCAGCCAAAATTTTCAGATCGAGACTGAAACCGGCAGCGGGTCTGCGACGACCAAACACGGCACCAACCTCGTCGTAGCGGCCACCTCTGACCAGTGCATCAGGATGATCGTGGCCATAGATGGCAAAGCGCGTGCTGCTGTAGTAGGCGTAACCGCTCAGATCAGACAAATCGAAGCCGATCGTGACATCAGAGCATGTCGCGCGAAGCTGAGTTGCCAACCAAGCCAGATCGTTCAGCGCAGCGTCGATCAACTCATGCTGTGGCAGGACCGAACGAGCTTGTGCCAAGACCTCATCCCCGCCAAACAGCGTAGTCAGTGCCACCAGCACCTCAGAAGCACGCGGTGCGTGGCACAAAGGTGCTTGCTGGGCCAACTCTCTGAGGTTCCCAACATCTTTCGTGGTCAAGGCAGAAACCAAGGCTTCGTGCTGAGCCTTGCTCAACCCCTGAACACCCAAGCCAGCCAAAACGCCTTGAACCAGACGGACATCGGCCAAATCCATGACCAAGCCGGACAACCCGGAGGCTTGCAACCCGCCAATCGCCAACTCAGCGGCTTCGAGATCAGCCTCCAAACCAGCATGCCCATAAATCTCAGCCCCCAACTGCAAAGGCTCACGGCTTGCATGCGGACTGGCAGGGCGTGTATGCAAAACGGGGCCGCAGTAGCAAAGGCGTGTGACGCTTTCGCGGTTGAGAAGGTGGGCATCAATGCGAGCAACCTGCGGCGTAGCGTCCGCACGCACGCCCAAGGTCCGACCACTCAATTGGTCAACCAACTTGAAGGTCTTGAGATCCAGCGCAGAACCGGTGCCAGACAGAAGCGACTCGATGTGCTCGAGAAGCGGCGGCATGACCAGTTCGTAGCCGTAGCTGCGAGCCGCATCCAGCCATACACGACGCAGCTCTTCGACGCGACGAGCTTGCGCGGGCAAAACGTCAGCAATGTGCTCTGGCAACAGCCAAGCAGACGACATAAGAAAACGTGAGGGGGTTAAAAGCGAGATTCTACCGGTGGATGACCCTGATTGGACACCCCGGTAGCATCTTCAATGTGACGAAGGGCTCAGGAGAACGCTTCAATCAACCAAAGCAACACCAATCCAGCGGTCATGCTGATCAAACCCAGCATTCTGATTTTTTGATCATCCAACTGGAGGAGCTGCTCAAACATGCGGCGCCAGCCACCGGGATTGATGGCTGGCATCAGGCCTTCCAGCACCAGCACCAATGCCAGCGCCATCCACATCGCATCGGTCATGCGCAGGCGATCACTTCTTGCGCGCTGGTGCAGCCGGCGCACTCACACCGCTGCCACGCATGGCCTTGAAGAAATCACTGCTGGGATCCAGCACCATGACATCGGACTTGCTGCGGAACGTGGAGCGATAGGCCTCCAGGCTACGGTAGAACTGCGCGAATTGAGGATCCTTGCCAAACGCTTCTGCGTAGATGGCAGACGCCTTGGCATCACCCTCCCCCTTCAGCTTTTGCGCGTCGCGATAGGCTTCGGCCACGATGATTTCACGTTGTCGATCGGCATCGGCACGAATTTTTTCACCGTCAGCACCACCGGTTGAGCGCAGTTCATTGGCCACACGCTTACGCTCGGACTCCATGCGGCGATAGACGGACTCGGTGATGTTGGCGGCAAAGTCCACTCGCTTGATGCGCACATCGACCACTTCAATACCAAAAGCCTTGGCGTCATCCGCCAACCGTCGCACGACCCCTTGCATGACCTTTTCACGCTCGGCAGACAGCATGGCGCCCACAGTCCGCTTGGTCACCTCTTCGTTCAGGGCTGCCTGAACGATCGGAGCCAGTCGGTTTTCGGCGTTGCGCACATCCACACCGTTGTTACGAATGAACTGCTTGGGCTCGGTGATTCGCCACTTGACCAACCAGTCGATCACCAGACTCTTCTTTTCGGCCGTGAAAATGGGGCGCGACTCGGGGCTGTCCAAGGTCTGAATGCGGCGATCCAGAAACACGACGTTTTGAAGTGGGGCCGGCAGCTTGGCTTTCAGACCAGGTGCGCTGACGACCTCTTTGATTTCGCCCAGTGCATACACGACAGCAAACTGGCGCTGATCCACGACGAAAAGCGACGACGAGGCAATGATGATGGCCAACAGCACGCCAGCCAGAACGGTACCGATACGGTTCATGTCAGATTCCTTGACTTAGCTGGAGGGCGCTCAACGGCTATCACGGTCACGATTGCGCAACCCATCGCGCGATCGCTGATCCGCCCCTGCTGCCGGACTCGCAGATTGCGTCTCGGAGGCTGCGGTCTGCGCCGCGGCTGGCGCTTGCGCACCGCCGTTCGATGGCGCCGTACCGGCACCGTTGCCATTACCAGCACCGGCAACCTGCATCAGCTTATCCAAAGGCAAGTACAGCAAATTGGAGCCTTGGCGGCTGTCCACCATCACCTTGGTCACATTGCTGTAAACCTGCTGCATGGTGTCGATGTACAGGCGATCACGCGTCACACCTGGAGCTTTCTGGTATTCGGCCAGCACCGCTTTGAAGCGCTGAGAATCACCTTCTGCTTGCGCGACCACACGCGCGGCATACCCGGCCGCTTCTTCGCGCAGTCGAGCGGCAGTACCCTGTGCCTTGGGGATCACCTCGTTGGCATAGGCTTGGCCTTCGTTCTTCAAGCGCTCGCGGTCGGCACCGGCCTTGAAGGCGTCATCAAACGCAGCTTGCACTTGCTCTGGCGCTTGAACGCTTTGCACGTTCACATTCGCAATCGTGACGCCAGCCTTCAGCTTGTTCAACTGGGCCTGAATGGACTTGACCAGCTCTGCGGCAATGGCATCTCGCTGCTCGTACAACACGGAATCCATCGTGCTGTTGCCAACGATTTCCCGCACGGCAGACTCTGATGCCTGCAGCACCGCTTCATCAGAATTGCGGTTCTCGAACAAATATTGACGCGCGTCTGCGAGTCGGTATTGGACCGTAAACCGAATGTCGACGATGTTTTCGTCGCGGGTCAGCATGGACGAGTCACGCAAGCCGGTGGCCTGCATCACCGAGTTGCTGCCCACGTCAATCGAGCGCAACTGAGTCAAGTTGACGATCTCATGACTTTGGAATGGATAAGGCGCACGCCATTGAAAGCCTGCATCCACCGTGTGGCTGAACCGGCCGAACGACATCACGACGGCCTGCTGCCCTTCCTGGACGATGAAGAAGCCACTGCCCGCCCACACCAACCCGACCACGCCCAGGATCAAGCCAACACCAACGCCAGCGCCTTTCGGCTCTGGGTAACTTGGACTAGGCTCCCCGCCGGGCTTACCCGAGAACACGCCACTCAGCTTGCGATTGAAATCACGCCACAACTCATCCAGGTCAGGCGGACCATCTTGCCGACCGTTGTAGACGGGCTGAGCGCCAGCAAGCCCCGGCACGACCTGACGGAGGGCGCCGCCCCCCAGCCAAACCATCCGGCGGGTCACGCCAACCGCCAGTTGCGCGGCAAGCGCAACCGCATGGGGCGCCGCCCTCAAGTGCAATGCAGGCCCGCGGCCCGATTCCTTGGTTTGCATGTTCATGATCGATCGGTCGTTAAATCTGAATGATCAACAGGGTTGTGATGTGTGTCGAGCGCATTGTGCATGTCGAAGCGGGGATCGCGCTTTGGCAGCTCGCCAATTCCCCCATCCAAACCATGCACAGCGGCCTCGGCCAACACATCACGCAAGACATCCAGGCCATCGCCCTTCAGTGCGCTGACAAAAATCCGGATGCATCGACGCCCTGATGGCAGCTCATACACATCCCGCTGGTGCAGCGGCCGCTGATGCTCCGGCAAGGCGTCGCACTTATTGAATACCAAAATCTGCGGAAGGTTCCCTGCCCCAATGCTGTCCAGCACACGAAGCACTTCTTCGATCTGATCGTGCAGCACCGGACTGGCCGCATCTACAACATGAAGCAACACATCCGCTTCAGCGGCTTCGAGCAGCGTTGCTTCAAATGACTCCACCAACGAGTGAGGCAAGTCACGGATGAATCCCACCGTATCAGACAGGGTGACACTTCGCTGAGCCTGCGCCAAAAACATTTGGCGCGTGGTGGTGTCCAAGGTTGCAAACAACTGGTTGGCGGCATAGGTGCCCGCCTTCGTCAGCGTGTTGAACAACGTGGACTTGCCCGCGTTGGTATAGCCCACCAAGGAGATGCGGAAGGTGCCCGTGCGACCCCGAGAGCGCTTCTGCGTCTGACGCTGGCGCTTGATCTTGGCAAGCTGCTCTTTGAGCGACTTGATCTTCTGATCAATCATCCGGCGATCAAGCTCAATCTGGGTTTCCCCTGGACCGCCCCGGTGCCCGACGCCACCACGCTGACGCTCCAAGTGCGACCACCGTCGAACCAGTCGGGTGGAGAGGTACTGCAGACGAGCCAACTCGACCTGCAACTTACCTTCGTGGCTGCGCGCACGCGCACCAAAGATTTCAAGAATCAAGCCCGTGCGATCGAGAACTTCGACGCCCAAATGCCGCTCGAGGTTGCGCTGCTGCGCGGGCGACAAGGCTTGATCGAACAACACACCATGAGCTTGGTACAAGTCCACCAGGGACTTGATCTCATCGGCTTTGCCTGACCCTACAAACAACGCAGCATCTGGTGCACGACGTTTGGCGGTGACTTTGGCAACGGGCTGATCCCCAGCAGACTCGGCCAGCAAAGCCAACTCGTCCAGTGTGGGATCAAAAGGAGAACCGGGGCCAAAATCGACCCCGACCAATACAACCCGAGGGTTGTCAGACGGTTTCTGTACGGACATCGAACAGGTCTGTCAACACTCGAGCAGACTGAAAGAAAAGCGCCAAGGCAACGAAAAAGGCATCAGCCTTCTTCGCCTTCGTTCGCGTGGAAGTTCACGGCGCGACCTGGCACAACAGTCGAGATGGCGTGCTTGTAAACCATTTGGGTCACGGTGTTACGCAGCAGGACAACGTACTGGTCAAATGACTCAATGTGACCTTGCAGCTTGATGCCGTTGACCAGGTAAATCGACACTGGTACGTGCTCACGACGCAGCAGGTTCAGGAAAGGGTCTTGCAGAAGTTGACCTTTGTTGCTCACGATATGCTCCGTGTTGAAAAAATCGGACTTGCCACCTTAACACAGTCCCAGAAAAGCGACCGGGAACAAGGTAGCGTCACGGTGAGTAAAGCGGGCAATACGCCCGCGGAAGATACTCGGTTGGAAATTATTCTTTGTCCACGAATGGATTCGCAGAAGACTTCATCTCGATGCGCAATGGCGTTCCAGTCAGCTTGAAATGCTCACGGAAACGGCTTTCCAGGAAGCGTTTGTAAGCATCCGAGACATGCTCCAACGAGTTGCCGTGAATCACGATCACCGGTGGGTTCTGCCCACCCTGGTGCGCATAACGCAACTTAGGACGGAAGGCACCTGCCCGCTTGGGCTGCTGGAATTGAACAGCCTCTTGCAGGAGACGGGTCAACACAGGCGTAGACATCTTGCACGCGGCAGACTTCCAGGCATCGCCGATGGCCTTCCACAAAGGCCCCAGGCCTTGCCGCTTCACAGCCGAAATGTGCAGAACCGGCGCAAATTTCAGGAAAGACAGGCGGTGCTCGATGGAGCGCTGCAGCAACTCACGCTGATAGCTGTCCACTGCATCCCATTTGTTGATGGCGATGACCACCGCACGGCCGGACTCCAGCACATAGCCCGCAATGTGGGCATCTTGTTCGGTCACACCCTGCGTAGCATCCACCAGCAGCAGGACCACGTTGGCATCGGAGATCGCCTGCAAAGTCTTGACCACAGAGAACTTCTCAATGGCCTCGAACACCTTGCCCTTGCGGCGCAAACCGGCGGTATCGATCAACTCGTAAATCTTGCCATCGCGCTCAAACGGCACGGTGATGGCGTCGCGGGTGGTCCCGGGCATGTCGAACGCCACCAAGCGCTCTTCACCCAGCCAGGTGTTGATCAGGGTGGACTTGCCGACGTTTGGGCGACCCGCCACAGCCAAGCGAATGGGACGCTCGGGATCATCCAGCTCCAGTTCGTCCTCATCCTCTTCGGTGATGAAGTCTTCCAACGCCATGTCGAGCAGGCTGCGAATGCCCTGCCCGTGCGCAGACGACACAGGAATCGGCTCGCCCATACCCAGCTCATAGAACTCCGCCAAATGCGGCGAGTCCTTCATGCCTTCGGCCTTGTTGGCCGCCAGCAGCACCTTCTTTTCGGTGCTACGCAGATAACGGGCAATGTCGTGGTCCTGGGCGGAGAGACCGCTCCGAGCGTCTACAACAAAAATCACAGCATCGGCCTCAGCGACAGCCTGGCGTGTCTGCTTGGCCATCTCTTTGAAGATGCCCGACGTGCAATCAGGTTCAAACCCGCCCGTGTCGATGGCGATGAATTCGTGCGAG
Organism: Aquabacterium sp.; assembly: GCF_048860245.1. GTDB lineage: Bacteria > Pseudomonadota > Gammaproteobacteria > Burkholderiales > Burkholderiaceae_C > Aquabacterium. Next base: position 22,148 of record NZ_JBLIZW010000119.1, on the reverse strand, counting down.
CCCATGCGGCCCTCACCGTAGTGGCGGTCGCGGGTCAAGCCAGCGTAGTCAGCCACGATCGCATCGCGGCTTTTGGTCAGGCGATTGAACAACGTCGACTTGCCGACGTTGGGTCGTCCGACCAGCGCAATGACAGGTTTCATTTCAGTCCAGAAAAATCAGTTCAGTTCAAACGCAAGGCGTACACAGTACCCTTGCGCGTCGTCACCAAGATGGTTTGATCTACCACCACAGGCGCAGCAGCGGCACCACTGTCCAACTCCACGCGCGTCAAGGTACGACCATCAGCGGCCGCCAAAACATGCAGGTACCCGTCGTTGTCCAACACCACCACACGATCACCCACGACAGCAGGCGCACTCAGGCCACGATGCGTAAAGCGATCCACTCGCCAAACGATGTCGCCACTATCAGCCTTCCAGGCACTCAGCCGATCTGCACCATCCGCACCGACCACCAAAGAGGTGCTGGCAGCCACGGCTTGCACGCCTGCCTGAGGACGCGTCCATTTCAGACCACCTCGGCTGACGTCCACGCATGCAACCGACAACTGGAACGCGCGCACGCAAATGTCATTGTCTGCAGCGCGGGTGAGCGGGCCAACCAGATCCGCCAAGCGCTCAACCTCATTGGAACCACGTGGTGTACCGACAGTCAGGTCAAAACGTGGCACACCCTTGACAGGATCCAACCCCACCAATCGTGCGCCCTGCCCGACCACAAGGGTGTCACGCCATGCACCGACCACACCAGGAGAAGCCAAGGCGAGCGCATCGCCGCCCGGACGCTGGTATTGCCACAGCCAGCGTCCATCGAGCACGTCGTATGCACGAACACTGCGATCGACAGCCTGCACAAAGACGCGCTCGCCGGCGACAAACGGTGCAGTGATCACTCGCCCAGGCAAGTGCTCAGACCAAATCGGCTTGCCTTGATCGAACACCCGCAGGTCGTTGTTGACGTCCACCACGGCGGCGTACCGACCATCACCACCCACTGCTGCGGTCAATTCAGATCCTGCACGCAGGCGCCAGATTTCTTGGCCATTGGCAACATTCAGAGCCAACACATCACCATCGGTGTTGGCAACCGTGATCACACCCTTGTTCACGGCGAGCGAAACCGGACCGTTGGCGCCACTGAAGAACGAACCAGTGCGCTTGGACCAGACTGTGTTGACGCGGACGGCAGAGTCGGACAGACGCTCCAGGGACGCAGGCTCTGGCTTGGTGGACCCGCAAGCAGTCAAGGTGAGCAGCGCAGTTGCGGACAACAGGCTCAGCCAGGTACGACGAGATGAATTAGACATGGTTACCTGCAAGGTGCGCAAAGAGTTCATGAGGGGCCAACAGGGCAGCAGATTGCGGCTTAGTTGCTCGCAGCTTGGTCTGCAGCCTTAGGCTGGTCTGCTGCAGGAGATTGACCCAATGCAGTCAACTTGCCTTCAATGAAACGACGGTAATCCACCGAAGCATCCATTTGCTGCCAGGCTGCTTGGTAGGCTTTGACCGCATCGTCCTTCTTGCCCTGAGCCAGCAAGATATCGCCACGTCGATCATCGACCAAAGGCTTGAACTCGGCGGGTACTTCGGCCGACAACGTCTTTTCAGCCTCAGCAAACGCCTTCGCATCCATTTGCATGCCTGCCAGACGCAGACGGGCAATGGCGATCAAGTTAGCGTTCTTACCCGATTCAACTTCCCAAGCCAAGACGCCCTTGGCCTGATCTGCCTTCTGATGATCGGCTGCGACCTTCGCTGCCAACAGGGCACCTTGCTCAGCAAAGGTGGTGCCGGCGTAGTCCTTCTTCAAGTCGCCAAACGCTTGCAAGGCCTTGTCGGTGTTACCCGAGGCCGCAGCCCGATCGAGTTCCTCGTACAGGCCGCCCGCAGCTTGCGCACGCTTTTGCTGCCAGTATTGATAGCCCGTCCATGCTGCGTAGCCCCCCAGAGCCAAGGTCAACACCCAGGTGATCAGGTTGCCGTACTGTTTCCAGAAGTGCTTGAACTGATCCAGCTGTTCCTGCTGTTCGAGGTCGTAGGTTGCCATGTTGCCGATGAAGAGATTGAAATCGTTAGATGTGGATTATGACTGCGCGCTGACCAGCAGGCTGGGTGCCCATTGTGCAGCCTCCGACAGCGCTCGCGTCGCTTGCTCGCCCGCCTCGCGCAGCGGCTTCACGGACACAACGCCCTGAACCACTTCATCCGGGCCAAACACCAAGGCGTAACGTGCACCACTGGCATCGGCCTTCTTGAACTGCGACTTGGGGCTGGCCGGGCCATCTTTGCCTGCCGGATTGAGCACCACGTTGACCCCCTGAGCTCGCAGTGCTTCGAGGGTCGCCAGGACCTGCGGCATGGGTGTGCCAGCAAACACCATGGCAAAGGCATCAGGCGCCGTAGAGGGCGCAGCAATACCCACCTCTTGCAGCAACAGCAGCAGACGCTCCATGCCCAGACCCCAGCCAACCGCTGGCGCAGGCTTGCCGCCCAACTGCGCGATCAGCCCATCGTAACGGCCACCGCCGCAGACCGTGCCCTGGGCACCGAGCTTGTCGGTGACCCACTCAAACACGGTCAGGTTGTAGTAGTCCATGCCACGCACCAGACGCGTGTTGACCTCGTAAGGAATACCTGCCACATCCAGCGCCTGCTTGACAGCCGAGAAGTGCGCCAGCGAGGCTTCACCCAGGAAGTCGATGAGCTTGGGGGCTGCTTCAACCACGGGCTGCATGGCTGGATTCTTGGTGTCCAAGATCCGCAGCGGGTTGCTGTGAAGGCGACGCTTGCCGTCTTCGTCCAGCACGTCGGCATGTGCCTCAAGGTGGGCAATCAGGGCGGTGCGGTGCGCCAGGCGTTCATCGGGTTCACCCAAGCTGTTGATTTGCAGCTTGACGTCCTGCCCAACCACCAAACCCAGGTCACGCCACAGCGCGGCGGTCATCAAGATCAGCTCGGCATCGACGTCAGGGCCGGCAAACCCCAGCACCTCAGCACCCACCTGATGGAACTGGCGATAGCGACCCTTTTGAGGACGCTCATGGCGGAACATGGGGCCGATGTAGTACAGGCGCTTGCCGCCTTCGTACAGAAAGTTGTGCTCATTGATGGCGCGCACGGCACCCGCCGTCCCCTCGGGACGCAAGGTCAGCTTGTCGCCATTGAGGCTGTCTTCAAAGGAGTACATCTCCTTTTCGACGATGTCGGTCACTTCGCCCAAGCCACGCACGAACAACGCAGTGGGCTCAACGATGGGGGTACGCATGTTTTGGTACCCGTAGCGACGCATCAAGGCGCGGACCTTGTCTTCGAGCCACTCCCACCGGGCGGATTCCGGCGGAAGGATGTCGTTCATGCCCTTGATGGCTTTAAGGAGTTCTGCCATGAGAAATGTTTTTCTTGTTGTCAGGTTCAGGCCTGAGTGGCCCCGCCGAAGCGGCGTTCGATGTAATTCTGGACGAGTTGCTGGAACTCTTGGGCGATGCCTTCGCCACGCAAGGTCAAGGCCTTCTCGCCATCAATGAAGACGGGGGCTGCAGGCGCCTCGCCATTGCCGGGCAGACTGATGCCGATGTCTGCATGCTTGCTCTCGCCCGGGCCATTGACGATACAGCCCATGACGGCGACCTTGAGGTTCTCGACACCTGGATACTGGCTGCGCCAAACCGGCATCTGGGCACGCAGAAAGTCGTCAATCTGCTTGGCCAACTCCTGGAACACGGTGCTGGTGGTACGCCCACACCCGGGGCACGCTGTGACGCTGGGCACGAACGTACGCAAGCCCAGCGCTTGCAGGATTTCGAGGGCCACCACGACTTCTTGCGTGCGGGCCTCGCCGGGCTGAGGCGTGAGCGACACGCGAATGGTGTCACCAATACCTTCTTGCAGCAGAATGGACAAGGCCGCAGCAGAAGCCACGGTGCCCTTGGCGCCCATGCCTGCCTCGGTCAGACCGAGGTGCAAAGGATAGTCGGAACGAGCGGCCAATCCACGGTAGACGCTGATCAGGTCTTGAACACCGCTGACCTTGCAAGACAGAATGATCTGCTCGGCAGGCATTCCCAAGTCGCGCGCAGCCTGAGCCGACTGCAAGGCCGAACTGATCAGTGCTTGATACATGATCTGCTGCGCAGACCAGGGATCCGCACTGCGGGCGTTTTCGTCCATCAAAGACGCCAACAGCTCTTGGTCCAGGCTACCCCAGTTCACACCAATGCGCACTGGCTTGTTGTGGCGCATGGCAACCTCGATCATCTGAGCGAACTGACGATCCTTTTTGTCGCCCTTACCCACGTTACCGGGGTTGATCCGGTACTTGGACAAGGCCTCAGCGCACGCAGGGAAATCGGTCAACAGACGATGGCCGTTGTAGTGAAAGTCACCCACCAACGGCACATCAATGCCCATGCGATCGAGTTGCTCGCGAATGGCGGGCACAGCCTGCGCGGCTTCAGGCGTGTTGACGGTGATGCGCACCAATTCGGAGCCTGCCAAGGCCAACTCTTTGACCTGGATGGCCGTGCCAATCACATCGACTGTGTCGGTGTTGGTCATGGACTGCACACGCACCGGCGCATCACCACCAATGGTGACCACACGAGAACCCCAGACCACGCGCGCCTGCAGGGAGCGACGCGCTGCAGGACGAGCCACATCGATGAGGGTGTGATTGTGGAGACTCATTTCAATTCGATTCGGGCAACGTTGTTGCGGGTGTACGGAACCAGATCCACCGCCTGTCCCTTGAAGGTCAACTGCACGGCCGGCGCATTGCCGACACGCACCACCAACGGGGCAACGCCGTCCACAGAGAGACTCTCACCGGCTTGCACCTGACGCGACAGAAGCTTGGTGCCCTGTGCGTCCTTCACCTCAATCCAGGCAGTCTGTCGCGTCAGCAACTGGGCAGATGCACGTGCACCGCCTGCAGCCGGCGTGGCAGACGAAGCCGCAGGTGTGGCACCCGCCGCGGCGACAGGATCCAGCATCAAGGTACCGCGTGGGGTAGACGCGGCACTGGCCGATACCGGCACCGAAACCGGCACCGCCAAGTCTGCCTGCGACGCACTCGAGGCTGGCTGAGCCACTGACGCCACGCCCGACGGCACCGTCGGGATCAACTGAGACGCAGCTGAGGCGACCTGCGAGGCTGCTTCAGCAGCAGACGCGATCTCTGCCACGGACGGCGCGGCATCCGCAGGCTCCGCCACAGACGTCGTCCGGTCCATCCACCGAGGGAGCTCAATGGAATCAGGCAAGAAATAGATCACCAAGGCTGCCAACAACAAGGCCATCGGCGCAAGCCACTTGGGATGCATCAACGCGGCAAAACTCAAGCGGCCATGATCGAACATGCTTGTGCCAACGCGACTTTCCTTGAAAGGCTGATTCAAGGGCTCTTTGTCCGAAACCAAGGGCACCTGACGCGCGGCGGGCAACTGAGACAAGACGGCCTTCGCGTCAATTCGCAATGCACGACAAACCGTCATGGCAAGTGCACGGACGTAATTGGGGTCTTGAAGCAGGTCGTAGCGACCCTTTTCAAGTGCATCCAATTTGGCGGGTGGCACTTTGATCGTGGCAGACAAGGCCTCGATGGTCATCCCATGCGCCTCGCGAGCCTGCCTCAGAATATCCCCTGCCCCGCGCTGCACGGCATCGGGTGTCGACAGCATGTTGGGCGTCAACTCACTCATCGAAGCTGCCCAGTTCAAGTTTGTTGGTTTCACGGGCCGTCGGGAACTTGCTGCGCAGTTGTGCGGCAAGTTCACTGCGGGCGCTCAAGTTGCCTGCTTTGTTCTCAATGCGGATCGCCAGCCAAAGTGACTCTGCCGTGATCTGCGAAGGCACGCTGTTGACACGCTGGGCATAAAAGCGCGCCCGATCCAACTCACCTCGACGGTACAGAACTGCCGACAAGTTATAGGCCGTGGCCGGATTGGATGGGTCCAGCTCGTATGAGCGAGCCAAGGTCTTTTCTGCGTCAGGAAAAAGCCCTGCGTTCATTTGGCAGACACCGCGAGCCAGCAGGGTCTTGCTCGTGTTCACTTCTTGAGGCAATGCGGCCGCACGCTCAAACATGGCGTCGGCTGCTGCAAACTGACCATTGCGACAAAGGAACCATCCATAGTTGTGCAAAACACTGCCGTTGCGTTCATCAAGGCTCAATGCATGCTTGAAGCTGGCCTCGGCACGAGACTTGTCGCCCATTGCGTCGTAGATCAGCGCGCGCATTTCATGCGCGTCGGGCAGAGACGGATCAATCGTGACGGCTTGCTTGAGTTCGTCCAGTGCGGTCGTCAACTGCCCCTGGCTGTAATAGGTTGCAGCCAACTCCAGACGAATGCGTGCGCGACGCCGAACTTCGCTTTCATCCGAGGCGGTCGCGATGTCACCACGGGTTGGCGACGTCAATCCACCAGGCCCCGAACAGCCCACCATCGCCCCACCGCCGACCAACAAGGTCGTAAGCATGCAACCCGTCAGCAACAACTCTCGCAGCTTACTCATGCAGCAATCTCCAGGAAAGGGCTCAGTGTAGAGCGTCAGACAAGCCTGACGCGGGCTCAATGTTGCGAGCCGTTGCGTTCACCCGACCGGGGCATCGCAACTTTGACAGCGACCGGCTGACGCAACATGCGCGCCGACGCACGCGTACGGTCTTGAACTTCGCCAGCCAACTGACCACAGGCAGCATCGATGTCATCGCCACGCGTCTTGCGAACGGTCGTCACGATGCCTGCATCAGCCAGAATTTTTGCAAACGCTTGCACGCGTGCTGCGCCCGATCGGTGAAGACCGGATGCAGGGAACGGATTAAACGGGATCAGATTGAACTTGCAATTGATACGCCCCTTTACCAGGGCAATCAACTGCCGAGCATGCTCGTCGGTGTCATTGACGCCATCGAGCATGCAGTATTCAAAGGTGATGAAGTCACGAGGCGCAGCCGTCAGGTAGTCCTTGCAGGCGGCCAAGAGTTCATCAATGGGGTACTTGCGATTGAGCGGGACCAACTCATCACGCAATGGATCGTTCGGGGCATGCAGCGACACCGCCAACGCCACCGGGCAATCACTCTTCAATCGCTCGATCATGGGCACCACACCCGACGTGGACACGGTCACACGACGGCGGGACAAGCCGTAACCATGGTCATCGAGCATGGTCTTCAGCGCAGGAATCAAGGCGCTGTAGTTTTGCAGCGGCTCACCCATGCCCATCATCACCACGTTGCTGATGATGCGCTCGGTTGTACCCAAGCGCTTGCGCAACGCATGCTCGGCATGCCAGAGCTGCGCCACGATTTCACCCGTAGTGAGGTTGCGACTGAATCCCTGATGCCCCGTCGAGCAGAAGCGGCAGCCTACGGCACAGCCAGCTTGCGACGAAATGCACAAGGTCGCGCGATCATCCTCAGGGATGTAAACACTTTCAACGGCGTTGCCGCCGCCTACATCGAACAGCCACTTGATCGTGCCATCCGACGAAACGTGCTCGCTGATCACAGGCAAAGTCTTGAGCGTGGCAACGCCCTGAAGTTTGCTGCGCAGCGATTTGGCCAGATCCGACATCTGATCGAAGTCGGTCGCACCTTTTTGATGGATCCATCGGAACAACTGGGTGGCGCGGAAGCGCTTTTCACCCAGTTGCTCGCAGTACGCGGTCAACCCGTCAAGGTCAAAATCAAGCAGGTTGACGGCGTCCATACTTCTTCAGCCTTAAAGAAGTGCAGCAGCTCAGCGGCTGTACACGTTCATGCCGGGGAAGAAGAAAGCCACTTCGACAGCAGCCGTTTCAGCAGCGTCGGAACCGTGAACGGCGTTGGCGTCGATGCTGTCAGCGAAGTCAGCACGGATGGTGCCAGGAGCAGCCTTCTTGGGATCGGTTGCGCCCATCAGGTCACGGTTCTTCAGGATGGCGCCTTCGCCTTCGAGCACTTGCACGAACACGGGGCCGGAGATCATGAAGTTCACCAGGTCCTTGAAGAAAGGACGCTCTTTGTGAACAGCGTAGAACTGCTCGGCTTCGCCTTGCGACAGTTGGACCAGCTTGGCAGCCACAACCTTCAGGCCAGCGCCTTCAAAGCGGCTGACGATTTGACCGATGACGTTCTTGGCAACAGCGTCGGGCTTGATGATCGAGAGGGTACGTTCGATAGCCATGTTTTCTCCAGGTTCAGAGTGCTTGACAAAACCGAGCATTGTACTGCCCCGGTTTTGCCGGATGATGGAAAGAATGTGTGAATTCGCGCGCGGGGCGACTCAGATCAGCGACGGCCGCGACCACCACCGCCACCACGACGACCACCTCCGCCGGTTTTGCCGAAATAAGCGTCGGCACCGATGTAGCCCACCGAGGTCTGCAGCGGATCCGGCTGGCGGGGGCCCTTTTGCTTGCCACCGCCGCTGGGTTGATCCTGATTCTGGTCAGGGCGACCAAAACCAGATGTGATGCGCTTGGATCCCTTCACGAAGCGACGGTCAAAGGTCTGCTCCAGCGGGTTGGGAATGCGCGCAAACTCCAGATCGTCGTCATGCTCGCCTGAGGGCTGACGATCTCGGACCTGACCTTGGCGGGGGCCGCGGTCACCACGGTCGCCGCGCTCACCGCGGGGCCCCTGCTCACCGAACAGCGGCTTGCCTTGGCCACCCTGGCCGCCTTGCCCACCTTGCGAGCGCGGGCCTTGAGGCTTGCTACCCCCCTTGAAGCCCTGCTGCTGCGGCTTTTGCTGACCTCGGCCACCACGGGCACCGCCTTCAGGGCGATCCATGCCAGCCAGCGACTTCACTGCGCGGACATCCGACTCACCCAGCTCGACCCACACACCACGGCGCAGACCGCGCGGCAGCACGATGGCGCCGTAGCGGACGCGAATCAGTCGGTTCACGGTCAGGCCCACTGCATCGAACAGCTTGCGAACTTCACGGTTACGACCTTCGGTGATGACCACGCGATACCACTGGTTCACGCCTTCGCCGCCGCCCTTGCTGATCGACAGGAATTGCGCTTGCTGGCCATCGATCTCGACGCCATTGAGCAGCTTTTCACGCGACGCGTCATCCAAGCTACCCAGCACGCGCACAGCGTACTCACGCTCCACGCCGAAACGGGGGTGCATCAACTGGTTGGCCAGCTCACCGGAGTTGGTGAACAGCAGCAAGCCTTCGGTGTTCAGATCCAGACGCCCCACCGACATCCACTTGCCGTTCTGCAGACGAGGCAGACGGCGGAACACCGTCGGACGCCCCTGAGGGTCGTCGTGCGTGACCACCTCACCCACAGGCTTGTGATACGCCAGAATGCGCGCAGCGGGCGGGGCAATGCGCACCTTGATCGGGCGGCCTGCCACCTTGATGCGGTCGCCGTGCGACACGCGCTGACCAACGTGAGCGACCTGATCGTTGACCTCGATGCGACCGTCTTCGATCATTTGCTCGATGTCACGACGCGAGCCGACACCCGCCTGAGCCAGCACCTTTTGCAGCTTGGGCGCATCAGGCTCGGGCAGCAGCACGCGCTTGTACGGGGCACCGTCTTCCGAGGCAGCTTCTTCAACTTCTTCGGCACGCTGGGTGTCGAACTCACCAGACACCAGCTCCTCGAACACCTCGTTGGTCTGCTCGGCTGCCATGGCCACGCGACGCGAAGGACGCGCTTCGGCGGAAGCCTCATCCCCCTCAACCGAAGCACCAGCAGCAACATCATCCTGACGACGTTCGCCACGTTGCCCGCGCTCACCACGACCGCGACGGTCACGACGGCCACGCTCACGACGCTCCCCCGACTGGCCTTCATCGCCTGCCACTTGCTCGACCGCACCCTCGTCAGACGAAGTGGATTCGCTCACCGCAGCCAATTCGAGCACACCGTGTGCGGCGTCTTCACGCGCAGCATCTGACACGACAGGCGCAGACTCCGTCGCAACGGTTTCTTCTGCAACAACCTTCTTGCGAGGCGCGCGCTTGGGCTTGGCTGGCGCTTCTGCGGACTCAGCTGCCTCGAGTGCTGGGGCTTCAGCCCCTTCTGCCGCCTCAGCCACCTTGCGGCGACGGGGCGCACGCTTGGCCGCAGGCACCGCATCGGCAGCATCAGGGGCTGCATCAGCGACAGGCGTTGCCGAAACATCCACTGCCACATCGGCAGCGGCCTTGGTGCGACGGGTGCGCTTAGGCTTGACCACCTCTTCGGTGACCAAGGACGGGTCTTGGGGTTCTTGCATTGGCACGTTATCGGTGGTCATGGGGCAGAGAAAGTAGAGTCGCTGCCCTCTTCATCGGATGAGACAACCGTCGCATCTGGCAGCAATGATTCAATTGAAAGATCCACCCCGTCTTCGGACGCAGCGGCATTGTCTTCAGTTGCTTGCGGCAACAACTCGGCAGACGCGTCTGCAGTCACGTCGGACAGCTCACCAGATTCTGATGAGCCCCCAACCAGTTCATCCAACCCTGGCAACAAGCCTTGGCTGACAGGCAAGCCATCCAGCGTCGGCAACTGTGCCAGCGAGGCCAGACCCAGGTCATCCAGAAAATGCCTTGTGGTCGCAAACAAGGCCGGACGCCCCGGTGCATCACGATGCCCGATCACCTCCACCCAGCCACGGTCTTCCAGCTGTTTGATGATGTTCGAGCTCACCGTCACGCCCCGAATGTCTTCAATGTCCCCCCGGGTCACCGGCTGCTTGTAGGCGATGATCGCCAAAGTCTCCAGCGTTGCCCGAGAATACTTGGGCGGCTTTTCCGGGTGCAATCGATCCAGATGCATCTGGACATCAGGCCGCGTCTGAAAACGCCAACCTGACGCGGTTTCACGCAATTCGACACCACGACCGACCCACTGCTCCGTCAACTGACCCAACATTTGACGCACAGAATCCGCCGACATGGCATCGTCAAACAATTGACGCATATCCCGCACGGTCAGCGGTTGCTGCGCGCAAAGCAGAGCTGCTTCAAGAATGCGCAAGGCATCCTGAGGATTGAGGACTTCCATCTCTTCAATCGTGAGTGAGCTGCTACGAAATAGCGGCCCGAATCGACTGCCGACGATCAAACCCGGCAAACAACCCGCTTTCATCGCATCCACCGGACAGGGGAAAACGGGGCATCAAGTCAGAACAGGAACCTCGTCAGCGAGGCAATGTCGGCGCTCTCTATGGAGCGAGGACACATCAAAGGCGGTCTAGCCAGCCAAAACCGATCGCACCGATCTTTGGTTTAGCGCTCATTATGCACCAGAAGAAGGATCTGTGACGCTCTTTTCCAATTCTGCCCAAGCGCACGCCATGTCGTCAGGCAGCGCGGCCTCAAAACGCAAGGCCTCACCTGTTCTGGGGTGCACAAAAGCCAACCGCGCAGCATGCAGGGCCTGGCGGGTCATGCCCAACGCCTCGCCCCCGCCATACATGGCATCCGCGACCAGAGGATGTCTCCGGCTGCTCAGATGCACCCGAATCTGATGCGTGCGCCCCGTGTGCAGGGTGCAGAGCACCCCACTGAATACTCTGTGCGGCAACTCTGCGCTCGCTTTTGCTTTTTGCGCAGGCGCCCACTCCCCAACCAACAAACGCTTGACATCGGTTTTGGCCGGCTTGCCAGAGGGCACGACGGCCATTTTGACGCGCGTCACCGGATCCCGACCAATGGAGGAACTCACGCTGAACAACTCAGGCACCTCACCGTGAACCAACGCCAGATACTGGCGGCTCACCTCTCTGGCGGCAATCGCGCGACTCAGCGCAGTCACAGCCTCCAGCGTCTTGCCCACAACCATCAAACCACTGGTGTCCTTGTCCAGTCGATGCACGATGCCGGCGCGCGGCAGGCTCGCTGCCCCTTGGTGATGGGCAAGCAATCCGTTCATCAAGGTGCCCGTCCAATTCCCTGCGGCTGGGTGAACCACCAAACCAGCTGGCTTGTTCACCACCAGCAAGTCAGCGTCTTCGTAAACGATGGACAAGTCCATGGGCTCCGCCACAAAGGCCATGCTTTGCGCCGTGGGGCGAATCTTCACGGTCACCAGCTGCCCAGCCACGACTTTGCGAGACGGAGAAGACTGCACCGCGCCTACCACAGTCACACAGCCCTCTTCAATCAAACTCTTGAGGTGACTGCGCGAATACGCCGAAATTCGCGACGCGACAAAGGCGTCCAGGCGCATGCCGTGCTCGAAAGCCTCGACAGTCAATAACTCTGTTGCGTCTTGAGCGGCGGGCGATTCATCCCCCTGCTCCTCCCAATCCTCTGCTTCGTCTACCGATGATGGGCAGGCGGCCAGCTCACTCACGGGCAATTCAGGGGGTTGCGCGGCGGTGAAAGCGGCCTCAGCCTTGGATGGAGAACGACGAGCCATGAGGGAATCTGCTGGAAGGTGAAAAAGAGGTGCGCAGGCCTTCTATACTCTGCGCATTCTGGCGCTCTGTGGCGACTAATTTATGCGGACCGGATCCGCGAGAAACTCAACGTGAAACTGCTGACAAACACCACTTTGAGCAACCTGCGCGGCAGCCGCGCTGGCATGCTGGCTTTGGCAATGAGTGCGGCCCTGGTTGCATGCGGCTCTGCACCGCAAGACGAGTTTGCCAACATCAGCCCGGACAAATTGTACGCAGACGCCAAAGACGACCAGGCTGACGGCAACTACGAAACCGCCATCAAGAAGCTGGAAAAGGTCGAAGCCCGAGGGTCTGGCACCCTGTTGGCTCAGCAGGCTCAACTGGACTTGGCCTACGCCTATTACAAGACCGGCGAGAAAGCCCAAGCCTTGGCCAAGCTGGAGCGATTCATCCGCCTGCACCCCACCAGCCCGGCACTGGACTACGCTTACTACCTGCAAGGCCTGATCAATTTCAATGACGATCTGGGCCTGTTTGGTCGCTTGGCCAGCCAGGACATTGCAGAACGTGATCAGCAGGCCTCGAAGGATGCCTACGAATCCTTCAAGCAACTGACCGACCGCTTTCCTCAGTCGAAGTACGCAGGCGATGCACGCCTGCGCATGAACCACATCGTGAACTCGCTGGCAGCTGGCGAGGTACACGTGGCACGCTACTACCTGCGTCGTGGGGCGAACCTGGCTGCCGCCAACCGTGCCCAGCAAGCGGTCAAGGACTACCCGCAGTCGCCTGCCATTGAAGAAGCGCTGTACATCATGTCGCAGGCCTATGACCAATTGGGCATGACACCACTTCGTGACGATGCCCTGCGCGTGCTCAAGCAAAGCTTCCCCAACAGCACGTACCTGAGCGAAAACGCGGCCGAAGCAGCCAACCAGACCAAGAAAAAGGCCTGGTGGCGCTTCTGGTAAAGCGCTTCAGCTTCAATCGGCGCTGGTGGTGCCACCAGCGCTGAAGCCGCTGAGCGTGCCTTGATCGTGCACGCCTGTCGGCGGATGAGGAATATCGACAGGCTCTTCCACCGGCGCATCATCATCCGAAGGCTCGTGGACCGTTTTGGCCTCAGCCTGAATCTTGTGAATGAAACGACGCCCCCGGTCATAGGGGAAGACGTCATGCACATAGCCTTGCTTGATGCGTTCCTTGTGCTGCTGCCAGAACTCGGGTTCCAGCAAATCGGCATGGTGCTTCATGAAGATTGCACGCACACGCGGATCGCCCAGCAAGAACGGCCCGAAGGTTTCCGGGAACACGTCGTGCGGCCCGACCGAATACCAGATTTCACCTGACATCTCGTCTTCCTCATTGCGCGGCGCAGGCACTTTGCGGAAGTTGCAGTCGGTCACGTACTCGATCTCGTCGTAGTCGTAGAACACGACCTTGCCGTTGCGGGTCACGCCAAAGTTCTTCCACAACATGTCGCCCGGGAAGATGTTGGCTGCCACCAGATCTTTCAGCGCATTGCCGTACTCGATGACCGCGTGCTCCAGCGCCTCGCCTGTGGCTTCCTGGATGTAGATGTTCAGCGGGATCATGCGGCGCTCGATGTAGAGGTGCTTGATGACCAGCACCTGGCCGTCTTCGTCCTCTTCCATCACGCTGGGTGCGAACTTCTTCAGCTCTTCGATCAGCTCGTCGGCAAAGCGATGGCGCGGAAACGCCACGTTGGTGAACTCCAGCGAGTCCGCCATGCGCCCCACGCGATCGTGCTGTTTCACGAGCTGGTACTTGCCCATGATGCCCTCTCGGGTGGTTTCCTTCTGCGGCGGGAAGTAGTCCTTGATCACCTTGAACACGAACGGGTACGACGGCAGGTCAAACACCAGCATGACCATGCCCTTGATGCCCGGGGCAATGCGGAACTTGTCGCTCGAGTGCTTCAGGTGGAACAGGAAGTCGCGATAGAACAGGTTCTTGCCGTGCTTTTGCAGACCGATGGCGCTGTAGAGCTCTCCGCGGGGCTTGCGAGGCATCAGCGTGCGCAAGAACTGCACATAAGCCGATGGCACGGGCATGTAGACCATGAAGTACGCACGCGCAAAGCTGAACAGCGCGAGCAGGTCATCTTCCCCAAACAGGGCCGCATCAATGTACAGACGGCTCTTGGAGTTGTGCAGGATGGGGATGGCAAACGGCAGGCTGCGGAAGCCATTGATCACCTTGCCAACGATGTACGCGCCCTTGTTTCGGTAGAACAGCGAGTTCAACACCTGGATCTGGAAATTGGTGCGCAAACGCACGTTGCCGATTTGCTCGATCAAGGCTTCGTAGACAAAGCTGATGTCACGGTCCAGATCATCAAACGGAACGTTCAGTTCGTAGCTCTCGACGATGGTCTTGAGCATCTCCTGCAGGTTCTCGCGAGTGGGGTAGTAGGCACGGAAGGTGCCACCCGCCACGCCATCGTCGTCATCGATGTATTCGGTGGACACCGCAGGCCGCACGAAGATGAAGTCGTTGCGGTAGTACTTGCGGTGCAGGATCTTGATCGTGACCGAGTTGAAGAAGGTTTCGGCCAGCTCTGGCTGCCGGTGCCCCGTCAGCAGGCCGATGTAGAACAGTTTGATCTGATGCCACACGGCCATGGGCAGGGTGCTGGCGCCATATTCCTGCTCCAGGCGCTCTACTGCCTCGTCCACACGCAAGTCGTAAAACTCGATCCGCACACGCTGAGCAGTTTGCTGGCTGTGCCAGTCGGCCTCCTCAAACCGCTTCTTGGACTGCGCGCTGGTTTCGCTGAAGATCTTGTAGTGGCGATCGAAGCCGTCCAGCAACGCTTTGGCGATTTCAAAGACGCGTGAGTCGGTGAGCTGTTGGGGAAACATCGTGAAGTCCTGCTGAGGTGATCAGACCATGTCCGCGTAGCGTTCGCGCAAGCGAGCCAATGCCTCGGCAAACACCGGCGCCACGTCTTCCGGGCTCGACACCGTCATGCTGAGGTCGTTGATCAGCCCATTATGCAAGCCGTATACCCAGCCGTGAACCACGACCTGTTGTCCACGCGCCCATGCTTCGTTGACCATGGTGGTCTGGCAGACATTGAAGCTCTGCTGCAACACATTGAGTTCGCACAGGGCATCGTAGCGACGCTGCCCTTCGGGCAAGGCCATCAGCCAGTCGAGGTGCTGATTGCGCACGTCTTTGACGTGACGAATCCAGTTGTCCACGATGCCGATCTTGAGGTCATCCATGGCGGCGCGCACACCACCACAACCGTAGTGCCCCACCACCATGATGTGCTTGACCTTGAGCATGTCGATGGCGTATTCCATCACCGAGAGGCAGTTCAGGTCAGAGTGCACCACCACGTTGGCCACGTTGCGATGCACGAACAACTCGCCTGGCAACAGGCCGCAAATTTCATTGGCAGGCACCCGACTGTCGCTACAACCAATCCATAGGTACTCGGGCGACTGTTGCTGCTGCAGCCTGGAAAAGAAGCCTGGGGTGCGACGCTCGATATCTCGAGCCCAAGCCCGGTTCTTGTCAAAGAGTTGATGCAGTTTCATACCGAGAGTGTAGACAGCCCTCAATCAAGTTCGAGCAAATGCCCCCGTCCTCTGGCTGATATCCGACACAACATCCCTTGACGCGGCACAATGCACGGCAATCGTTCAAATCCGTATCACATGTCAGATCGCAGTACCCCGTCGACCAGCCACACCCCGCTGACCTACCCATGGGGCGATGCCAAGCCGCCCACGGGTCACATTCAAACCTTGATGCCAGGGCTGCACTGGATTCGCATGCCCCTGCCCTTCGCGCTGAACCACATCAACCTGTGGGCGCTGGACGATCAAGATGAAGGCCACCAACAGGTCTGGTCAATCGTGGACACGGGTGTTGCCACACGTGCCGTTCAGGATGCCTGGCAAGCCCTGTGGCAAGGCCCGCTGAGCGGCCGCCCTTTGAGCCGCGTTCTGTCGACCCACATGCACCCGGACCACGTGGGCAATGCCGATTGGCTGATTCAGCAGTTCAGCGGCCATGTACCCGCACGCCTGTGGATGAGTGCGACAGACCACCTGGCCGCCATGGTGGCATCCAAAGAAACCACCGGCTATGGTGGCGAGCGTGCGGCAGCCTACTTTTTCAGCCATGGCATGCAACATGCCGACGGGGTTGAAAAAATCCGGGAGCGGGGCAGTTACTACGCATCCATGGTGCCCAGCGTTCCGACCACGTTCAGCCGGATGATGGACGGACAACTCATTCACATCGGTCACCGCGAGTGGCGCTGCATCGCAGGATATGGACACAGCCCTGAGCACATTGCCTTGTACTGCGAACAAGATGGCGTCCTGATTTCTGGCGACATGCTGCTCCCCAGCATCTCAACGAATGTGAGCGTGGTCGACATGGAGCCGGAAGCCGATGCCTTGGGCCTGTTCCTCGACTCGCTGGACAGGATGCGCGACCTGCCGCCAGACACATTGGCACTGCCATCGCATGGATTGCCGTTCAAAGGCGTGCATGCGCGGATTGAGGCCTTGCATGCCCACCACCGGGCACGACTGGATGACGTGCTGTCGGCCTGCGCAAACGGCCCGGCCACCGCTGCCGACATGTTGCCTGTGCTGTTCAAGCGCGAACTCGACTTGCACCAGACCACGTTCGCAATGGGCGAGGCCATTGCGCACTTGAACTATCTGTGGCATCGAGGCGCATTGCGCCGATGGCTCGATACCGACGACGTGTGGCGATTTGAGCGGACCTGATCGGGTTCGGCTCAGGTCATTCGGGCAACACTGCGCGGCGCAATTGCCCCCGGGGACCTTCATAGTCCGGCATCACGGAGCGAACCACATCCCAGAAGCGCGGACTGTGGTTCATTTCATGGAGGTGCGCCAGTTCGTGCACCACCACGTAGTCAATCACATCTTGCCCAAAGTGAATCAAGCGCCAGTGAAGCCGGATGGAGCCGTCGACGCTGGCACTCCCCCATCGTGTCTTGGCTGACGACAGACTGACGTGCTTGACATCGACGTCCAGCAACTCGGCAAAGTGCTGCACACGGAGCGCGAAATAGCGCTTCGCCTCGTTCTTCAGCCAAACATGAACCTGGTGACGCACAGCCTCGGCAGAAACGTCCGTCAAGACAGCAATCTGCTGCTGCGGCATGGCCATCAATCCAGCATCCGCAACCGGTGCCACACTCAGGACCGTCGCGCACACGTCATCCACACCGGCACCCGACGCAGGCACCAGCGAGACTTCGACCAAGCCGCCCATGAACGGCACCCTGGCGCCGTGCTGCCAGATGATCCTTGCCGCCTGCTGACGATGCGCCCGCTCACGCTGCTCGTGCAGCTTGGTGCAAATCCATCGTTCTTTGGCGCGCAAGGCCGTCTCGATGTCCGACCATGACACCCAACGCGGCGCACGAACCGTCAGGCCTTCAACACCGACCACCATGCCGATGCTGCGGCGCCTGGCCCGCTCAACCGCATAGCCCACCAGCGCCTTGCCGAACTGAATTTCGCGCTCAGCGCGAGGGTGCCTGAAAAGTGCCTGTCCGGCCGGTGCACCTGAAGCCCGATCCTCGTCACCGCCCTGAGCCCATAGCCCCAATTGAACAGGCGACGTTTCGCTCAAGTGAGCTCTCCCATGTGGGTGGCTACAGGTGAATCCTCACCATGGGCGTGACGGTCCCTCAGGATCACAAAGTCAGCAAAGGACGACAGATCAGGGTGAATCGTCAGATCGGGGACGCGCTGCCGCAGATCGAGCAATTCGGCGTCGGTCATGGATGCAGCTTGCCCGGTACGGACCAGGTGGGGCTCACAGCCGACCGATTGTGCTGCCAGCACATCGCGTGGCAAGTCGCCTACCATCGGCACGCCCTCAAGCGAGCAGCCAAAACGCTGACCGATCATCTGAAACAAACCTGGCGCAGGCTTGCGACAGGTGCAGTGATCTTCAGGCGTGTGCGGGCAGAAAAACACGGCCTCCACACGCCCACCAACACGGGACAGCATCTGGTTCATCTTGGCATGCATGGCATTGAGTGCCACCATGTCAAACAAACCTCGACCAATGCCCGACTGATTGGTCGCCACCACCACATGCCAACCGGCATGGTTGAGCCGTGCAATCGCTTCCAGCGCCCCGGGCAAAGGCACCCACTCATCGCTGGACTTGATGTAGTCCTCGCGCTCATGGTTGATGGTGCCGTCACGATCGAGAATGACGAGCTTCATGCCCTCTCCGGGGTGGTGGGGTCGCACAGACAAGATCAGGCCGCCAGTCTGGACAGGTCAGCGACCTGATTCATCGCCTGATGCAGGCTCGCCAGCAAACCCAGACGGTTGGCCTTCAAGGCCGCATCATCCGCGTTCACCATCACGCTGTCAAAGAAGGCATCGACCGGGCCACGCAGGGCTGCCAAGGCCTGCAAGGACGCGGTGTAGTCACCCTGCTCGAACGCAGCCTGCGCCTTGGGAGCCACCTCTTGCAGCGACGCATACAGCGCGGCTTCAGCGGCTTCTTTCAGCAAGGCGGCATCGACCTTGGCTTCGACTGCGGCATCGGCCTTCTTGAGGATGTTGCCCACACGCTTGTTGGCGGCCGCCAGTGCAGCCGCTTCAGGCAGCGCAGCAAAGGCGCGCACAGCCGCCAGGCGGCGCGGGACCTCACCCAGACGCTCGGGCTGCAAAGCCAGCACGGCATCGACTTCCTGAGCGCTGTAGCCTTGTTCGCGCAGCGAAACAGCCAGACGATCCGAGAAGAACGCCAGCAGTGGCTCCGACGGGTTGGTGATCAGCTCGCCAAAGGCCGGCACGGCAGCGCCGATCAGGGCGGGCAACGACAGCGGCAGGTTCTTCTCGACCAGGATGCGGATCACACCCAGGGCGTGACGGCGCAGCGCGAACGGATCCTTGTCGCCGGTCGGCAACTGACCGATGCCGAACAGACCAATCAGCGTTTCCAGCTTGTCAGCCAACGCCACGACTTCACCCGTATGGTTACGAGGCAGGCTGTCACCCGCAAAGCGCGGCTTGTAGTGATCCTCAATGGCAATCGCCACCCCGTCGCGCAGACCTTCGTGGCGAGCGTAGTAGCCCCCCATGATGCCTTGCAACTCTGGGAACTCGCCGACCATGTCGGTCAGCAAGTCGGTCTTGGCCAGACGTGCGGCCTGCTGCGCCTTGCTGTCGAGCACGGCGAAGTGGTCCCTGACATCGACGGTGTAAGGCACAGTCCCGAGGCTCAGCTGGTTGACGACAGCGTGAGCAATGGCTCGCACACGCTCAGCACGCTCACCTTGCGTGCCCAACTTGCCGTGGTAGACCACCTTGGCCAACCCGGCGACGCGGGACTCCAGCGTCTTCTTGCGATCTTGATCGAAGAAGAACTTGGCATCCGCCAGACGCGGACGCACCACTCGCTCATTGCCACCAATGACTGCGCTGGGATCTTCGGGGCTGATGTTGCTGACGATCAGGAACTGATTGGTCAGCTTGTCCGAGGCATCCAGCAAGGGGAAATACTTCTGGTTGGCCTTCATCGTCAGAATCAGGCACTCCTGAGGCACTTCCAGGAAGGCCTCCTCAAAACGGCCGATCAGCACGTTCGGGCGCTCCACCAAGGCGGTGACCTCATCGAGCAAGGCTTCGTCTTCAATGGGCTTGAGACCCGTACCGGCTTTCTGAGCGGCCTCGGCCAACTGGCGCACGATCTCCGCACGACGCTCGGCAAAGCTGGCGATCACGGCACCCTCGTGGCGCAGTTGATCGGCATAGGTGTCCGCCGTGGTGATGATCACCGGGTTGACACGGGCTTCGAAACGGTGCCCCTGCGTGCTGCGACCCGACTTCAGGCCCAAGGTGGCCACAGGCACTTCTTGCAGGCCGTGCAGCGCGACCAGGCCGTGAGCCGGACGCACGAAATTCACACTGGTCCAGCCCGGCTGGAAGTCAGCGCCCTCGCCTTGCTCCAACTGGTAGGTCATGACCTTGGGGATCGGCAGCTTGCTGAGCGCCTCATCCAGCGCCTTTTGCAACCCTTCCGACAGGGTGGCCCCAGCTTTGATGCTATCGAGGAACAAAGCCTCTGCCTTGCCATCAGGCAGGCGCTTCAGTTGCGGCACCACGGTGGCATCCAACCCCATGGAAGCCAGCTTCTTGACCAACGCAGGGGTGGCATTGCCTTGGGCATCCAAGGCCACCGACACAGGCATCAGCTTTTGCTGAACGGCCTGATCCTCCGCTTTCGCGGCCACATCGGTGACGTGCACAGCCAAGCGACGCGGCGACGCAAAGGGCGTCACCACGGCAGCGGCGGGCGCCAGACCTTGCGTCTTCAGGCTGTCGGCCAACACATTGGCAAACGACTCACCCAGCTTCTTGAGTGCCTTGGGGGGCAACTCTTCCACAAACAGTTCGACGAGGAGATTCGCGGTGCTCATGATCAGGCCACCTTCTTGTTATTCAGTTGTTCGATCACTTCGTCAGCCCAGGCCTTCGGGGCCATGGGGAAGCCCAGACGGGCGCGGCTGTCCAGATAGCTGGCCGCCACACTGCGCGCCAGATTGCGGATGCGACCGATGTAGGCCGCCCGCTCAGTCACGGAAATCGCGCCGCGTGCATCCAGCAGGTTGAAGGTATGCGCCGCCTTAAGCACTTGCTCGTATGCCGGCAAGGCCAACTGCTGCTCCATCAGGTATTTGGCCTGGGTTTCGTAGTTGGTGAAAGCGCCCAGCAGGAATTCCACGTTGCTGTGCTCAAAGTTGTACGTCGACTGCTCCACTTCGTTCTGGTGGAACACATCACCGTACTTCACACCCGGCGCATAAACCAGGTCGTAGACGCTTTCCACACCCTGGAGGTACATGGCCAGACGTTCCAGACCGTAGGTGATCTCGCCGGTGATGGGCTTGCAGTCGATGCCACCCACTTGCTGGAAGTAGGTGAACTGCGTCACTTCCATCCCGTTGAGCCAGACTTCCCAACCCAGCCCCCAGGCGCCCAGCGTGGGGTTCTCCCAGTCGTCCTCAACGAAACGGATGTCGTTCTTCTTCAGGTCAAAACCCAAAGCCTCCAGCGAGCCCAGAGAAAGCTCCAGGATGTTGGCCGGTGCGGGCTTGAGCACCACCTGGTACTGGTAATAGTGCTGCAGGCGGTTGGGGTTCTCGCCATAGCGGCCATCGGTAGGACGGCGGGATGGCTGAACATAGGCGCAGTTCATCGGCTCGGGGCCGATGGCGCGCAGGAAAGTCATGGGGTGGGAAGTACCGGCACCCACTTCCATATCGAAGGGTTGCACTATGACGCAACCTTGCCTGGCCCAATAGTCTTGAAGGGTCAGGATCAGTCCCTGAAAGGTCTTAATGTCGAATTTCTGCATGATTTTGTTCGCGCGATTGGTTCAGTGCATACTGAGCGGAAATGAAACCGCCAGAGTATACCCCTTGCTCTGGCGGGAATATAGGCTGATTTGGCCGTCCCGGCTGCAATCCGGGGCAAAAGTGGCGCAAAAGGGGTGTTTTCTCATCCATCGGGAGGTGGGGCATGGTGCTGGGACGTTGTTCATGGGTGACACAGGATGCGGATTATATTGCTTATCACGACACCCACTGGGGCAGGCCGGTGACCGACAGCCGTGAGCTGTTCGAGAAGCTCTGTTTGGATGGGCAGCAGGCCGGGCTCTCCTGGCTCACCATTCTCAAGCGCACACCCGGTTACCGGCGTGCCTTTGCCAACTTCGATCCGGCACGCATCGCCGGCTTTGGCGAGGCCGAGGTGACGCAA
>NZ_JBLIZW010000118.1:0-21357 GCF_048860245.1 Aquabacterium sp. | reverse complement strand
CCCAAGCGGCCTACATGCATTGCACGGATCTGCGTCGTCATTTCATTCAGTTTCTGACCTTGTACAGCGCAGAGTCCGGTCAACTGGATGCATTGTGTGAAGACGAGTCGCCAGCTGAAATGCTCCAGCACATGCTGCGTGTGTGGCAGCTCAAGGCGAAGTCAGAGAACTTGCCGCTCCACATCAGCATCAAGGATGAAGATCAGGCACCGGTGTTCTGGTATTTCGACCGCAGGCTGGTGCAGATGGCATTGGATGCAGCGCTGCACAACGCGATGCGATTTGCCCGTTCACGTGTCACGGTTGCCGCCTACAAGCGGGACGGCGCCCTGGTGTGGGAAGTCGCCGATGACGGGCCCGGCCTCGATGCCACAGACCCCAGCGCACCTCACGCCACAGGACTGGGCACAGCACTGTGCGAAGCAGTGGCCCGCGCCCATCATTTGAAAGAGCGTTGCGGGCATGTTGCCGTTCGTCGCGATGAAGCGGCACAAGAAACCATTTTCGAGATGCTGCTGCCCTGATCAGCTGTACAGGTATTTATGTTCATGCATCAACTCACCCCTGCGAACCAGGCCGAAGAAGCCGGTTTGGGCCCTGCCCTTGAGGATCTTCGTTCTGCGCGCGCCCTGGTGGTCGATGCGAACCCGACATCTCGCAGCATCTTGCGAGGCATTCTGATTGATCTCGGAGTCAAGGCCGAAAAAGTACGCCAGGCCGGTCGCTACAGCGAAGCGCGCAGCGAACTGGAACACCACCAGTACGACATCGTGCTGTGCGATTACCACTTCCAGGAAACGACCCAAACGGGCGCCGATCTGGTGGACGAACTGCGCCTTGCCAACCTGCTGCCCTACACCACCGTGTTCATCATGGTGACCTCGGAAGCCAGTTATGGCCGCGTGGCCGAGGCGGCCGAATTTGCGCTTGACAGCTACCTGCTCAAGCCACACAACCACAACAACCTCGCTCGCCGGCTGGCTGCTGCACGCCACCGCAAAATGGCCCTGAGCGACATCTTTCAGGCGCTGCAGGAAGAAGACTATCAACTGGCGGCCAACCTTTGTCAGGCGCGCTTTGATACGCGTGCAGAGTATTGGGTCTACGCCGCACGAATCGGTGGCGAGTTGATGTTGCGACTGGGTCGGCACGACGACGCTCGCAAGCTGTTTGAGGCACTGGATGCCACCAAAGCCCTCCCGTGGGCACGGTTGGGCATTGCTCGGGCACAACTGGATGGCGGCAACGTTGCGCCAGCCCGCAGAACGCTGGAAAGTCTGATTGTTGACAACCCCTCTTACGCCGATGCCTACGACGTGATGGGGCGTGCCCTGTTCCAAAGCGGCGACTTTGAACAGGCGTTCGAGACTTACAAAAAGGCCGTGGAGGTCACCCCCTCTTCTGTCTCACGGCTTCAAAAGCTGGGCATGCTGGCCTTCCACATGGGTAAGAAGGAAGAAGCAGCCAAGGCATTGCAGCGTGCGGCGACACTGGGTGGCATGTCGAGCATGTTCGACTACCAAAGCCTCGTCTTGCTGGCCTTGCACCATTTCGAGCACAAAGACGGCAAAGAGCTCCAGAAGTGCGTCAACCAGTTGATGCAAGCTCACCAAAAGGCGCCGCGCAGCACCCGCCTGCGCCGGATGTATGAAGTGCTCAACATTTTGTCGCTGATGCTGCAGCGGCAAGTGGCCGAGGTGGTTCGCCGCGTGAAGAACCTGCCCCGAGAATTCGCCACACCCGACTTCGACATGGAAGCCGCAGGCAACGTCATGAGCCTGTTGATCCGACTGAGCAACAGTGAATTGGAACTGCCGGATGCCGAGATGTGGATCACCCGGCTCGCTCAGCGCTTTTGCATTTCCAAAGCCATGACAGACATGTTCTGCATGATTTCCAGCACCAACACGCGTTATCAGGACCTGGTGCGCGAGGCCTATGCACACATCATGGACATTGCCGGGCAAACGCTGGCTCGCTGCAAGACCGGTGATGTCAGTGGCGCACTTCAGGATCTGCTGCGTCATGCCGAGCAGACCAGCAACATCAAGCTGATTGATCTGACGGACATGGTGCTGCAGCGCTATCGGTCGCACCTGACCTCGCCAGAGCTGGAAATCCGCGTTCTGGCACTGCGCAAAAAATATGGCCGACTGCCACCACCTGCAGTGGAGCAGCCGGCCAAGGCCGGGAGCGCAGCCTGATCAGGCTTCGTCTTTGACGCAGTCCACGTAGTAGCGCTTGCCGCCGTTGGGCAGGTCTTCGGCCACCAGACCGTGCACGTCGGTGGCGAAGCCGGGGAAAGCTTCGTTGAAGTCGCGGTTGAACTTCAGGAAGTCCACAATCTTCTTGTTGAAGCGCTCGCCAGGGATCAGCAGCGGGATGCCGGGTGGGTAAGGCGTCAGCAGCGCGGTGGTGATGCGGCCTTCCAGGTCGTCGATGTCCACGCGCTCGGTCTGGCGACGGGCGATGCAGGCGTAGGCGTCCGACGGCTTCATGCCAGGCTCCAGGCCAGACAGGTACACATCGGTTGTCAGACGGGCAATGTCACCCTTGGCATAGGCTTCGTGCACGCTCTGGCACAGATCACGCAGGCCCATGCGCTCGTACTTCGGATTCTTCTTGCAGAAGTCCGGCAGCATGCGCCACAGCGGCGCGTTCTTGTCGTAGTCGTCCTTGAACTGCTGCAGCGCAGTCAGCATGGTGTTCCAGCGGCCCTTGGTGATGCCGATGGTGAACATGATGAAGAAGCTGTACAGGCCGGTCTTCTCGACCACCACGCCGTGCTCGGCCAGGTACTTGGTCACGATGGACGCGGGGATACCGGTCTTGGCGAACTTGCCCGACACGTCCAGACCCGGGGTGATGATGGTCGACTTGATCGGGTCACGCATGTTGAAGCCTTCGGCCAGGTTGCCGAAGCCGTGCCACTTTTCGTTGGCCTTCAACACCCAGTCGCTGGGCTTGCCGATGTCTTCGGTGACCAGCTTGTCCGGCCCCCAGACCTTGAACCACCAGTCTTTGCCGTATTCCTTGTCCACCTTGCGCATGGCGCGGCGGAAGTCCAGCGCTTCCTTGATGGACTCTTCCACCAGGGCGGTACCCCCGGGGGGCTCCATCATGGCTGCGGCCACGTCGCACGACGCGATGATGGCGTACTGCGGCGAGGTGGAGGTGTGCATCAGGTAAGCCTCGTTGAAGAGGTTACGGTCGAGCGGCACGTTTTGCGAGTCTTGCACCAGCACGTGCGAGGCCTGCGAGATACCGGCCAGCAGCTTGTGGATGGACTGCGTGGCGTAGACCACGGCCTCTTTCGGCCGATCCCGGTTCTTGCCCATGGCGTGGTAAGCGCCATAGAACTTGTGGAAGGCGGCGTGCGGCAACCAGGCTTCGTCGAAGTGCAGGTTGTCGATCCAGCCGTCGAGCATGCCCTTGATGGTCTCGGTGTTGTAGAGCACGCCGTCGTAGGTGCTCTGCGTCAGCGTCAGGATGCGAGGCTTGGCCTTCTTGGGATCGACGCCCTTGAGCAGCGGGTTGTTGGCGATCTTCTTGCGAATGGTCGCGGGCTCGAACTCGCTCTTGGGGATGGGACCGATGATGCCGTAGTGGTTACGCGTGGGCGTCAGGAACACGGGGATGGCCCCGGTCATGATGATGCTGTGCAGGATGGACTTGTGGCAGTTGCGGTCCACCACGACGATGTCGCCGGGGGCCACGGTGTGGTGCCACACCATCTTGTTGGAGGTGGAGGTGCCGTTGGTGACAAAGAAGCAGTGGTCCGCATTGAAGATGCGGGCGGCGTTCTTTTCCGACTCGGCCACGGGACCGGTGTGGTCCAGCAACTGGCCCAGCTCTTCCACGGCGTTGCACACGTCGGCGCGCAGCATGTTCTCGCCATAGAACTGGTGGAACATCTGGCCCACGGGGCTCTTCAGGAAGGCCACGCCACCGGAGTGACCGGGGCAGTGCCACGAGTACGAGCCGTCCTGCGCGTAATCCATCAGCGCCTTGAAGAAGGGAGGCGCCAGGGAATCGAGGTAGCTCTTGGCTTCGCGGATGATGTGACGCGCCACGAATTCGGGCGTGTCTTCAAACATGTGGATGAAGCCGTGCAGCTCGCGCAGGATGTCGTTGGGAATGTGCTCGGAGGTGCGCGTTTCGCCGTACAGGTAAATAGGGATGTCGGCGTTCTTGAAGCGGATCTCTTCGATGAACTTGCGCAGGTTCAGCACGGCCGGGTCGAGCTCAGGGCCGGGGGTGAATTCTTCGTCGTCGATCGACAGGATGAAAGCGCTGGCGCGGCTTTGCTGTTGGGCAAACTGAGCCAGATCACCGTAGCCGGTCACGCCCAGCACCTCAACGCCCTCTTTGGTAATGGCGTCAGCCAGGGCACGGATGCCCAGACCCGAGGTGTTCTCGGAGCGGAAATCCTCGTCAATGATGACGATGGGGAAATGAAAGCGCAGCATGCCAGGCCCCTAGGTACAGGTGATCAGAAAGTGGGCGGAATTTTGAAAGTCCGCGAAGTGTAGGCGCTATGGCGGCACATTTTTTTGACTTACCCAAGACTTTTCCGGGAAATGGGTCCCTCGCGCCTGAACCGTCACTTTCTGACCGTAAACTGAGCCGAAGGATCAGGAGCTTGATCGATGAGTGAAGCGACGTTGTGGTGGGTCATCACCGGTGTGCTGGTGGGGCTGGAGCTGGTGTCTGGCACCTTCTATTTACTGATGCTTGCGCTGGGTAGCGCGGCGGCGGCCTTGTCCACCTACGTTCAGGCGACGACCACCGTGCAATTGATCGTGGCAGCGGTGGTGGGCGGCGCGGCCGTGTTGCTCTGGCATCGCAAGCAAAGCGGCCAACGCACGGCGAACGAAGCCGCAGGACCGGCCGTCGATCCCATGAAGCTGGATGTGGGCGCCAAAGTCGAGGTTAAACACTGGCATGCCGATGGCACGACCCAGGTGCATTACCGTGGCAGCGTCTGGATGGCGCGCCACCATGGCGATCTGCCCCCCCAGCCTGGCCTGCATCACATTCATGCGGTCGAAAGCAATCACCTCATTCTGGAAAAGGACTGACGGATCATGGAAGTTGCCATTGTTTTGCTCATCATCGCGGTCATCTTCGTGGCCAAGTCGGTGAAGGTGGTGCCCCAGCAAAGCGCCTGGGTGGTGGAACGTTTGGGCAAGTACCACAGCACCCTGACGCCCGGCCTCAATGTGCTGGTGCCATTTGTGGACCGCCTGGCGTATGAGCACTCGCTCAAAGAAATCCCGCTGGATGTGCCCAGCCAGATCTGCATCACCAAAGACAACACGCAACTGCAGGTCGATGGCATCTTGTACTTTCAGGTGACCGACCCGATGCGGGCCAGCTACGGCGCCTCCAACTACATCATGGCCATCACCCAACTGGCGCAGACCACGCTGCGCAGCGTGATTGGTCGCATGGAACTGGACCGCACGTTTGAAGAGCGTGATGCCATCAACTCGGCCGTGGTGACGGCGCTGGACGAGGCGGCCATGAACTGGGGCGTGAAGGTCTTGCGCTACGAGATCAAGGACCTGACCCCGCCGGCTGAAATCTTGCGCTCGATGCAGCAGCAAATCACCGCTGAGCGAGACAAGCGCGCCCGCATTGCCGAATCGGAAGGCCGCAAGCTGGAACAAATCAACTTGGCCACCGGTGAGCGCGAGGCATTCATCGCCAAGTCCGAAGGCGAAAAGCAGGCACAGATCAACAAGGCCGAAGGTGAAGCTGCCGCGATTGCTGCCGTGGCCGAAGCCACGGCTGAGGCCATTCGCAAGATTGCATCCGCCATCAGTGCCCCGGGCGGCCAAGACGCCGTGCAACTGAAAGTGGCCGAGAAGGCGGTGGAAGCCTACGCGCAACTGGCCCAGAAGAACAACACCATGATCGTGCCCGGCAACATGAGCGAGGTGTCATCGTTGATTGGCACGGCCATGGCCCTGCTGAAGAAGCCTCAGGGTTGAGTTGTTGGCGCAACGTAGACGCAGGTATGAGCGTTGAACTGACATCAGGGCGCAACGTACTGGGCGGGCCCTTGCGCGCCTGCTCTTTCGACCCATTGACCGGGTACTTTCGGGATGGCTGCTGCCGCACACGGAGCGATGACGCCGGGCAGCACGTGGTTTGCACCAAGGTGACCCAGGCGTTTCTGGACTTTTCACGAACCCAGGGCAACGACCTCAGCACACCCCGGCCTGAGCTGCGGTTTGCAGGGCTGAAGCCGGGCGACCGCTGGTGCCTGTGCGCCCAGCGCTGGCTGGAGGCTTGGCACGCCGGGGTCGCCCCGCCCGTCATCCTTGAAGCAACAGCCGAGCAAGCGCTGGACGTGATTCCGCTGGCGTATCTGACGTCGGCAGCATGGGATGCACATTGAACGACTAGCTCAGTCGGTGTAATAAGCCATCTCGGCTTGCACACAATACTGTATGCATATACAGTATTGTGCATGCCATCACCATGTCCCGCATTGCCCCCCCTGCCCTCGCACATCGAGGCGGCCCTCTGGCGTGGGCATGCCATGGGCCGCGCGCATGCGTCGGTCATGGCCAGCGGGCACGCGGCCCTGGATGCCGTCTTGCCCGATGGGGGCTGGCCCTGTCAGTCTCTGACGGAAATCCTGAGCCGGCAAACCGGCCAAGGTGAGTGGCGGCTGCTGCAGCCGGTGTTGCAGCGCCTGTGTGCGCAAGGCGGTCAACTCATTCTGGTGGGGCCACCTTTGCAGCCGTTCTTGCCCGCCCTGTGGCAAGCCGACCTGCCCGCCGACCGGCTGATCCGGGTCGAGGCCCATACCCCTGCCGAGCGGCTGTGGGTCACCGAGCAGGCGCTCAAATCTGACTGCGTCAGCGCCGTGTTGAGTTGGTTGCCGCAGGCCCGCCCAGAACACATGCGGCGGCTGCACGCTTGCGCGGCACAGCATGCAGGCTTGCTCTTCGCCTTCCGGCCCGAACAAGCGCGTCAGGAGTCCTCGGCAGCGCCCTTGCGATTGAGCTTGTCGCTGCAAGCCTTTCCGCATGCACTGTGTGTGGACGTGTTCAAGCGCAAAGGCCCGGTCTTGAGCGAGCCCATCGTCTTGTCCGCCTGGCCCAGCAAGATGCAGGCGCTGCTCCGCGCCCGCCAGCGTCGCCCCCTGGCACCAGCCCTGCCGGCACCGGCTTTGGCTTCGCCCACACACCATGCCCCACTGGACCGCATTGTTGCCAGCAGCCTTGCCTGAAGGTGCTGCGCTGTCGCGCGAGGCCTTGGGCTGGTGGGCGCTGCAGTTCACCCCACGCGTTGCCTGCCTGGAAGAGGCCGTGGTGCTGGAATGGGGGGGCAGCCAGCGCCTGTTTGGTGGCCCGGCCCGCTTGCTGGCACGACTGGACATGGCATCGCGCCAGCAAGGCGCCCAAGCTTGTGCCCACGCCCCCTCCGCCTTGGGCGCGCTGGCCGTGGCGCGTCAACAAGTGCTGCTGGCCGGCATGGGCGCCTCCGATGCGGTACACCTGCAGCCCATCCCCCTGGATGCCCCCAGCCTGCCCACCCCCGATTGGGTGCGCCTGGACTTGCTGACCGTATCGGCCCTGGCGGCCCACGCTCACACCTTGAACCGACTGGGTTGCCGCACCGTGGCCGATGTGATGGCGTTGCCGCGCGGCGGCATCAGCCGGCGGTTCGGGCCAGTCGTGCTGCAGGCGCTGGATCAGTTGTGTGGCCTGCGCCCGGAAACCTTCACCTGGCTGAGCTTGCCTGCGGTGTTTGAGCACCGCGTGATCTTGCCCACCCGGGTGGACACCGCCGAGGGCCTGATCCACGCCATCGAATCGGTGTTGCCCGCCTTGTGCGCGTGGCTGGCGGGGCAACAGGCGGGGCTCAACGCCTTGCACCTGCGCTGGCATCATGGTCGCCGGCGGCATGGCGATGAAACAGGGGCACACCTGATCCGGGTCAGCACCCCCACCCACCATGCCGCACGGCTGAGCAAGCTGATCCACGAACACCTTCAGCACATTCGGCTGGCCGCACCGGTGGAAGAACTCACGCTCAGGGTGGACGACTTCCAGACGATCGAGGCCCCCTGCGCCGCGCTGTTTCCCGAAGGCGGTGCAGCGCTGCTGAACGCGCCAAGCGGATCGCACATCACCCCGGCCGCACGCAAGGTGCAACGCGATGCGCTGGCAGCTTTGGTCGATCAGTTGAGTGCCCGGCTCGGCCCGGAGCGCGTGCTGCAGGGGCACATCCACGCCGACCATCGGCCCGAGCGGGCGCAGCGCTGGCAAGCGGCCAGCGAGACCATGCCTGCGTTGCCCGCCCCGCCCCCGGTGGACTGGCCCCAACCCACCTGGCTGTTACCCCAGCCTTTGCCGCTGGCCACCTTGCCCGACGCGCAGGGGCAGCATGCCCATCCGTTTTACCAAGGACGGCTGGATCTCATCGCCGGCCCTCATCGCATCGAAGCCGGATGGTGGGATGCCGCGCCGGACACCGATGCGGTGGCGCGGGATTACTTTCTGGCCAGCAGCGCCATCGCTGGCCTGCTTTGGATTTTTCGGGCGCGTCCGGTTACCGGTGGTGAGGCCCCCCGCTGGTTTCTGCATGGCTTTTTTGCGTGAGCGGTTTGCAGCATGGCTTTGCCAGATTACGTCGAGCTTCACGCCGTCTCGAACTTCTCTTTTCAGCGCGGGGCCTCGCACCCCGAAGAGCTGATCGAGCGCGCCTTGGCATTGGGCTATCGTGGCCTGGCCTTGACCGACGAAGTCAGCGTCGCCGGGGTGGTGCGCGCCCATCTGGCTTTGCGCCGGCACTGTGAGCAAGGCACGCCCGGTGCGCGGCAATTTCAGCTGATCCTCGGTGCAGAGTTCCCGATCGAAGACCCTCACCCGGTCAAACTGATTGCGCTGGCCTGCCACCGCATTGGCTACG
The DNA here is from genome assembly GCF_048860245.1 of Aquabacterium sp. Classification (GTDB taxonomy): domain Bacteria; phylum Pseudomonadota; class Gammaproteobacteria; order Burkholderiales; family Burkholderiaceae_C; genus Aquabacterium. Next base: position 12,426 of record NZ_JBLIZW010000118.1, on the reverse strand, counting down.
GCTTGCTGTGCGAAGCCATCACCCGCTTGCGACGACGCTTGCCCGGCAAAGGCATCGCTCCCCTGCCCCGCGATGCCTGGCGTCCTCACGATCTGGGAGACTGCCTGGTACTGATGGCGCTGGACCGTCGTCACCCGCACGAAGCCCTGCTGGCACACGCACGCTGGCTGCGACAGCACTTTCCCGATCGCTGCTGGCTGCTGCTGGAACTGCATCACCAGGTTGATGACGAGGCATGGCTGCACACCTTGCGCGAGGTCAGCGCCGACAGTGGCGTGCCTCTGGTCGCAGCAGGCGATGTGCACATGCACGTGCGCTCGCGCAAGCCCCTGCACGACGTGCTCACCGCCACACGCTTGGGGTGCCCGCTGCCGGAATGCGGTTTGGCGCTGGATCGCCACGCCGAGCGACACCTTCGCAGCCGCCTGAGGCTCTTTCAGCGCTACCCCGCCGATGTCCTGGCAGCCACGCTGGATGTGGCGCGCCGTTGTGCGTTCAGCCTCGATGAACTGAGATACGAATACCCCGATGAAGTCGTGCCGGACGGCCTCACCGCCGCCGAACACCTGAGCCAGCAGGCCCATGAAGGACTGGCTCGGCGCTACCCCGCCGGCATTCCCGCCGAGGTGCAGATGCAACTGCACAAGGAACTGGCGCTGATTGCCGAACTTCGGTACGAAAAATACTTCCTGACCGTGTATGACATCGTGGCCTTTGCCCGCTCACGACACATCCTGTGTCAGGGACGAGGCAGCGCCGCCAACTCGGTGGTTTGTTATGCATTGGGCATCACCGAGGTCAATCCGCAAGAGGGTCATCTGCTGTTCGAGCGCTTCATTTCCCGAGAGCGCAACGAGCCGCCCGACATCGACGTGGACTTCGAGCACGAGCGCCGCGAAGAGGTCATCCAGTACCTCTACGCCAAATATGGGCGCGACCGTGCGGCGTTGACCGCCACCGTCATCACCTACCGCACCCGCAGTGCCTTGCGCGACGTGGGCAAGGCCTTGGGCTTCACGCAGGACGAGATTGATCGCGCCAGCGGCAACCTGCAGTGGTGGGACAGCCGTGAAGCCTTGGCCCAGCGACTGGAAGAAGTCGGCCTGCCCCCGCAGGACCGGCGCGTGCAGCAGTGGATGGAGTTGACCCGCAGCCTGATCGGCTTTCCCCGACACCTGAGCCAGCACACGGGCGGCTTCGTCATCTCGCGCGGCCCCTTGTGTCGCATGGTGCCCATTGAAAACGCCGCCATGCCCGAGCGCAGTGTCATCCAGTGGGACAAAGACGATCTGGACGCTCTGGGGCTGCTCAAGGTGGACGTGCTGGCGCTCGGCATGCTCACGGCCTTGCGCAAAGCCATGGACTTCGTCAGCGATTGGCGGGGCGGCGCATTCACACTGCAAGACATTCCGCGCGACGACCACCCGACCTACGAGATGCTCACCCGCGCAGACACGATGGGCGTCTTCCAGGTTGAAAGCCGGGCGCAGATGAGCATGCTGCCGCGCCTGCGCCCTGAAAACTTTTACGACTTGGTCGTGGAGGTGGCCTTGGTGCGCCCCGGGCCAATTCAAGGCGGCATGGTCCACCCCTACCTGAAGCGGCGTCAGGGCCTAGAGCCCATCCGTTACCCACGTGGCTTGTCTGCCGCACTGGAACGGACGCTGGGCATCCCCATCTTTCAAGAACAGGTCATGCAAATTGCCATGATTGCTGCGGGTTTCACGGCCGGCGAGGCCGATGACCTGCGCCGCTCCATGGCCGCTTGGCGGCGCAAAGGCGATGTGCACAAGTTCAAAGACCGCATCCGCGCCGGCATGCGCGCCAATCAATACCCAGCTGAATTTGCCGAACAGATTTGCCAGCAAATCGAAGGCTTTGGCTCATACGGCTTCCCTGAGTCCCATGCGGCCAGCTTTGCCATCCTGGTGTACGCCAGTGCCTGGCTCAAATGCCATGAGCCTGCGGCGTTTCTGGCGGGCCTGCTCAATGCCCAACCACTGGGTTTTTATTCACCCAGCCAACTGGTGCAAGACGCCCGACGCCACAATGTCGAGGTGCGCCCGCCCGATGTCATGCACAGCACATGGGACTGCACGCTGGAAGCTGCTTCATCAGCCCACGCTCGCCATCCGGCCGTGCGCCTGGGGTTGAGGCTGGTGGCCGGCCTCTCACCCGAGGTGGCTCAGCGCATGGTGCAAGCACGCCAACAAGCACCGTTCAACGATGTGGATGACCTGGCCCGACGAGCCGATTTGGATCAACGCACCCTGCGCGCGCTGGCATCGGGCGATGCCCTGCACAGTCTGTCAGGCCACCGGCGACAGCAAGTCTGGGATGCCTCGGCCCTGCACCGCCCGCCACCGCTGCTGCGCGAGGCTCCTGTTGAGGAAGACTGGCTGGAACTGGCCCCGGCTTCTGAAGGCGAAGAGATTGTGTTCGACTACGCCTCGCAGGGTTTGACCCTGCGGCGTCACCCGCTGGCCTTGCTGCGTGCGCAACTACACGCTCAGCGCCTGCTCAGTGCCAGAGAATTACATGATTTTCCGAATGGGAGACTCGCGCGCGCCTGCGGCATCGTCACGGTGCGGCAACAACCGGGCACCGCCTCGGGCGTGGTGTTTGTGACGCTGGAAGATGAAACCGGCACGGTCAACGTGATCGTGTGGCCGGCCCTGAAAGAACGCCAGCGGCGCGAGTTGGTGCACTCACGCCTGCTGGCGGTGTATGGGGTGTGGCAGCGCGAAGACGAAGTACGCCACTTGGTGGCGCACCGCCTGCGCGACTTGACGCCCCTGCTGGGGCGCCTGAGCACCCACAGCCGGGACTTTCACTGACGCGAGTGCGTCAGCCTGAACGCATCAGCGCTTGCGGGCCGGCGGCAAGTCTGTGCAACTGCCGTGAGCCGCTTCGGCGCACAGGCCGATGCTTTCACCCAAGGTCGGGTGCGGGTGAATGGTTTTGCCGATGTCGACCTCGTCGGCCCCCATCTCAATGGCCAGGGCGATCTCGCCGATCATGTCGCCCGCATGCGTGCCGACGATGCCGCCACCCAGGATGCGACCATGGCCGTTGGCCTCGGGGCTGTCATCGAACAACAGCTTGGTGAAGCCTTCGTCACGCCCATTGGCAATGGCGCGTCCCGAAGCCGACCACGGGAACAAGCCCTTCTTGACCTTGATGCCCTGGGCCTTGGCCTGGTCCTCGGTCAGGCCCACCCAGGCCACTTCGGGGTCGGTGTAGGCCACGCTCGGGATCACGCGGGCGTCGAACTGCGCTTTGGCAAGCTTGTCGTCGCCGAGCAGTTCGCCCGCCACGACCTCAGCCGCCACATGCGCCTCGTGCACGGCCTTGTGCGCCAGCATGGGCTGGCCCACCAGATCGCCAATGGCAAAGATGTGTGGCACGTTGGTGCGCATCTGCACATCCACGGGAATGAAGCCACGGTCGGTCACGGCCACACCGGCCTTGTCCGCGTCGATCTTCTTGCCATTGGGCGTGCGCCCCACGGCTTGCAGCACCAGGTCATACGTCTGCTCGGACACGGTGCCATCTGCCGCCTCGAACTTCACCTTGATGCCTTCCGGTGTGGCCTCGGCCCCCACCGTCTTGGTCTTCAACATGATGTTGTCGAAGCGCGGCGCGTTCATCTTCTGCCAGACCTTGACCAGATCCCGGTCAGCGCCCTGCATCAGCCCGTCCATCATCTCGACCACGTCCAGACGCGCGCCCAGCGTGGAATACACCGTGCCCATTTCCAGGCCGATGATGCCGCCGCCCACAATCAGCATCTTCTTAGGCACGCCCTGAAGCGCCAGCGCCCCGGTCGAGTCCACGATGCGCTCGTCTTGCGGGAAGAACGGCAGGCGCACCGCCTGCGAGCCCGCCGCAATGATGGCGCGCTTGAAGCGAACCACCTTGGTCGTGCCCGTTTTCTCCTGCCCCGCGCCTGTGGTCTCTTCAACCTTCAGGTGATACGGGTCGAGGAAAACACCATAGCCACGCACGGTCGTGACCTTGCGCATCTTGGCCATGGCGGCCAGCCCCCCCGTCAGCTTGCCGATGACCTTTTCCTTATGGCCACGCAGCTTGTCGATGTTGACGCTGGGCTCGGCAAACGCCACGCCCGCATCGGCCAGATGGCGCACTTCGTCCATCACTGCGGCCACATGCAGCAGCGCCTTCGAGGGGATGCACCCCACGTTCAGGCACACGCCACCCAAGGTGGCGTAGCGCTCCACGATGACGGTGTTCAGGCCCAGGTCCGCTGACCGGAATGCCGCCGAATAGCCACCCGGCCCACCGCCCAGCACCAGCACATCGCACGCCACGTCCACCGGACCGCTGTAGCTGCCTGCCGGCGCTGCGGCTGGTGCAGAAACGGGTGTGGGCGCGGCTGCCACGGAAGCCATGGCCACCGCAGGCGCCACAGCCGGTACCGCAGCCGGCGCAGTCGCCACGCCTTCGGCCACCTCCAGCGTCAGCAACAAAGAGCCCTCGCTGACCTTGTCGCCCAGCGCCACCTTCAGCTCTTTGATCACCCCAGCGTGCGAGCACGGAATCTCCATCGAAGCCTTGTCTGACTCAACGGTGATCAGGCTCTGCTCGGCCTTCACCGTGTCACCCGGCTTGACCAGGATTTCGATGATGGCCACTTCCTTGAAGTCCCCAATGTCAGGAACTTTGACGTCAATCACTGCCATGATGACCTCCGATCACAGCACGATGCGGCGGAAGTCCGCCAACAAAGACGCAAAATAGACATTGAAGCGCGCCGCCGCCGCACCATCGATCACACGATGGTCATACGACAGCGACAGCGGCAACATCAGGCGCGGCTCGAACTGCTGGCCGTTCCACTTGGGTTCTAGAGAACTCTTGCACACACCCAGAATGGCCACTTCGGGCGCATTGATGATGGGCGTGAAGTACTTGCCGCCAATCCCGCCCAACGAACTGATGCTGAAGCAGCCACCTTGCATGTCGGCTGGGCTCATCTTGCCTTCACGGGCCTTCTTGGCCAACTCGGCCGTCTCTTGGCTGATCTGCAAGATGCCCTTCTTGTCCGCATCCTTGATCACTGGCACGACCAAGCCATTGGGCGTGTCCGCCGCAAAGCCGATGTGGAAGTATTCCTTGTAGACCAGTTGATCACCGTCCAGTGAGGCATTGAACTCAGGGAACTTCTTCAACGTGACTGCAGCCGCCTTGATCAGGAAGGCCAGCATCGTGACCTTGACCCCTGCCTTCTCGTTTTCCTTGTTCAACTGCAGGCGGAAAGCCTCCAGCTCGGTGATGTCCGCGTCGTCATGGTTGGTGACATGCGGAATCATCACCCAGTTGCGATGCAGGTTGGCACCCGAAATCTTCTTGATGCGCGAGAGGTCTTTGCGCTCGATCGGACCGAACTTGGCGAAGTCAACCTGCGGCCACGGCAACAAGCCCGGCAAGCCACCACCCACCGACGCAGCCGCTGGCGCTTTGGCCTTTTGTGCAGCCGTTTGCGTGTCGCCCGCCATCACCTGCTGGACAAAACCTTGCAGGTCATCCAGGGTGATGCGGCCTTTGAACCCGCTGCCCTTGACCTCGGCCAAAGGCACACCCAGTTCGCGCGCCGCCTTGCGGATGCTGGGCGACGCATGCGGCAAGCTGCCCGAAGGCGTGCCGGGTTGGTGCGCAGGCAGCGTGGCAGGTGCCGCCACCACCGGGGCACTCGGCGCCACCGACACGGCTGCAACGGGTGCCACCTGAGCAGCAGCTGGCACTGGTGCCGCGGCAACTGGCGCAGCTACGGCCGGTGCTGCCTGGGCCACACCGGCTGCATCGGCCGTCTCCAGCATCAACACCAGCGAGCCTTCGGCCACCTTGTCACCCAAGGCCACCTTCAGTTCTTTGACCACCCCGGCGTGCGAGCACGGGATCTCCATCGACGCCTTGTCCGACTCGACGGTGATCAGGCTTTGCTCGGCCTTCACCGTGTCACCGGGCTTGACCAGCACTTCGATGACGCTCACTTCTTTGAAATCCCCAATGTCGGGGACCTTCACTTCAATCAATGCCATGTTGTGCTCCCATCAGGCGTACAGAGGGTTGACCTTGTCGGCCTTGATGCCGTACTGCTGAATGGCCTCGGCCACCTTGGTACGCGCCACCTTGCCGTCATCGGCCAGCGCCTTGAGGGCCGCCACAACGATGTAATGACGATTGATTTCGAAGTGCTCACGCAGCTTGCTGCGGAAGTCACTGCGACCAAAGCCATCCGTGCCCAACACCTTGTAGCTGCGGCCACGCGGGATGAAAGGCCGAATCTGCTCGGCGTAGTTCTTCATGTAGTCGGTCGAGGCCACCACCGGTCCGTCAAACGGCTGCAGCTGCTGCGTCACAAACGGCACGGCCGGCACCGCAGCCGGATGCAACATGTTGAATCGCTCCACGTCATGGCCATCGCGGGCCAGTTCGTTGAAGCTCGGGCAGCTCCACACATTGGCAGACACGCCCCAGTCGGCTTCCAGCAGCGCCTTGGCCGCCATCGACTCACGCAAGATCGACCCCGAACCCAGCAAGTTCACGCTGTGGGCCATGCCCTTTGCGCCCTCTTGCAGCAGGTACATGCCCTTGAGAATCTGCTCTTCCGTGCCTTGCTTGAGGCCCGGCATGGCGTAGTTCTCGTTGAGCAGCGTCAGGTAGAAAAACACGTTCTCCTGGTTCTCGACCATGCGCTTGAGTCCGTGGTGCAGGATCACACCCACTTCGTGCGCGAACGATGGGTCGTACGACACGCAGTTCGGAATCGTGCCCGCCAGGATGTGGCTGTGCCCGTCTTCGTGCTGCAGGCCTTCGCCATTGAGCGTGGTGCGCCCGGAGGTGCCGCCCAGCAAGAAACCGCGTGCCTGCATGTCACCCGCTGCCCAGGCCAGATCGCCAATGCGCTGGAACCCGAACATCGAGTAGTACACAAAGAACGGGATCATGATCCGGTTGCTGGTGCTGTAGCTCGTCGCCGCAGCAATCCAGCTCGACATGCCCCCGGCCTCGTTGATGCCTTCCTGCAGGATTTGGCCCGCCTTGTCTTCGCGGTAGTACATCACCTGGTCTTTGTCGACCGGGGTGTACTGCTGGCCCGCCGGGTTGTAGATCCCGATCTGGCGGAACAGGCCTTCCATCCCGAAGGTACGCGCCTCGTCCACCAGAATCGGCACCACACGCGAACCCAGAGAAGGATCGCGCAGCAACTGCGTCAGGAAGCGCACATACGCTTGCGTGGTGGAAATCTCGCGGCCCTCGGCCGTGGGCTCCAGAATGGCCTTGAAAGTCTCCAGCGGCGGGATGGCGAACTGCTCGTCGGCACGCTGGCGACGGTGCGGCAAATAGCCACCCAAGGCCTGACGGCGTGCATGCAGGTACTTCATCTCCGGCGAATCGTCGGCCGGCTTGTAGAACGGGATCTTGGGCAGCTCGCTGTCCGGGATCGGAATGTTGAAGCGGTCACGGAAGTACTTGATGTCTTCGTCCGTCAACTTCTTGGTCTGGTGAACCGTGTTCTTGCCCTCACCGGCCTTGCCCATGCCAAAGCCCTTGACCGTCTTGATCAGCAAGACGGTCGGCTGGCCCTTGTGGTTCACGGCGCGGTGGTAGGCAGCGTACACCTTTTGCGGGTCGTGACCACCACGACGCAAGGCCCAGATTTGCTCGTCCGTCATCTTCGAGACCATCTCGGCCACACGCGGATCGCGCTCGAAGAAGTTCTTGCGAACGAAAGCACCGTCATTGGCCTTCATGGCCTGATAGTCCCCGTCCGGGATGTCCATCATGATCTTGCGCATGAGACCTTCCTTGTCTTTCGCAAGGAGGGGATCCCAGTCACTGCCCCACAAGACCTTGATCACGTTCCAGCCCGAACCGCGGAACTCGCCTTCCAGTTCCTGAACGATCTTGCCATTGCCGCGCACCGGGCCATCCAGCCGCTGCAAATTGCAGTTCACGACAAAGATCAGGTTGTCGAGCTTTTCCCGTGCAGCCAAGCCAATGGCGCCCAACGATTCGGGCTCATCCATCTCGCCGTCACCGCAGAACACCCACACCTTGCGGTTGCTGGTATCGGCCAGACCACGCGCATGCAGGTACTTCAGGAAACGCGCCTGGTAAATGGCCATCAGTGGCCCCAACCCCATCGACACGGTCGGGAACTGCCAGAAGTTGGGCATCAACTTCGGATGCGGATAGCTCGACAGACCTTGCCCATCGACTTCCTGACGGAAATGCAGCAGCTGCTCTTCAGTCAGTCTGCCCTCCAGGTAGGCGCGGGCATAAATACCAGGCGACACGTGGCCCTGGAAGTAAATGCAATCGCCACCGTGGTGTTCGTTTTCGGCATGCCAGAAATGGTTGAAACCAGCGCCAAACATGTGCGCCAGCGACGCAAAGGAGCCAATGTGCCCCCCGAGGTCGCCGCCATCTTCCGGGTTGTGTCGGTTGGCCTTGACGACCATGGCCATGGCGTTCCAGCGCATGTAGGCGCGCAAACGCTCTTCGATTTCAATGTTGCCCGGACACCGCTCTTCGTCTTCAACCGGAATGGTGTTGACGTAAGCCGTGTTGGCTGAAAACGGCATGTCGATGCCCGCCTGTCTGGCGTGATCGAGGACGTTTTCAAGGAGTTGGTGGGCGCGCTCTCGGCCCTCGGCATCGATGACTCCGGACAGGGCGTCCAGCCACTCGCGCGTTTCTTGAGGATCCAAGTCCGATGGGACAGACTTCTGCGGATCTTGTGCAGACATGGGTAAGTCTCCAAATTGTTGATAGCGGCTCACGTCCAGTTTGGACGAGAGCCCAAGTCCTGGCCCGTGGATAAACGGCAGAACCCCGGCACTATGATTTGCTTCACCACCCGGTAGGGTGAGGAAACAGTCCAAAATATACGCTATCAACACAAAGCCCCAGGAACGAGTCCGTATTCGGACAATCCCCATATGGACTTCTCTGCATCGCCAGACACAGCACCCATGCCTCCCGCTCCGCCAGCGCGCCCCAGTGCACGACTGTTCTGGCGCTGGTGGCAGAAAAAGAGCCCCAGCCAACAAGATCGCTACGCCACACTCGGTCCGCTGATCTCGGTCCTGCTGTTTCTGGCCGCCATCATTGCGGCCTTCTGGTACCTGCGCAACGAAGAGTTGGAGCGCGCCCAGGAATCGGTCAAACGCGACACCGAGGTCGTGCAACAGCAAATCCGCTTGCGCCTCGTTGAAAACCAGGAGCAACTGCAACGCCTGGCCCGAGACATCAGCCTGAAGTCCGTTGCCACGGAAGCATTCATGCGTCAGGCGGGCGACTTTGTCCGTGCACGGCCTGAAATTCTCAGCTTGTCATGGATACAGGCCAACGGCACGGTGAAAGCTGCGCGCACGGCCCTGACGCTGCCGCTTGACCCGGGCGTCACAGAAGACATCGATCCATCAGGCAACCCGGCGGACAACTACAACCCGCTCATCGAAGGCAAACTGCCACTTCAAGCCTTCCAGTTGGCGCGCGACCGCAACCAGCCTGTCTACTCCCAACCTTTTCCCAACCAGACCGGCGCCAGCATTGTTCAGGTGCATGTCCCCATGGTGGACCGAAATGGCTTCCAGGGCACGCTGGTGGCGGAGTACTCGCTTGAATCCATGCTGCGCTACCTCGTCCCACGCGAGGTCGGTAGTCGCCACGCCATGGGCTTGGCCAACCCCAGTGGTCAGTTGCTGACCAGTACCTTTGGCGGCAACAGCAAAAACACATCGCATCCCACCTTCGTTCACGATGTCATGGTGACCCCGGTGGGCAATGGCCTGATGTTGCGAGGCATGGGCTACAAGACCTCGGGTGATCTGGTCGGCAACACCCTCTTCTGGATGGTGATTGCGCTGTCCACCCTGACGGTGTGGACGCTGATGGGCACGCTTCGACACATGCGCCGCCGCTCTCAAATCCAGAAAACCCTGGTGCAGGAAACCAACTTCCGGCGTGCGATGGAAAACTCCATGCTCACCGGCATGCGCACCATCGACCTGGAAGGCCGCATCACCTACGTGAACCCGGCGTTCTGCGCCATGACCGGCTTCTCGGAAGATGAATTGCTGGGCTGCGTACCGCCCTACCCCTATTGGCCCAAGGACCGCCTCGACGAGTTCCACCGCATCTTCCAGCAAGAGTTGCTGGGCCGCAGCCCCATGGGCGGCATCGAGGTACTGATGCAGCGTCGCGACGGCACCCAGTTTGATGCGCGGATGTACGTGTCACCGCTGATCGACGCCCAAGGCGACCAGACCGGCTGGATGACATCGGTGACCAACATCACCGAAGCCAAGCGCGTGCGGGATCAACTCACCGCAGCCCACGAACGCTTCACCACGGTGCTGGAAGGGCTGGACGCGGCCGTGTCCGTGGTGTCGGTGCAGCGTGGCGAACTGCTGTTTGCCAACCGCTCGTACCGGATCTGGTTTGGCGCCAATCCTGACGCCCACACGCAGTTGACCGGTGGCGAAATCATGCCCGACGAGGTCATTGATGGCGACGAATCGGTCGATCACTTTGGCGGCATCCCCACGCAGGCACTGACCAATGCGGGCAGCGATACACGCGAGGTCTTCGTCGACAGCATCCAGAAATGGTTTGACGTGCGCGCCCGCTACGTGCAATGGACAGACGGCAACCTGGCCCAGATGCTGATTGCCACCGACATCACGGCGCGCCGCCAGGCCGAAGAAGCCGCGGCCCGACAAGCCGAAAAAGCGCAGTTCACCAGCCGCCTGATCACCATGGGCGAAATGGCCTCGACCGTGGCGCACGAACTCAATCAGCCACTGGCCGCCATTGCCAACTACTGCAGCGGCATGATGAGCCGCATCCAATCGGGCACCATCGACCAGGAGCAACTCCTGGGGGCACTGGAAAAGACCACACGTCAGGCGCAACGTGCGGGCCAAGTCATCCACCGCATCCGGCAGTTCGTCAAACGCAGCGAACCCCAGCGCCAACCGTGCCGTGTGCGCGACATCACCGATGCCGTGCTCGACTTGGCTGTGTTCGAAATGAAACGCCGTCGCGTCACGCTCAACACCACCGTGGCCAACCGCCTGCCCATCGTGATGGCCGACCCCATCCTGATCGAGCAGGTACTGCTGAACCTGCTGAAAAATGCAGCCGAAGCCATCGACTCGTCGCAAATGCCACAGTCACGTCGTCATATCGACCTTCGCGTGCAACAACGCCGCACCGACGACCAAGGCGAAGTGGTGGAGTTTTCGGTCTCTGACAGCGGCCCGGGCATGAAGGAAGAGATGCTGGAGCGCCTCTTTGAAGCCTTCCACTCCACCAAGGCGGAGGGACTGGGCATTGGCCTGAGTTTGTGCCGTTCGATCATTGAGTCACACCATGGTCGGATCAAGGCCGAGAACATCTACAATGGGACATCGATCACAGGTTGTCGTTTCACGTTCAACCTCCCGATCGATAGCAGTGGGGAGGTCGACTTCGCCGATACCGGCACTCCCCCTTCCAACGACTTACTTGCCGATAACCCATGAGCTTGATCCCGAAAAAAGGCACTGTGTATGTGGTTGATGACGACGAGGCCGTGCGCGACTCGTTGCAGTGGCTTCTGGAAGGCAAGGACTACCGTGTCCGCTGCTTTGACTCGGCCGAATCGTTCCTCGCCCGCTTTGACCCTCGTGAAGTCGCTTGCCTGATCACCGACATCCGCATGGATGGCATGAGCGGTCTGGAACTGCAAGACAAACTGCTGGAGCGCAAGTCGCCTCTGCCCATCGTGTTCATCACGGGTCACGGCGACGTGCCCATGGCTGTGAACACCATGAAGAAGGGCGCGATGGACTTCATCGAAAAGCCGTTCAAGGAAGACGCACTGGTGTCCCTGGTGGAACGTATGCTCGAAGAAGCTCGCTCGGCTTTCTCGCAATCGCAAGAAGCTGCCAGCCGCGAAGCCCTGCTGTCGCGCCTGACCACCCGTGAAGCACAGGTGCTGGAGCGCATCGTGGCCGGTCGCCTGAACAAGCAGATCGCCGACGATCTGGGCATCAGCATCAAGACCGTCGAAGCCCACCGCGCCAACGTGATGGAGAAGCTCAACGCCAACACCGTGGCCGACCTGCTCAAGATTGCACTCGGCGCCAACGCCCAACCGGCAGCCAACCAGGCCAAGTAAGGCCTTGTGAAGGTCAGTCTGCTGATTGGCCTTCCGTTTATCGCCATGCCGAAAGGCCGCCGCTCCTGAGCGTGGCGGCCTTTTCCGTTTTTCAGTTCTGTCCTTTTTCTCTCTGGAGCAGCCCATGACCGCACAACTCATCGATGGCAACGCCCTGTCCAAACAACTGCGTGGCGAAGTCGCCCAGCGCGCAGCCGCCCTCACTGCCAAGGGCACCAAGCCTGGTCTGG
>NZ_JBLIZW010000117.1:0-19918 GCF_048860245.1 Aquabacterium sp. | reverse complement strand
GATCAGGCCGCCACCATGGCCGCCTTGAAGGTCAAAAAGCTCAGCAACGAACTCCAGTTATCCCTCCTGTAGTGGCACGCTGACTAGGTCAACCTAGTCAAATCAACCACTTACAGCATTTGGTGTCGAACTCGGGCGTGCAGCCATGCGGCTGCAAACCACCCAACCAGCCGTCAGCGCCCAGCTGAAGCGGTTGCGTGAGCTCACGGGTGATCCATTGCTGGTGCGCAGCGGGCAGGGCATGGCCCCCACCAATGTGGCCTTGGACCTGCTGGAGCCCGCGTCGGCCATCCTGCATCACGCACGCAGCATGTTCGGTCACCGTAGCGTGGTGCGAGATTTCGACCCGGCCACCACCACACACACCTTCCGCATCGCCTCCACAGACTATCTGGATCCGTTTTTCTTGCCGGAGCTGACCTTGCGCCTGCGTCAGAAAGCGCCGTCTTGCAAGGTCGAGGTGCTTCAGCTGAATGCCGAGATGGACTACCGTCAAAGCCTCGCCCGTGGGGAGGTGGACCTGGTGATCGGCAACTGGCTGGAACCCTCGGGTGAGCTGCACCTGGGCCGATTGATCAGTGACGAGGTGGTGTGCCTGGTGTCCACCAAACATCCGGCGGCCCGCTTGCCCAAAGATGGCAAACGTGCCTGGAGCGTGGAGCAATACCTCCAGGCTGAACACATTGCGCCGCCGCCCCTGCACCCCGGAGCCCCGGGCGTGATCGACGACTACCTGGCTCGCCAGGGTATGCAGCGCCAGGTGGTGGTGCGGCACCCTCACTTTGCCCAACTGCCTTACATGGTGGCCGGATCTTTGCTGGTGTTGACCACCGGTCGGCGCTTCTGCGAGCGATTTGTCAAGCAGCTTGATGTCAAGATCCTGAAGTGCCCGGTCAGCTACCCGGCCATGAACTACTATCAGCTTTGGCACGATCTGACCCACCGCTCGGCGGCTTCTCGTTGGTTGAGAGAGCAGGTGCGTGACGTGGCCCGCAATCTGGATCAAATCAAAAGCACCGCCCGCACGCCCGAGCCGGCCTGCGAGCCGTGCTGAACTGTTTTCACGACGACATGACTCAAACCGGCTCCCAACCCACCCGTGCGCGCAGCATCCTGCGTGGTGACCTGCTGGACTTCACCGCCGATCCAGGCTTTGCCGCGCCGGATCAGGCGCAAGGGGTGCGCTGGCGCCCTGATCACCTGGTCTGCATCGAAGGGGGCAAGATTGCAGCGGTGGTGCCTGCGACGGCTGGTGTGCCGTCCGGATGGGAGTCGGTAGCGGTCGATGATCAACAGGGGCGCCTGATCCTGCCGGGCTTCATCGATACCCATGTGCATTGCCCGCAACTGGACGTGATCGCCAGCTTTGGCACCGAACTGCTGGACTGGCTGAACACCTACACCTTCCCGGCTGAGCGTCGCTACGCCGACCCCGAAGTGTCCCGTGTCGGCGCCAAGCGATTCTTGCAAGCCTTGTGGGCCCACGGCACCACCAGTGCGGTGGTGTTTCCCACGGTTCACAAGGTCAGCGCCGAAGCGCTGTTCGAGGTCGGGCACGCCCACAACATGCGACTGATCACCGGCAAGGTGCTCATGGACCGTCACGCTCCCGATGGCTTGCGCGACGATGTGACCGGGGCCGAGCGTGATTGCATCGACCTGATTGACCGCTGGCACGGCGTGGGCCGACAGTCTTTTGCCGTGACGGTGCGGTTTGCCCCCACCAGCACGCCAGAGCAACTGGCGATGGCCGGCAAGCTGTGTCAGACCTATGCCGGCACCTACATGCAGACCCACGTGGCCGAAAACCGCGATGAGGTGGCCTGGGTGGCAAAGCTGTTCCCCGATGCCCGCAGTTATCTGGACGTCTATGACCGGGATGGCCTGCTGGGCCCCCGTGCGGTCTTGGCCCATGGCATCTGGCTGGATGAGACCGATCGCGCCGTCATCCGAGAGCGCGGTGCACAGATTTCCCATTGCCCTTCGTCCAACCTGTTCCTGGGCAGCGGCCTGTTCAACTGGGCGCAGGCGCAGCAAGAGGGCTTGAACGTCAGCTTGTCGAGCGACGTGGGCGGTGGCACCAGCCTCTCCATGCTGCGCAACATGGGTGACGCCTACAAGATCCAGGCCTTGCAAGGCACCAAGCTCACAGCCTGGAAGGCCCTGCACACCGCCACCACGGGCGCCGCACAAGCCTTGGGTCTTGGTGACGAGATGGGGCTGATCGAACCCGGCCACATGGCGGACCTGACGGTGTGGGACTGGGCGCGTGGCGCTGTGGCCGAGCACCGGGATGCCGTCTGCCGTCAAACGGGCGGTCAACTGCATGAGCGAGTTTTCGTCTGGATGACCCTGGGTGACGAACGAAACTTGGTGCAAACCCTTGTTGGGGGGCAAAAAGTGTTCCAATCGGGCACCCCATCTGACCCCATTCCGAATTCCACTTTCAAACACCTGCCCGCATGAGCTACCGATTAGAACTTCGCGGCATCACCAAGCAGTACCCCAGCGTACGGGCCAATGACTCGGTCAACCTCAAGGTTCGACCCGGTGAAATCCATGCTGTCTTGGGTGAAAACGGCGCTGGCAAGTCCACGCTGATGAAAATCATCTTTGGTGCCGTCAAGCCCGATGAAGGCGAGATCCTCTTCAACGGTCAGGCTGTCCGCATCAAATCGCCCCAAGAAGCGCGCGCGCTGGGCATCAGCATGGTGTTTCAGCACTTCTCGCTGTTTGACACGCTGACCGTGGCCGAGAACGTGTGGCTTGGGCTGGACAAGTCCATGCCTCTGGCGGAGGTGACGGCGCACATTCGGGAGGTCGCTGGCGAATACGGGCTGGACATTGATCCCGACCGTTCAGTGCACGATCTGACCGTGGGCGAGCGTCAGCGCGTGGAAATCGTCCGCGCCTTGCTGACCAACCCACAGCTGCTGATTCTGGACGAACCCACCTCTGTCTTGACGCCGCAGGCTGTGGGCCGCTTGTTCGTGACCCTTCGCCATCTGGCAGAGAAGGGCTGCGCGATTCTGTACATCAGTCACAAGCTCGATGAAATTCGGGCGCTGTGCCACCACTGCACCGTGATGCGCGGAGGCAAGGTGACGGGCGAAGTTGACCCGACCCAAGAGACCAACGCCAGCCTGTCTCGCCTGATGATCGGTGCGGAGCCCCCCGAGTTGCATCGCGCCGCGCCTGTGCTGGGCGCGGTGGCCTTGTCGGTCCGCAACCTTGACGTGGCACGCAACAACCCTTTTGGCGTGGACCTCAAAGGGGTGTCCTTTGAACTGCGCGCAGGCGAAATCCTGGGGATCGCGGGTGTGTCCGGCAACGGTCAGCAAGCTTTGATGGCCGTCCTCAGCGGGGAGGACCCCCGTGCCAAGCCTGGCTCCGTGCATCTGTTTGGCAAGGACATCAGTGCGTCCACGCCAGGTGAGCGCCGCCGCCTGGGCCTGCACAGTGTGCCGGAAGAGCGTCTGGGCCGTGGTGCCGTCCCCATCATGTCTTTGGCCCAAAACACCTTGCTGACACGCACCGATGCGGTGGGCAAGGGCGGCTGGCTGCGCATGAAGGGCGTGGTGGGCATGGCCGAAGCCCTCATCGAGCGCTTCAACGTCAAGGCGGGTGGGCCCCATGCACTGGCCCGCAGCCTGTCGGGTGGCAACCTGCAAAAGTTCATCATGGGCCGCGAGATCTCGGCCGAACCCAAGGTGTTGCTGGTGTCGCAACCCACCTGGGGGGTCGATGTCGGCGCTGCCGCGCAGATCCGAGGTGAGTTGTTGAAGTTGCGCGATGCCGGTTGCGCGGTGCTCGTGGTCAGCGAGGAGTTGGAAGAATTGTTTGAAGTCAGTGACCGACTGATGGTGATGGCCCAAGGCCAGTTGTCACCCAGCGTCCCGGTGGGCGAAGCCACGGTGGAGCAAATCGGTGCATGGATGAGCGGCTTGTGGTCGCGTCCTGCCACGCAGACAGGAGGCGCTCATGTTCAAGCTTGAACCACGTCCCGCACCCTCCAAGGTGTTGACGCTGGCGTCGCCGCTGATCGCGCTGGCGATCACCATCTTTGTGGGCGTTGTGCTGTTTGCTGCATTGGGCAAGGACCCCTTGGCGGGCTTGCGCATGTTTTTCGTCGAGCCCCTGCGAGGCGGATACGCCTTGTCCGAGCTGAGCCTGAAGGCCACGCCTTTGATCCTGATTGCACTGGGTCTGGCTGTGTGTTTCCGTGCCAACTTGTGGAACATCGGTGCCGAAGGGCAGTTCGTCATGGGGGCCATCTTTGCGGGTGGTGTGGCCATGCAGGCAACGCCTGAGTCCGGGCATGGATTCGTGGCCGCCGTGTTGGCTGCCGGTGTCTTGGGTGGCATGGTCTGGGCGGGCGTCGTGGCCTTCCTGCGCGACCAGTTCCATGCCAATGAGATTCTGGTGAGCCTGATGCTGGTCTACGTGGCCGAGATGACCTTGAGTTACCTCGTCTACGGTCCTTGGAAGGACCCTGCCGGCTACAACTTCCCCCAAACCATCACCTTTCTGGATGCGGCCCGCGTGCCCAAGTTGTTCACCGGACTGCGTCTGAACATTGGTTTGGTGCTGGCGCTGGTGGGTGTGGTGGCGTTTGCCATCTTCCTGTTCCGCACTTATGCGGGCTTCCAGTTGCAGGTGGGGGGGCAAGCACCGCACGCCGCACGTTACGCAGGCTTTTCGTCTCGCAAGGCTTTGTGGACCGCGCTGTTGTTGTCCGGCGGCATGGCGGGCTTGGCCGGTGCGCTGGACGTGGCCGGGCCGCAAGGGCAGCTCACGCCTTATGTGCCCATGGGCTATGGCTTTGCCGCCATCATCGTGGCGTTTGTGGGTCGACTGAACCCCATCGGCATCGTGTTCTCGTCGGTGCTCATGAGCATGTTCTTCATCGGTGGCGAGCTGGCGCAATCGCGTCTGGGGCTGCCCAAGGCCATCACCGGCGTGTTCCAGGGCTTGCTGCTGTTTGCGCTGCTGGCCTGTGACACCTTCATTCATCAACGTCTGCGCTGGGTGGGAGCGAAATGATGGACGTGAGCGCTTTTCTCTCCGCAGATTCGCTGGCGCTGCTGATCGCCGCCACGCTGAGTGCCGGCACCGTGGTGGCGCTGGCCGCCTTGGGCCTGCTGATCAACGAGCGTGCCGGGGTGTTGAACCTGGGGGCCGAGGGCATGATGCTCGTAGCGGCCATTGCAGGCTTCGCCACTGGCGTGACCACCGGCAGTGACTGGCTGGCCTTTGCCGCCGGCGCCTTGGCGGGCGCAGCCATGGCGGCCGTGTTCGGGGTGCTGGTCATCTGGCTCAACACCAACCAGTACGCCACCGGGCTGGCGCTCAGCTTGTTTGGCTCGGGCCTCAGTGCGTTCGTGGGCATCACCTTCACGCAGGAGCACCTGGGCGAGCGCGCGCACTTTGCCATTCCGGTGCTGGCTGACATCCCCTTTGTGGGGCCCGCTTTGTTCCGTCACCACCCGCTGGTGTATTTCGCCATGGCACTGGCCCTGGGGATGACTTGGTTCTTGATGCGATCGCGCGCCGGTCTGGTGCTGCGTGCCGTGGGTGAGTCCCCCGAATCGGCCCATGCTTTGGGCTATGCCGTGCGCCCGATTCGCTTGCTCGCCGTGGTGGTGGGCGGCGCTTTGTGCGGTCTGGCCGGGGCTTACATCTCGGTGGTGTACACGCCCATGTGGGTGGAAGGCATGGTGGCCGGCAAGGGCTGGATCGCGCTGGCGCTGACCACGTTTGCCACCTGGCGCCCTGCGCGGGTGCTGCTGGGGGCGTACCTGTTTGGTGGCGTGACCATGCTGCAGTTCCAGTTGCAGGGCAATGGCGTGGCCATCCCCAGTCAGGTGCTGACCATGCTGCCGTATCTGGCCACCATCGTGGTGCTGGTGCTGATCTCGCGCAATCCGACGTGGATTCGCATCAACATGCCTGCGTCCCTTGGTAAGCCCTTCCATCCTGGTGCATGACACGGCATGATGTTTGCTGTCATGACGGTGGGAGCGGCAAGCCTTTGTCCCTTTCTGAACCGTTGTTGAGTTTGAGTAGTTTTCAACCCTGGAGATGACATGACCTCACCTTTGTCCAAGCGTTCTTTGCTCAAGATGGGTGGTTTTGCTGCACTGGCTGCCACCGCTGCGCTGATGGGCTGCAGCAAGAAGGAAGAAGCACCTGCCGCAGCTTCGGCTGCGTCTGAGCCCGCTTCCGCTGCAGCCAAGGCTGCCGGCCCGCTGAACATCGCTTTTGCCTACGTTGGCCCCGTGGGTGACGCAGGCTGGACCTTCGCCCACGACAAGGGTCGTCTGGCGCTGGAAAAAGAATTCGGCGACAAGATCAAGACCACCTTCGTCGAGAAGGTGCCTGAAGGCCCCGAGGCCGAGCGCGTGATCCGTGATCTGGTCGGTCAAGGCAACACCCTGGTGTTCGGCACCACCTTCGGCTACATGGAGCCCATGTTGAAGGTCGCCGCCGACAATCCGAACGTCAAGTTCGAGCACGCCACCGGCTACAAGACCGCCGCCAACATGCGTACGTACGACGCCCGTACTTACGAAGGCGCTTACATGGCTGGCGTCATCGCTGGTTCGATGACCAAGTCCAACACCCTGGGCGTGGTCGGTTCGATCCCAATTCCTGAGGTGATCCGCAACATCAACTCGTTCACCCTGGGCGCACAAAGCGTCAACCCCAAGATCAAGACCAAGGTGGTCTGGGTGAACGCCTGGTTTGATCCTCCCAAGGAAACCGAAGGCGCTCAAAGCCTGCTGAACCAGGGCGCTGACGTGCTGTTCCAGAACACCGACTCCGCTGCGGTGCTGCAAACCGCCGAAAAGGCTGGCAAGTACGCCTTCGGCTGGGACTCCGACATGAGCAAGTTCGGTCCCAAGTCTCACCTGGCGTCCAGCGTGATCAACTGGGGTCCGTACTACATCAAGGCCACAAAGGATGCCTTGGAAGGCACCTGGACGACCGGTGGCGTGTGGTGGGGTGTCAAGGAAGGTGCGATCGACCTCGTGTCCATCTCTGACAAAGTGCCCGCTGACGTCAAGACCAAGGTGGAAGGCGTCAAGTCTGGCCTGAAGGATGGCAGCTTCGTGATCTGGAAGGGGCCCATCGTCGGTCAGGACGGCAAGGAAGTGCTGGCCAAGGACGCCGTCGCTGACGACAAGTTCCTGGGTGGCATCAACTTCTACGTCAAGGGCGTGGAAGGTACCATCCCCACCGGCAAGTAAAGACCTGAGGGTCGCATGATTCGCGGCCCTGTGTCATGCTTCAAGGGCTGTCCCTGACAGGGCAGCCCTTTTCATTTCTGTTTTTTAAAAAGAGCGCACCCATGAGCCAGTCCGCCTTCGCCCACATTTCCCGAGATCAACTGCCCGCCCTGGTGCAAGCCATGCCCAAGGCCGAGTTGCACATGCACATTGAAGGCTCGCTCGAGCCCGAGCTGATCTTCGCGTTGGCGCAGCGCAATGGTGTGACCCTGAGTTATCCGACGGTCGAGGACTTGCGCAAGGCGTACGCCTTCACTGACCTGCAAAGCTTTCTGGACATCTATTACGCCGGTGCTTCCGTCCTGCTGAAAGAGCAGGACTTCCATGACATGGCCTGGGCGTATTTCCTCAAGGCCAAGGAAGACAACGTCGTTCACGCCGAGCTGTTCTTTGATCCTCAAACCCACACCGACCGGGGTGTGCCGTTTGAGGTCGTCATCAAAGGCCTGCACAGCGCGTGCGTGCGTGCCCGCGAGGAGTTGGGGGTCAGTTCCGAGCTGATCATGTGCTTCTTGCGTCATTTGAGCGAAGAAGCAGCGTTCGAAACGCTGGAGCAGTCGCTGCCTTACCGCGATCTGTTCATCGGTGTGGGCCTGGATTCCAGCGAACGCGGCCATCCGCCTGAAAAGTTCGCCCGCGTGTTTGCGCGCTGCAAGGAGCTGGGTTTGCGCCTGGTGGCGCACGCCGGCGAAGAGGGCCCGGCGCAGTACATCATCGATGCGCTCGATATCCTGAAAGTGGAGCGCATCGACCACGGCGTGCGTTGTCTGGAAGATGCCGATCTGGTCAAGCGTTTGGCCGCCGAGCGTATGGCCCTGACCGTGTGCCCGCTGTCCAACATCAAGTTGTGCGTCTTCAAGACGATGAAGGAGCACAACCTCAAGACCTTGCTGCAGCACGGTCTGGCGGTGACGGTGAACTCGGACGACCCCGCTTACTTTGGCGGCTACATGAACCAGAATTTCCTGGCGCTGCTGGCGGATCTGGACCTCAACGCACAAGACGCCTACACGCTGGCTCGCAATTCATTTGAAGCCAGTTTTGTGAGCGACGCGGTCAAGGCCGGCTGGATCGCCCAGCTGGATCAGACGTTTGCCAGCTTTGCGGCTTCGGCACCAAAGGCATAAGCGTCCATGGCCAGGTGGCCATGCGTGACACTTTCGTGGATGCGCAGGCTGGTTGCCGGGCCGATGGTGTCGGTGTCGCACATCGCGGCACCGGCAGCAAAGTAAAACGCCAGCCAGTGTTCATCGGTTGGGTGCATGGCCCAGGCATGAGGGGCCTGGGCACGGTAGTCAAGCAGGGCAGGCCAGTCAGCTGCCTGTGCCTTGTCGTGGACCCACGCCCGGAAGGCTGCGCAGTCGGCTTCTTCCGGTGCATCCACAGGGCTGGGGTGGTGAAAGAAGCGCTGCAGGTTGTGCGTCAGGCTGCCTGAACCGATCACCAGCACACCTTGGCGGCGCAAATCGGTCAGCAGGCGACCCAATGCGAGCATGTCTGCCGGCTTGGCGCGTGGGCTCAACGACAGGGGCACCACCGGAATGTTCGCGGCCGGGAACATGTGCATCAACAAGGTCCAGATGCCGTGGTCCAGACCACCTTGTGAGGTCAGTCGTGCAGGCAAACCACCGTTGACCAGTTTTTGGTGGATCTCGCTGGCGAGTTGAGGCTCGCCGGGCGTGTCGTAGCGGATCTCGTACAAAGCTGCCGGGAAACCGCCAAAGTCGTGGATGGTGTCGTGGTGTGCCGCGCCCAAGACATAAGGTGTCGGCGTTGCGGTGTGTGGCGACATCACGATGATGGCCTTGGGTCGCCCCCACAGCGTCTCGATGGCAGGGCCCAGCCGTTGCAAGAAGTGGCCAGCCGGACCCGGCTCCACCGCAATCATCGGCGAGCCATGAGACAAAAAGAGGGTGGGAAAGGCGACAGTCATCAGCCCAGTCTAGCGACGCTCGGGCAGAAATGTCATCGACGACAAAATGGCCAGGGCGATGGCTGGGGGAACCGTGGCGATGTAGCCCACATGCTTGAATCCCAATGCACCCAGTACGCCACCCAGGAAAAAGGTGGTGACCAACATGCTGTGAAGTTTCAGCTTGTCGAAGTTGGCCCGCACCGCTGGTTTGCTGACGGTGTCGGGTGACTGGTTCCAATAGAGCAGCTTGCCCAACTCGATGCCAATGTCGGTCATCAGGCCGGTCACGTGGGTGGTGCGGATTTCGGCGTTGGACACCTTGGTGATCATGGCGTTTTGCAGCCCCATCAGAAAGCTCAGCACCGCAATGGTGAGTGCGACGGATGTGCCAATGGCATGGTGATACTCACCCAGCAAGCCAAACGCCAGCAGCAAGCCGGCCTCCAGCAGCAGCGGCATCGAATACTCGTGAGGCGACTGTCGCCTGCGTGCCCAATTGATCATGATGGCCGATGTTGCGGCGCCAATCACGAACGCGATCAATGAGGTCAAGGCGCCGAGCGCCAGATCGATTTGCCCCAAGGCCAGTTCGTCGGCCATGGTGGACACGACCCCGGTCATGTGGGAGGTGTATTCATCCACAGCCAGAAAACCGCCGGCGTTGATGGCCCCTGCATTGAAGGTCAGGAAAATGCCCAGATGCACATTGCTCCGGCGAGAGCGCTCCGTTGCCGTGAGGGTGCGGAGGTAGTCAACAGGCATGATCAGAAATGCAGGCATGGACGAAAGCTGACATCATCGCGCAATTGCAGACGTTTTGCATACAAGAGGCATGCCAGAAATTCACACAACCCGGGTCTCCGCTTGGCGGTGGGCCTGGACGCAAACAGTACGTGACCTACGCGGCGGCAGTCTGCGTCTGATGTTGCTCGCGGTCATGCTGGCCGTTGCCGCCCTGTCAGCGGTGGCGTTTTTTGCAGATCGCATCGAGCAAGGCCTGCATCGTGATGCGGCGCAGCTGCTGGGCGGCGATGTGGTGGTCGTGGGCGACCAGCCCCTGCCAGAGTCATTTGAGCGGGCCGCTGCCGCATCGCAGTTGAATACGGCGAAGGCAGCGATTTTTCAGAGCATGGCGCGGTCGCCCGATGAGCGTGGCGGTGAGTCCAAGCTGGTCAGCGTCAAGGCCGTGAGCGAGCATTACCCGCTCAAGGGGCGTCTGCGGATTGGCGTGCTGGACGCGCAGGGCGGCCTTGCTCAAGTCCATGATGCCGAGCCAGGCGGGCCGCCTGCCGGACAGGTCTGGGTGGATGCCGGTTTGCTGGTGGCGCTGGACTTGCGCGTGGGGGATGCCATCTGGCTGGGTGAGGCGTCGTTCAAGGTGGCGGCGGTGATTGCCACCGAGCCTGACCGTGGCGCGGGCTTCACGTCGTTTGCGCCCCGGGTCATGATCCGGCAGTCTGATCTGGCTGCCACGCAGTTGATTCAGCCAGCCAGTCGGGTGACCTACCGCTTTTATGCCGCTGCAGCCGGGCCACAGAAGGCCGAGCAGATGCGCGTGGAACGATTCACCCAAGTCAGCGAATCTTTGGCTGAATCGGTTCGTGGCATCAGGGTCGAGACCCTGGAGCAAGGTCGCCCCGAGATGCGAACCACCTTGGACCGCGCTGCACTGTTTCTCCGCTTGGTGGCCTTGCTGGCAGCATTGATGTCCGCCGTGGCTGTCGCCATGGTGTCGAGGGACTTTGCCCAGCGACGCCTGGATGACTGTGCCTTGTTGCGCGTCATGGGGGTCTCTCAATCCGTGATGGCGCGAACCTACTTGCTGGAGTTTTTGCTGGTGGGGGTCCTCGCCAGCGCCTTGGGCTTGCTGGTCGGGTGGGGCTTCCATCTGGTGTTTGTGTCGATGCTGGCCGAGTTGGTGGGCGTGTCGTTGCCGCCCGCCGGTTGGCAGCCTGTGGCCTTGGGCATGGGCGTTGGGGTGCTGTTGACTTTGGGCTTCGGTCTGCCGCCGGTTCTGCAACTGGCCAAGGTGCCGCCTCTGCGTGTGTTGCGACGTGATCTGGGGGGCTTGCGGCCTCTGTCCGGGGGTGTCGCGGCCCTGGGCAGCGTGGCGCTGTTGGGCCTGTTGATGGCTGTGGCTCGCGACATCAAACTCGGAGGCATCGCCTTGGGAGGCTTTGTCGCGGCCGTGGCCCTGTTTGCCGTGTTGGCCATGTTGATGGTGCTGGCGTGGCGCGCCTTCATCCGTCGCATGGGGGCACGTGTCCCCACGTGGTTGGCCTTGGCCAGTCGGCAACTCACAGCGCAGCCTGGGCAGACCGTGGTGCAGGTGTGCGCATTGGGCGTCGGGCTGTTGGCGTTGATGCTGTTGGTGTTGATCCGAACCGATCTGGTTGACAGTTGGCGCGCAGCCACCCCCGCAGATGCGCCAGATCGCTTTGTCATCAACATCTTGCCGGATCAGGTCGAGCCGTTTCAGCGTGCATTGAAGCAAGCCGGTGTGGCGCAGTACGACTGGTATCCCATGGTTCGTGCTCGCTTGGTCGCCGTCAACGGCAAGCCCGTGAAGGCCAAAGACTATCCTGAAGAGCGAGCGCAGCGGCTGGTCGAGCGCGAGTTCAACATGAGCTATGCCGCACAGCCCCCGGCACATAACCCTGTCGTGGCGGGCCAGTGGGTGCCCAATGAAGCCCATGCATTCAGCGTCGAGCAAGGCCTGGCGACCACACTGGGCCTGCAACGCGGGGATCGCCTGCTCTTCGACATGGCGGGTGTCAGCTACGAAGGGCGCATCACCACCTTGCGCAAGGTGGACTGGTCATCCATGCGCGTCAATTTCTTTGTGATGGCGCCCGTGGCCGAGATGCCGCAGTGGCCCGCCACCTACATCACCGCCTTTCGGATGCCGACTGGGCAGAAGCTGGATCGTGCGCTGGTTCAGCAGTTTCCGAATGTCACGGTGGTGGATGTGTCAGCCACCTTGAGGCAGATTCAGGACGTGCTGGAGCAGGTCATTGCCGCCGTGGAGTTCTTGTTTGTGTTCACACTGGCGGCGGGTCTCATGGTCATCATGGCCGGGCTGATGAGTTCCAGAGAGCGCCGCGCGAGGGACTGGGCCATTTTGCGTGCGCTGGGTGCGACGCAATCCATGCTGGCGCGCGTGCAGCGTGTGGAGTTGCTGTTGACGGGGGCTTTGGCCGGTGCGCTGGCAGCGTCTGCGGCGTTGACCATTGGATGGGTGTTGGCCACGCGTGTGTTTGAGTTTGAGTGGCATGCCCCCTTGTGGTGGCCGTTGGCCGGGGCACTCATCGGCGCCTTGCTGTCGTGGCTGGCTGGGTGGTGGAGCTTACGAGGCGTTTTGCAGCGGTCCGTGACCGCCAACTTGCGTCAGGTGGACTAGCCACGGCCAGACGTGAAAAAGCCGGCTCGCGGGCCGGCTTTCTTGAGTGCGCCTTGTGGCGCAAGGCGAAAAGCCAATCAGGCCGGCGTCAGCGCATTGATCAGGCCCATTTCCGAGCTGCTCATCAACGACTCGATGTCCATCAGGATCAGCAGGCGGTCGCTCACGTTGGCGATGCCGGTGATGTAGCTGGTGTCGATCACCGAGTGGCTCATTTCCGGGGCAGGCTGAATCATCTGCTCGGACAACTGCATCACGTCGCTCACCGAGTCCACGACCGCACCCACGACACGCCCCCTAACATTCAGCACGATCACCACGGTGAAGCTGTTGAAATCGGTTTGGCCTTCTTCGTTGACGCAGTTGAACTTGACGCGCAAGTCCACGATGGGGACGATCACGCCGCGCAGGTTGACCACACCTTTCAGGTAGGCTGGCGCATTGGCAATCTTGGTTGGGGGTTCGTACGAGCGAATCTCCTGCACCTTCAGGATGTCGATGCCGTACTCCTCGCTACCCAGACGGAAGGTCAGGTACTCGCGACCGGCCGGTACATGACGCACCTGACGGTTGGGGGCATTGCGCATGGCCAGACCGGAAGGCTGCGACGAGGCGGTCTGTGTTTGGGGGGCTGCGGGTTGCAGGGCGTCCATGCTGATCCTCTTTGAGTCGTCAAGCGCCAATCGGGGCGCTCACCGTGGAGATTGTTCCCGCTTGGGATATCGGTCTTTCTGCGGAAAACTGAAGATTGGAATGTGAATTTGTTCGCAACACTCAGAACCGGAGGCCATACCAGCCCAAACCGATCCCCCAGGTCTTGCTTTGAGGGGTGGCGTTGGTTCTCCCCGCGGTCAAGTCGAGCCCCAGGGTTTCAGGCAAGATCCAATAGCGCATCCCCGCGAACTGCGAAGCGGAAGTGTGGTTCAGCCCGGTGATTTCGCCAAAGACCATCCAGTGGTCGTCGGGCGCCCAGGCCAGCGCCACACCGTACGGGGTGTCGTGGTGCTTTTTCAGCTTATCGTGGCCGCGCCCAACGTTGATGTGCACGGTCCATTCGTCGTTCAATTGGCGTGTGGCCAGCAGCGAATAGGCTTCGGAGACATGTCGCCAGTCGTCACCGCTGGCTTTTTCCCAACCCATTCCGCCCTTGATGCCAAAGCGCCATTCTTGCCAGTTGGCCCATTCGGGGGCCCACTTGAAACCCAGTGCACGGCCTTGCGGAATCTCGGACGAAGGTCGATTGGATACAAACTCTGCGGCCACTTCCAAATCGTCCACGACGCCACAAGTCGGGGCAAGGTGGGTGCTGGTTGCACCAGCGTACTTGTCCATCCAGGCTTCAACGTGGCAGACGGCCTGCTTGTTGGCGCTTGCATCGTCTGTGTTCATGGGGCGGCCGGCGTGCACCGCAGCAACTGGAAGCAACGCTGCCACGCAAACTGCCCAGCGCATGCGCGAAATGACGTGACCCATAACGGGGTAGCAGGGGCGGATCTGCATGGGGTTCCTCGGTCGTATTTTTTGTTTTCGATGCTTTCTAGCCCAACGCGGCGGGGATGCCCACAGCATCAGGTGTGGAACACCGACATCGCCTGCGTCAGCTTCAGGGCTTGGTCCTTCAGGCTGGCTGCCGCGGCAGCAGATTCTTCCACCAAAGCCGCGTTTTGCTGCGTCATCTGATCCAGATTGGCCACAGCGTTGTTCACTTGGCTGATGCCCGAGCTTTGCTCGGTCGACGCCGTGGTGACTTCGCTGATGGTGTCAGACACGCGCTGCACGCTGGCAATGATTTCCTGCATCGCGGCGCCGGCGTCATGAACCAGGCGAGTCCCTGACTCGACCTTCTCGCTGGACGCCAGAATCAGTTGCTTGATTTCACGTGCCGCCGTGGCGCTGCGTTGCGCCAGGCTGCGAACCTCGCCGGCCACCACTGCAAAGCCGCGGCCTTGTTCGCCGGCCCGAGCAGCTTCCACGGCCGCGTTCAGGGCCAGGATGTTGGTCTGGAAGGCGATACCGTCAATCACACCAATGATGTCGTTGATGCGCTTGCTGGTGCTGTCGATCTCGCTCATGTTGGCGACCACTTCGGTCACGATGCTGTTGCCCCGATGAGCGGCGTTCGCAGCTGTTTGAGCCAGGCTGTTGGCCTGCAGGGCCGATTCTGCGCTGTGTTGCACGGTCCCGGTGAGCTGGTCCATCGAGCTGGCAGTCTCTTGCAAGCTCGATGCCGTGTTCTCGGTGCGAGCCGACAAGTCCATGTTGCCGCTGGCAATTTCGTTGGACGCGGTAGAGATGGAGTCAGCCGAGATGCGAACGTCGGTGACGATGGTTCGCAGAGCCTCTTGCATGCGCATCAGGGCGCGCAGCAGCACGGCCGGCTCGTCAGACCCGTCCAGGAAAGCCTCGTTACGCAAATTGCCGGACGCGATGGCATCGGCCATCTGCTGCGCCTCGTCAATCGGGCGGCAGATGCAGATCATGTTCAGAATCGTCAGGGGCGCCACGATCAGAATCGAGATCACCACAGCCGCCAAGAACATGTAGATGGTGTTGCGAACATTACTTTGCTGCTCATCGGCTGCCTCCGATTGTTCTTCACCCATCACCTTGTCGATGGCCTCCATGCTGGCGTCGAAAGCGTCGGCCACCTTCATCTGTGGCGCCAGGCGTGTCAAAGCGTCCTGACTGGACAAGGCACCAGAGGCCAGTTCCGGAAAGGCTGCCTCCATGGCGCGCTGGTACTCATCCATCTGGGACAAGACCTTGCGGACAATGACGTTGTCTTCGTCCTCTTCACCATCGAGCATCAGTTTCGCTGTCTTCTGAAACTGATCCAGGGCAGCGCGCCACCCGTTGGCCTCAGCTTGAACCGCAGGACCATTGCCTGCGACCAAAAGCGCATTCTTCTCATGCTTGCGCATGTGCCCCAGCGCTTCTCTCATGCGGGACAGGTCGCCGGTTTCGGCGAAGTGCCCCAGCCGATACGCATCATTGGTGTTCTGGTTATGAATCAGCCCGTACAGGCCAACCCCCCCCACAAGCAGCAGCAGTGACAGAACGACCGCAATGGCGCTGTACATCCGGAACCGGATCGTGAACGCACGCATCAAGGAGAACATGTTCATGGGCGACAAACTCGAAGTTGTTCGGACCGAGGCGTCATGCATGACGTAAAAGGCACGGCATCACACCGTTGGGCAACGGTGGTTTCGGCTAGGTTTGTCCCAGCTTGAGGATTTTTGTTTCCCAAGACGAAAAAAAACCGGTCAACGCCGAGGCGTGACCGGTTTTCTTGAGATGGCGTTGCGATCAGACGTTAAAGTGAAAGATGGCCTTGGAGGTGCCATTTTTACTGGGTCTCAGCGCGGTTTGGCTCATTCCGTAGTCACTTCCGTATACATTTTTTGCGGACATCCCCATTCGGGTGGCCTCACCCGTGTTCACTTGGTCTGCTCCGCCAAGAGACCAAGCACGTCGGTCTCTAGGATCGCGCCCAGCTTGCACAGGACCAGCAGGGACGGGTTGCCCACAGCGCGCTCGATCTGACTCACGTAGGTGCGATCCACATCCGCGCTCAGGGCGAGCGCCTCCTGCGACAAGCCACGCTTGCCCCGGAAGTCTTTCATGTTGCGCGCCAAGTCCTGACGCACTTGCTCGTAGTCTCGTCCCATCAACGCCGAGCATGGGCGTCATGAGATCTTTAATCCACGGACTATATTCGACAATGTCGAATATAGTCTTCATAATCAGCTCAACTTGGGATCAAAGGGAGCTGATGGATGAGTGGACTCTGCTTTCGGATGCTGGCCGGGCTGGCCGTTGTGATGACCGTGACCGGTTGTGTCACGACACAGCCGCAGGCTGACGGTTCTACCAAGGTTCACCTCTCCTTGGGTGGCGTGTCGAAGGTAAGCCAAGGTAACGTGGCACCGCCTCCTACTACCGAGACTCGCCCAGCCGTCGTTGCCAATCAAGCAAAGCCAGACCAAAGCGCGCCGCCCGGCGCTCCTGGCATCCGTGCAACAGCGCTGGCAGGCCTCTTCAGCAAGCACCCTTTCGACGGAACTCCCAAGACCTACTTCCCCCGCGCGGCTGTCACGGTCACGGACTGGTCCCGTAGTGACTGCTGGATCGGTACGGCCACCATCTGGTGGAGCAAGACCAAGTCCGAAGCCGTACCCGCCTTTTCGGTGTGCTGGGGACAGTCGGTGGGGTACGCGGTCAACAACGCCGCCAACCTGCACCTCTTCATGCAGCAGATGGCGGTCGAGCACAGCGGCAATGTCCGCACTGTTGGCCCCAAGCCGCCCATGCTGGCCATCCCCGACCGGCAGCCGATCAGCGAGCGGCAGCAGCTCGCCTTCCAGGGGTTTATCCAGCAACTGGTGCTCGACACCGGATGGCAGCCGGGCGCACCGACCAATCTCTGGTTGGTAGGGTATGACGCCAACGCGGTCATCAAGCCAACCGTGCCTCCTGCCTCCAGCAACGGAGCGTCGCAGCCCGTGGACGCCAAGACCAAGGCGCAGCTCGAACAGGCGTTGAGCTGCACTGTCATCGGTCCACGATTTGAACTGGCTGAGTCGCTGCTCAAGCAGTCGGGATGGAATCCCGATCAAGGCGTCACGCCGGTCACGCTCGCCGAGCCCGTCAAGGTCTATGGGTTCAGCGTCCGCAAGGTAGCGGTGTCACGTGACGGGGGTGAGCAAACCTACCGCAGCTACTTGCCCGGCCTCACGGCCCAGCAGATTGCGAAATCAGGCTCGTTGAAGCTGGGCAAGGACGGCAAGACCTATGGCCGTTTGACCAAGGCCGGCGTGTTGTCGGCGGGCATGGAGGGCGGCGAGGC
Source organism: Aquabacterium sp. (assembly GCF_048860245.1). GTDB lineage: Bacteria > Pseudomonadota > Gammaproteobacteria > Burkholderiales > Burkholderiaceae_C > Aquabacterium. The sequence goes on along the minus strand of NZ_JBLIZW010000117.1, from coordinate 2,465 downwards.
CACGCTGACCTGTACCGTCAACACCGAAGGCTCGGAGGGCTGATCATGGCAATGCAATGCCCGAGTTGCGGTAGCACGCACATCCAGCCAGTGGCCGTTGTGCATGCGGGCGGTACGCAGCATTTCCAAGCTTCACACACGGCGGTCACTTCAGATGGGCAGTTCGTTCAAGGCAGCAGCCAGGGCTCTCAGTTCACGGTGTTGGCTCAGCACTGCGCCCCGCCTGCACCGCCGTCACCGATGCCGTTCATCATTGCGTTTGGGCTGGGTGGAGCGACGGTCTATCACGCTGCGACGGTGTGCGACCTTTTCGAGCGGGGTTGCCGGGTCGGCATGTCCTTCTGGGCGCTGCTTATCTACAACTGGAAGCAAACCGCAGTTGGCTTGGGGCTCATTGCACTGGGCTGGCTGCTGATGAAGGGCTGGCACGCCCAGGCTAAGGCCTACGGTGCCGCGAAGCGCCAGTGGCAGAACACGTGGTTTTGCCATACATGCGGGCAGGCACATCTCAGAAACTGATCGGCACACGCCCGTTATCGTAGTTACCGTAATTACGATAACGGGGTACAGGCGCGGAGAGATCAGAAATGCGGGGACAAACGCATCGTCATTCCTTGTGAGTAGCCGCCTCTTCGCCCCCAGGTCTGTCTTGATCGCCCTTGATGGCTCTGGCATATGTGGCATCCCACGCCTTCCTTTGCCGTTTTCGCTCAAGCGCTACAGCCTCCTGCTGCTCTAGGGCAAGCTGCAGCGGTGCGAACAGTTCCGCCCACAGCATATCGGCATCAAGAAATTGCCCATGTTCGATGTCATGGGGCCACCGTTTGCGATCCAGTACGCGCTCATGAATGGTCCGCATCAACAGCCAACGTGGAGCGTAGAGCTGCCCGTCTGATTCACGCAGTTGGCTGGCAGGAATCGTCAAGGTATGGACTCGCCGTTCGATTTCGTGCTCATCGTGGTCGGCGTTGACACGGTAGACGACATCGCTCACCCGGACCTTGCAGCTCTTGTCCGATGGGCCTGCTCCCGCTTTGACGACTGGAATCCAACCACTCCCGCTACCTGCGGCCAACGTACAGACTTTCTGGTGGAGTTCGAGCAGCTTGTCCACCCCGCGCATCGTCGCAGTTAAGTGGCGATGACTACGCCAGTCGATACTGGGGAATGCCGTGGTGAGTGACCTTCGCCAGACACGGATATCGCCGGTAGGGAGGTTCAGCGTGTACTCGTGTTCCCCGTTGCGCACCATGTCGATCACGATGCTGCCAGCTACGTCGTTGAATGAGCTGCTTGGGGAGTGAAACTGGAACTTGATTTGCAGGTTGTGGTGCATTGATGGTTTCTCCTCGATTGGGGTGGATTCGAGTGCTTGCTACTGCTGCACGGTCAGGTCAGCGGTGAAGCCGATTCCACGCTTGCCGCCGTCTGAAATCAGCTGTAGGTCGGTGGGCGTGATGTGATCGCGCAGATCCCGTGCGGCATGCCCAAGCGCCCGCCGCAATGCCAGGCCCAGACTTCGCGGCGGCAAGTGCTTCAACTTCTCCAGCACGGCCCCGTCGAGAGAGGGTACGAAGGCAGAACCCCAGCTGGCTTCGGCACGCATTCGTCCATAGATGTTCTGCGCGATTCGTGCGATCTGATCGGGCGTGGGTGCTTGGACATGCAGCACCGTGAGCCGCGACAGCAATGGGCTTGGGATGCCATCCACGCTGTTTGCCGTCGCGATCCAGTTGATGTGGCTGGCATCAATGGCGAAATCACGGATAGAGAGGTCCGTAAAGGACCGTGCGCTGCGGGGCTCAAGAAGGGTGTACAGCGCCGCCAATGGGTCGTACTGGCGCACCTGCTCGGTCTTGTCCAGTTCATCCAAGACCACGACGGGGTTGGCCTTTGGCTGGTAGGCCAGCAGTTCGAACAGGAGGCCAGGCTCGGAATTGCTCCAGAAGGCTTCTGACCCAGCCAGTGGCGAACCGGATTGGGCGCTCGCCATGTCGAACACACGGAAGGGCAAGGCCAGCCTTTCCGCCAGCCAGCGAGCCGCTTCTGTTTTGCCGATGCCCGCAGGCCCGACCAGCAGTAGCGGCGACCACGCAACGCGGCCATCGCCCATCGCATTGAGGGCAAAGTGATCGTGCAGCAGCTCGGCCAGCTCGCTGAAATTCGGGAAGGCTTGGGTGAACTCTTCGATCAGAACGTCCCACTCGTCGGGCAGCATGCCGAGCGTGCGCCGCTCATGGCCGGCCGCCCGGATGCGCTCCGCAATCTGCTGGGCACGCTTGAACTTTTCGTCTGCCTTTGCGCGATGGCGGTCAACAAATTGCTTGAGGCCGGAAGCGTCCAGAAAGGTGATCAACGGCGCGTGCTTGTCGTCAATCGTAGTGCCGCTGCTATCGCGTGCGGGGACCGGGCTGTCGGGCAGTTCTCTCTTGGCGGCTTTGGTGCGGGTGGGGGCATCGCGATCA
>NZ_JBLIZW010000116.1:0-3893 GCF_048860245.1 Aquabacterium sp. | reverse complement strand
CGCCAGGCCCAAATGCATACTGCCTCCCAAGCTCTTGCCATTGAGCGGCAAGCGAGCGCTCAACCTTCCTTGGCCGAACGTGTTTCGAGGCCCAAAACTCGTGCCATACTTGGCCTCATGCGGTTGAATTTCCTATCCGTTTGTAGTTGGTGGCCCCCAGCACGCCGTCCTTCATCTGGCAGGCGTTCTGTTCCCAGCAGGCACCGCCGCCCTCGAACACGATCACCGTCTTGGCCATGTTGGCGGCGTTGGTGGTGCGGTTGACGAAGAAGCGGTAGGGCGTGCCGTTGCCGCAGCTGGCACCGGACTCGGCGGGGGCTTCGATGGCTTCCCACTTGTTGAAGGTGGTGGGGGCCGCACCCACATTGCCGCTGGTGTTGGGCGTCCAGGGGGTGGCAGCGGCCCAAGCCGAGGAGGCCAGAACCGTGGTGGCGATGGCGCTCAGGCCCAACTGCACAACTTGGCGTTGCATGACATTGCTCCGAGGTGGAGACGCGCCAGGCGCATCGCGATGATGGCCGGCGCATCACAGACTGTGTTGGCCTTGCATTCTGGCCATTCGCCTCATCGGCAGCATCGGTGCAAACGTCATAGCCTTTTCAGGGGGTACGAGCCACGTGCATCAGCGCTTGCCACGGCTGCGCCACGCCTGGGGCGTGTCGGCCGTCCACCGCTTGAAGGCCTTGGTGAAAGCGCTTTGGTCGCTGTAGCCCAGCATCATGGCCACCTCGCACACCGACAAGGCCGGGTCGCGCAGATACTGTCTGGCCAGTTGCTCACGCGTCCGATCCAGCAGCATCTGCCAGGTCAGGCCATGCTGGCTCAATCGACGCTGCAGCGTGCGAGCAGACTGGTTCATCATCTTCGCCAGCCGGTGCACGGACACGCTGCCCTCCGGCAACACCCGCAACAAGAGGCGCTGCACGGCCTGATCAAAATCGCCTGGCTCGGGCAGCGCCCGCAGCAGCGCCTCGGCCTGCCAATCCAGCAGCGCGCGCAAACCCGGCTCCGGGTGCCGCATGGGAATCTGCATGTACGCCGAGGGGATCCTTACCCGCGTATGGCTGCTGCCAAACACCACCGGGCAGGCAAAGAAGGCCTCGTAGTGGGCCCGCAAACCTGGGGTGGCCTCGTGCACAAAACTGATCTGCAAAGGCCGAGGCGGGTTGTCCACCTGACGGCTCATGAAGGTCACCAGAGCGCCGATCGACACCTCGTTGAACATCGGGCCCTGTTCGGCCGGCGGCCAGGCGATCTCGACCTCGTCGCCATGCCAGCTCACCTGGGCCAGGTTGGCGCCGTAAAACAGCCGCTCGTACGCCAGGTAGACCCGCATGGCCTCGCCCAGGTTGTCAGAGGCGGCCACCAGGTAACCCAGGACGCCCAGATGCCTGGGTTGCACACCAGCGCCAATTTGAAGGCCCAGCGCCGGCACGCCGGGGCGCAATGCCGCCGCCTGTGCCAGGGCCTCGCGCCAGACCGCAATCGGCACGACGTCGTCCGGCGCGAAGCGCGCAAGTTGGGCACGCAGCCTGGGTGCAGCCAATCCTTCGCGGTCCAGCCAGTCCGTCAACAGGCCGGTCCAGGCGCCGGTCACCCTCATCAAACCATTCACGACACGCACTCCGCTACCCGAGATGGCAGCACGCCGCATTGTCACCAATTATCGGAAAGATGGCGCAGATTAACCAGCGTAAAGGCCGGCGTCTGCATACAGTCACCCTCAGAACCCGACCTGGCTCGACACCGAAAGGACCCACTCGATGAACGCCACACTCTCTCGCCGCCCGCTTCGCCGTTTCTGGGGTTGGGGCGTCGCCTCCGAACACCTGACGCAGGACGAATCGGCCCGCATCGGGATGATGGTGCAGATGCTGGGCGGGCAGATCACTGACCGACCCGAGCCCCAGGTCAGCGACTTCACGTTGCCTGCGCCGCGCATCGCCCCACCTTCAGCTTTGGCCGAGATGTTCTCGGCGACGCCGCTGGACCGGCTCAACCACGCCATGGGCAAGAGCTACGCCGATCTGGCCCGCATGTGGTTGCGCCAGGTGCCCCACGTGCCCGACTGGGTGGCCTACCCCGATGACGAGCAGGCCGTGATCGACATCCTGGATTGGGCCGCGCGCCACAACGTGGCCGTGATCCCTTATGGTGGCGGCTCGAGCGTGTGTGGCGGTGTGGAAGCCGCTGTGGGCAACAGCTACGCCGCCGCCGTGTCGCTCGACATGGAACGACTCAACCGCGTGCTGGAGGTGGACCCCATCAGCCGCGCGGCCCGCATCCAGGCCGGCGCGCTGGGCCCTGAACTGGAAGCGCAACTCAAGCCGCATGGCTATACCTTGCGCCACTACCCGCAGAGCTTCGAGTTCTCCACCTTGGGCGGCTGGATCGTGACGCGTGCCGGCGGCCACTACGCCACGCTGATGACCCACATTGATGACCTGGTCGAGAACACCCGCATGGTCACCCCCTCGGGCGTGTGCGCCTCTCGCCGCCTGCCCGCATCGGGTGCCGGCCCTTCGCAAGATCGCCTGGTGCTGGGCTCGGAAGGCACGATGGGCGTGCTCACCGAAGCCTGGATGCGCCTGCAGGAACGCCCGCGCTTCCGCGCCAATGCATCGGTACGTTTCACCGACTACAAGCAAGCCGTGCAATGCGTGCGGGCCCTGGCGCAATCGGGCCTGTACCCCAGCAACTGCCGCCTGCTGGACCCGATGGAAACCGTGTTTTCTGGCGTAGGCGACGGCAGTGCCGCCGTGCTGGTGCTGGGCTTTGAATCAGCGGATCACCCATTGAACGAATGGATGCGCCGTGCGCTGGAACTGGTGAGCAGCCACGGTGGCAGCTACGACGCCGAATCGGTCGAGCGCTCGATGCGTGATGAGGGTGGCGAGGAACACCGCAGCGGCACAGCCGGTGCGTGGCGGCAGGCTTTTCTGCGCATGCCCTACTGGCGCGACCCGGCTGTGGGCAATGGTCTCATCATGGACACCTTCGAGACCGCCACCACCTGGAACAACTTCGAGGCCTTCTACAAGGGTGTGCGCAAGGATGTGGCCCAGGCCGTGCAGCATGCCACCGGCCATCCAGCCTTCGTGTCTTGTCGCTTCACGCACATCTACCCGGATGGGCCGGCGCCCTACTTCACCATCGCGGCCTTGGGCAGCGCACAAGGCGATGTAGCCTCGGCACTGGCCGCCTGGCGCGAGATCAAGCAGGCCGCCAATGAGGCCGTGATCAAGCACGGCGGCACCATCACCCACCACCACGCCGTGGGGCGCGACCACCGGCCAGGCTACGAGCAGGAAACACCCGCCTTGTACCGCCAGATGTTGCAAGCTGCCAAGGCCACGGTGGACCCGCAAGGCATTCTCAACCCCGGCGTGCTGATCGACCCGCGCGATCGGCAGGTCGGCATCACAGGTGCCTTGGCCTGAGCCTTGGGTTGGGCCCCATCAGGCCGGGGCCAAACCCAGCCAGGGCAAACTCAGGGCCCAGCCACGTGGCCCCGTCTTCGCGTGAAAAAAGTTGAAGTGCCCGACAGCACGCAAGCCTTGCTGCTCGGGGCGCAAGACCTTCACGTCCACCTGCGTGCCGGTGTAATGGCTGTGCATGGCCTTCACGCCACGTCTAAAGTGGCCGAGCTGCACATCAGGCCGCGCGGTTTTCCTCCCTGATCGCCGGCGCGGTTTCTTCCTCCCTGAACCGCATGCAGACTTGCCGCCTCGGACACCCCGAGGCGGTTTTTTTTCGCCTCGCTCGGGGTCTCCTCGTTTTCAGTGCAATAAGTGACGGTACGCAAAGCTAGCACTGGCGCGGGGGTGGTCTGGGTAGACCGTTGATTTCATTGACTTTCCTGTTCGCTTTGTAAACGGGTATGGTGGCCTCCC